>NZ_BAAAFZ010000007.1:122564-177728 GCF_039523795.1 Craurococcus roseus | reverse complement strand
TTGCGCTTCTTCAAACGCTGCACCTGCAACTGGTCCGTCCGTTCCGCGCTGAGGCGCGCGATGACCGTGTCGAGATCGCGGTGCTCGCTGCGCATCTCGTGCAGCCGCCGGAGCAGGGATTCGCGGTCATCGAGCATCGGAGCGGCATCCGTAGCAGGATCGGGGCTGCGGAGGAACGCCGCGGGCCATATCATGCCCGGCCGCCGGCGCAACAATCCAGCCGGCAACGCACCGAAGCCGGAATGAGGAGGCATCCGTATGGCGCCATCGCCGAGGCTGAAGACCCTGGAAGAACGCCATGCGGCGCTGGAGCGGCAGATCGTCGAAGAAGACACCCGACCGCGCCCGGACGCCGCCGAGTTGTCCCGCCTCAAGCTGGAAAAGCTGCGGTTGAAGGAAGAGATCGAACGCCTGCGCCGCGACGCCTGAACCAATCGGCGCGACGGAACCCGGGCGCGCCGGCCACGCGTCAGGCCGCGGTTTCTTCAGGTGCATCGGCGGCCGGGGGCGGCGCGCCGCCCCCGGCGCGATCCCCGGCTGCGGCGAGCGCGGCGTTCAGATCCGATTGGGTGACCAAACCGAGGATCACCGGGTCGCGCGGCTTGATGTTGGCGCTGTTCCAATGGCTGCGGTCCCGCACCTTGGCGATGGTGTCTTTGGTGGTGCCCAGGAGCTTGGAGATCTGCTGCTCGGTGAGCTGCGGATGGTTTCGGAGCAGCCAAGCAATGCCATCCGGCCTGTCGTTTCGCTTCGAAACCGGCGTGTAGCGGGCGCCCTTGCTGCGCGCTTTGGGGATCGGAAGCGCGCTGTGCGTGATGTTCAGGCGCGCGGAGGAATCCGCTTCGCAGCGCGCGATCTCCTCGCGCGTGAGCTGCCCGTTCAAGACGGGATCGTACCCGATGATGCCTTGCGCCACCTCTCCGTCGGCGATCGCCTGCACCTCCAGCGGGTGCATACCGACGAAATCGGCGACCTGCTCAAACGTGAGCGACGTCTTCTCGATGAGCCACACGGCGGTGGCCTTCGGCATGAGCGGCTGGGCCATAGAGAAACCTTCAAGTCGCCGCGGCGCGCGGATGGGCGCGTCCGGCCGGACAGGACGGGCATATAGAGAGCGCCCTCTGGCGGGTCAAAGGGCGCGGGTTCCCCCCCCCCTCGTGGCGGCGGAACGTCCCCGTGGTGCGCAGTGCGCCACCAAGCGCCGAATCGGCCCTGTCGACTTTGTCCGGCGGTTCATCCGCACATCCTGTGACGGCGGGCAGATCGCCACGCCCTCGACCCGCGTCGGTTCGGATCAGGCGGCGTGCAGCACGCGCTGCCGGAGCAGGTCGAACTTGGCGCGGCCGAACATCTGCCGCTTGATCAGCTTCAGGCGGTTGATCTGCCCTTCGACCGGACCGTTGCTCCAGGGCTCGGCGACGGCGGCGCGCACGGCTTGGCGGTCGGCGCGGAGACCTTCGGCGAAGGAACGCAGCGGCGTGGCCGAAGCGGCGTCGAGCCACGTGTCGAGCGCGTCGGCGTCGCCGCCGCGGATGACCCGGCCGAAGGCGCCGACGAGGTCGGCCGCGGCCCGGATCCCGGGCGCGATCGCCCGGAGGGTGGCGGCGAACAGGCGGCCGGCGTCGTCCAGCGAGGCCGGGTCGCCCGTCAGGAGGCGGGCCGCTCGGCGGCTCGACGGCACGCGCCAGGACGGGCTGGCCGCGCCCGGTTCTTCGGGGCCCCCGTCCGCGCGGCGTCGCTTGGCCCAGCGCCGGACGATGTCGTAGCCGCCCTCGAACCCCCGCTCCTGCAGGGCGCGCCAGAGCGCGGCGCTGCTGCGCTGGCCGGCGCGCCAACGCTCCTCGACGAAGGTGAGATGCCGATCCAGCAGGCTCGGTCCGGGCGCGCGCCGGTAGGGGACGTACTCGCCGGCCCGCAGCCAACGCCGGACCGCGTTCCGGGCCACCCCGGTCCGGCGCGCGATCCGCTTGATGGGCACGCCTTGCGCGTGCAAGCGGATGACGGCATCGAAGCGCGTCCGTCGTCGGGCGTCCGGCGCCTCCGCGCCCGGCCGGGGAGGCTTCGCCGGTGTTGGCCGGGCCGCGGGAGCCTTCCCCTTCGCGGCGCAGAGCCGGGCCGCCTCGCGCAGCTTCGCTTGGTGGCGCTCAATCACCCCGCGCAGCGCGTCCGACGCGTTGACCAGGAGGTGCCACCGGTCCGCCACCTGCAGGGCGCCGGGAGCCCCGGTGCGGGCGGCCTCCGCATAGGACCCGGCCTTGTCGCGGCTGACGACGGCGACGCCCAGGTGTCGCTCCAGCCAAGCCCGCAGGGGCGCGGCGGAGCGGTCCGGCAGGAGGTCGACCACGCGCCGCCGTTCCAGGTCGCACACGATGGTCCCGTAGCGCCGGCCGCGGCGCCACGCCCAGTCGTCGACCCCGACCACGCGCGGCGCGGGACGGGGCGGGGCCGGCAGCTTGCGGACCAAGCGCAGCACCGTGTCGCCGCTCACCGGCATGGCGAGCCCGGACGAGAGCCGCGCCCCCGGCTCGCCGCCGACCGCCAGGCCGATGCCGGCCTGCGCGCGGGCGAGGCGCCCCGTCCGCCGCGCCTTGGGCGCGGCGACGTCCGGCAGGCGCTCGGCGAAGGTGCGCCGTTCGCAGCGGTCGCAACGGAAGCGCCGGACCCGGAGGCGCCAAACGACGCGGCGGTCGTGCCAGGGCAGGTCGGCGAGCATCCGCCAGTAATGGCCGTGGACCTTGCCGGCCACGGCGCCGCAGGCCGGGCAAGAGGCGCCCGGCGCGTCGGCACAAGCCGTGATGACGACGCGGTCGGGCTCGACCGCGACCGCCTCGACCAGCAACCCGGCCGGCGCCGCCGGGATCTGGATGGGGGAGAACCGCATCGGGCGAGTCTCGGCCATCGCGGCGAGCGCCGCCAATACGCCGTCCAGAACCTGCCGCCGTCACAGGATGTGCGGATGAACCTGTCCGGCGACCCCTATCGGCGCCCGGGCCGACCCCGCGGGGCTCAGCCGTCCGACACCTCTCGAAGGGGCGCCCAGTCGCTCGCCCCTGGCCCGCGACCGCCTTGACAAGCTGGAAAGCGTTTAGCGTCCTGATTCCGTAATCCTTCCGGTCTGCTGGGTCCTGACGCAGAAGCGCTGGACGGCGGCGGGGATGTCGTCGGCGGACGCGGTCCAGCGGAAGGGCTTGGGGTCGGCGTCGCGGGCGCCGATGAGGGCGCGGATGTCGCTCTCGAGCGCTTGGGTGGACGCCGCGCCGGATCTGCTTGTCGGCGATCGGGGCGAAGAGGCGCTCGACTTGGTTGATCCGAGGGGCGCCGGCGGGCGTGAAATGGACGCGCCGCCGCGGCCGCTTGGCGGGCCGGTCGCGGAGCGGCTTGGTCTTGTGGGTGGCGCAGTTGCCCATCACGAGGTGGACGTCGGGGCCAGGGGGCACGCTGGCCCCGACCTGGTCCAGGGACTTCCGGAACCCGCTCGAGCGGTGCTCGGGACGGCGACGGCCGATCGCCGCGCCGGTGGCGATGCCGGGCGCGGCGAACAGCGAGGTCGCGCCGTGGCGGGCGTGGTCGCGGGGCCGCCGTTCGGCCCGGCCCGGGCGCATCGGCAGCAACGGCTGGCTGCGGTCGAGCGCCTGGATCTGCGGCTTCTCGCCCACGCGCAGCGCCAGCGCCCGCTCGGGCGGCGCCAGGTGGAGGCCGACGGTGTCGCGGACCTTCTCCGCGAAGAGCGGGCCGTTCGAGAGCTTGGGGGCCTCGGCCCGGTGCGGCTGCAGCCCGAAGGCGCGCCAGACGCGGTGGATGGTGGACGGCGCGTAGCCGACCGCCTCGGCCATCGAGCGCAGCGACCAGTGCGTCGTCCCCGGCGGCGCCGCCTCCAGCGTCAGCCGGATCGTGGCGGCGATCTCGCCGTCGCCGGTCTCGCGGGGCGTCCCCGGCCCCGGCTCGTCCAGCAAACCGCCAAGCCGACGCGCAGCGAAGCGGCGGCGCCACTCGCCGGCCGTGTTGGCGTCCGCCCCGACCTCGGCGCGGGTCGCCTTGTTCTCCAACCCCGCCGCGGCCGCCAGCACGATGCGCGCCCGACGCGCCATGGCTTGGCCGGTCTTGTGCGCCCGGGCCAGCGGCCGCGCTCCGCCGCGCTCAGCTCGATCCCGGCCGCGGCCCTGCCCATGGCGACCATCCCTCGGCCGGGGGGATAATCGCAGAAACTTCCCGGTCAGGACGCTAGCCGCATGTCGTGGTGGGTGGCGGGCATGATGCCGTCGTCGATCTCCTCGTGGATCATCTCCTTTCAAATCGTGCCATAGACCAGCACGAGCCCGTAGAAGCGGTAGACGAGAGGTTCGGCCGGAGGCATGGGCTGGGCGCCGCGATAGGGGATCTCGCAGAGCGTCGCTTCCTCCCCCTCGTCGAGGCCGAACACCTCGGCCAATCCCCGCGCGTGGTGCGACTCCGCCGCCATCCGCCCCACCTCCAACACTTCCTACGGGTGAGCATCCACGCCGCCATGGGATGCCGGGGGAGGGGGGCGAAGCCGCCGATGCGCTCCGGCACGCGCCGCACCTTGCCGGGGCCGTCGCCAAAGTTGCCGGTCGACGCCTGCTCCGCCGCCGTCCGCGGCCGGTTGAGGCAGTGCTGCGCATTGATCGCCGCGGCCACCTCCTTCCGGTTCCCCGCCTCGTCGGCGTGGGCGGGGGCCTCGACGACCGCGAGCAGAGGAGGGCGGCGCAGCTGTTCGGCGCTTCCTGCACCATCCGGCGCGGCACGGCGAAGGCGCAGCAGGGGAGCCAGTCCCGCCCGCTCCCGCGTCAGGACGTGGATGAAGCCCACGCTGTCGAACACGGCGCGCCGGTTGAACGGGCCCGGACCCAAGTGGCCGTCGATGCTGTCCGCGCGCGGGGCCGCCGCCCGCGTGCCAGTTCTTCGCCCGAAGCAACGACGGACCGGCCGCGAGGGCCCGCCCACTGCGCGGGCCTCATGGCCCTGTGGCGGGCAGGTGCACGCCCAACCGCTTCTTCTCCGCGTCGTAGCGTGCCCTATTCTCGGCGTTCGGCGGGTAAAGGCCCGGCAACGCGTCGCCCGCCTCGACGCGGCCGAGTATCCACGCTTCCAGCCGCTCCTGCTCCTCGCCCCCGTTCGCCACCTCGTCCACCAGCGCCGCCGGGATGCACACCGCGCCGTCGCCGTCGGCCACGACCACGTCGTCCGGGAACACCGCAACCCCGCCGCAGCCCACCGGCTCCTGCCAGCCGACGAAGGTGAGGCCGGCGACGGAGGGCGGCGCCGCTCCGCCGCGGCTCCAAACCGGCATCCCGGTGCCTTCCACCCCGGCCACGTCGCGCACCACGCCGTCCGTGACGAGGGCGGCCACGCCGCGCTTCATCAGCCGGGCGCATAGGATGTCGCCGAAGATGCCGGCGTCCGTCACGCCCATGGCGTCCGCCACGGCGACGCAGCCCGCCGGCATGGCCTCGATGGCGGCGCGGGTGGAGCGCGGCGACGACCAACTCTCGGGCGTCGCCAGATCCTCCCGCGCCGGCACGAAGCGCAGGGTGAAGGCGGGGCCGACCAGCCGCTTGCCGCGCGCGGCAGCGGTGAAGGGGAGCGGCCCGCGCATCCAGATGTTCCGCAGGCCCTTCTTGAGCAGCAAGGTGGTGACGGTGGCCGTGGAGATGCCCTCCAGCTTGGCCTTGGTGGCGGGATCGAGCGGCATGCCTGGCGTCATCCTCGTGGTGGGGTGGCGCATAGTGGCCGCTCCGCCGCACGCGGCAACATCCTGCGCACCAGCAACGCCGCGACCTTGCAACCATAGGTTTGCATCGCGCATATTGCGCCGGAAGAATGGAGTCCGTGCCGATGCTGCGCGTCGTCCTCGCATCCTTGGTGGCGCTCGCGGCGCCGGCCGCGGCGCAGCCCGCGGGCGAGGACGCCGCCCAGCGCCCTGCGCCGCGCGCCCCGGCGCGCGAGGCGACGGTGGCCAACGACACAGGCCGCGTGCTGCGCGAACTCTTCGTCCATCCGGCCGGGGCCGAGGACCGCGGGCCCGACCGGCTCGGCAACGGGGTGCTGCCGCCGCGGGCCAGCCTGCGCGTGCCGCTCGACCGGCGCCCGGCGACCTGCGCCTGGCAGGCTGTGGCCGTGTTCGAGGACGGCGAGGAGGAGCGGCGGCGCTTCGACGCCTGCCGCGGCGCCCCGCGCGCCGCCTTCGCCGACACCGGCCCGGCGCGGGAGGTGGAGGTGCAGAACGACACCGACGTCGCCCTCCGCGAGTTGTACCTGTCCCCGCCCGGCTCGCGCGAGCGTGGGCGCGACCGCCTAGGATCGGAAACGGTGGAGGCGGGCGGCAGCCATGTCCTCCGGCTGCGCGGCGCGGGCCAAGCGGCTTGCGTGTTCGACGTGCGCGCCGTGTTCGCCGACGACACGGAGCAGGCGCGGGAGCGCGTGGACCTCTGCCGCGCGCGCCGCATGGCCTTCGGCGACGCGACGGCGCCAGTGCGCGAAGTGCCGGTGGTCAATCGCGGCCGCGCCGGCATCCGCGAACTGTACGCCCGCCCGGCCGGCGGGGGCGGCGGCTGGGGCGCGGACCGGCTCGGCGCGGCGACGATCGCGCCGCGCGACGACTTCCGCCTGCGCGTCCGTTCCCGCGACTGCCGCTTCGACCTCCGGGCCGTGTCGGCGAGCAACCGCGAGGAGGTGAAGGACGGCGTGGACCTCTGCGCCGTGCAGGGCGTCGTGTTCGGGGAGCGCCCGGACGAGGCGCCGCGCCGGGTGGTGTTGCTGAACGACCACCGCCGCACCGTGCGGCAGGCCTTCCTGGCCCCGACCAAAGGGAGCGACTGGGGCGAGGACGTGCTCGGCGCCGCGGTGATAATCCCCGGCGCCCGCTATGAAGCCGCCTTCGAAGGCGGCTGCCACGCCGACCTCCGCGTCGTGTTCGACACGGAAGCGGCGGAAGAGCGCCGGGCCATCGACATCTGTGCCGAAACCCTGATCGCGCTGCGCCCGGGCTGGACGCTGGACGAGCGGCTCGCGCCGCCGCCCGCCCCGCAGCGCGACGAGGAGGACGCCGCCACTCCCGCGCCCAAAGCCCCGGCCGCCGCCCTGCCGAGCGGCGGCGTGCGGCTCCGCAACGCCGCCGCGGCGCCGCTGGTGGCGCTGCACGCCGACCCGATCGGCGCGCCGCGCGGCCCCGACCGCCTCGATCACGCAGAGCTGCCCGCGGGCGAGAGCATGGAGTTCGCCCCGCCGGAGGACCTGCCGCCCGGCCCGGCGCGCTGCCTCGCCGACCTGACGGCGGTGTTCGGCGACGGGCGCGAGTTGCGCCTGCCGGCACGCGACATCTGCGCCGGCGGCGAGGTTGTGCTGGAGTAGCCCGAATGCCGCCGTCCCGCGCCCGATGGCGGGAAGGCGGCCCCGGTGGTGGCGTGGCGGCAAGGACGCTCCGCTGGCCAAGCCGCCGCTCCGGATGCCCCGCGCGGGGTACCGCCGTTGGGCGGAAGCGCAGCCGCGCGGCCGCTTCGAGCCGGTGGCGGGCGAAGTTCTGACCGTGGCGCCCGAACGCGCCGCGCGCAACTTGGCAAGGATGCGAGCTTGGCGGGCGCCCGACGCGGCCGCGCGCGGCCGGGCTGCCGTGCCAAGCGTTTGGCGACGGCATTGCGGTCGAGATCGGGGACGATGGCCACGAGCCGGACGCGGTGGTGAACTGCGGCTGTCCGTTGGCCCCGGACGTCGCGGCGGTGCCGCATCCGGCGGTCGTGGTGGAGGTCCTGTCGCCGTCCACGCGATCGGTGGGCACCGGCGCGAAGCTGGCCGATTGCCTCGGGATGCTGTCGGTGCGGCACCACCTCATCCTGCGCGCGGATCGCCCGCAGGTCATCCATCACCGGCGAAGCGACGACGGCGCGGGCATCGAGAGCCGGGTGCTGGTGGACGGATCGGTCCGGTTCGACCCGCTGGGCTCCGAGTTCGCCATCGCCGACTTCTACCCCGAGGATCGAAGCCGCGGCGCCGTCAGCGGTAGTAGAGCATGACGGTGTGCGTCGCCTCGGCGAACATCAGCCACCGCTCCACCAGCACGCCGAGCAGCGCGAGCAGCGCGCCGAGCGCCAGCAGCGGCGCCGCGGGCGCCCCGGCCAAGGCAAGCAGCGCCAGGGCTGCCGGCGCCGCGAAGCCCGCCGCAAGCGCGACGGCCCTGAGCCGCGCCGCGTGCTTGCGGGCGACGCGGAAGCCCATCTCCCGCAAGAGGTAGTTCTGCTGCGTGTGCGGCGGGTCGAGCGGGCGGACGCGGCCGATGGCGCCGAGCGAGGTGGCGCTCTCCGCCGTCGGCCCGGGCAGGCCGGCGTCCACCGCGCGCCAGTAGGCGAGCTTCAGCGCCAGGGCGGCGACTCCCCCCAGCACGGCCAGCGCCGCCGGCACAAGGACGGCGCCCCGCAAGCCCCACGCCGCCGCCAAGGCGGCCAGCAGTGCGGCGCCGCTCAACGCCGCCATGGCGAAGTAGCCGGGCACGACCAGCGGGTGCCGCCACTGCCGCACCGTCTTGAGCGAGGCGTAGATCATCGCCGTGCAGTACACCGTGGCGACGGCGCCCGCCGCCGACAGCAGCCCGCCGACGACCGCCAACCCCGGCCACCCGAACCACAGCGCCGAGAGGAACAGCAGCGCCGGCGGGTAGGTCAGCACCGCCGCCACGCCCTCGCGCGAGAGCCAGGAGGATCGCCATTGCGACAGCGCCCGCCACGCCCGCTGCGGGTTGCCGAGATGCGCGAGCGACGACAGCAGCCCGGCGGTGATGAGCGCCAGCGCCAGCAGGACGGCTGCCGCGCCGAAGGAAGGCGGCGCCCCGGCGCCCCAGCCGAGCGCCCGCAACAAGCCCAGCCAGAACAGCAGCCCGTAGCCGGCGCCGGAAGCGGTGGTGAAGAAGACGATGGACGGCGCGGGATTCACCGCGACAGGACCCGGTCCATCCACCGCAGCAGCGGGTTGGCGATGTCCATCGGCGTCGGCGCCTCCTCCACCGGCTTGGCTTCGGTGAGCGCGGAGGAGCGCTCCCGCGGCGGCAGGTACTTGTTCACCGGCGCGTAGCCGAGTTCCGGCATCAGGTCCTGCCCGCCGCGCCGGGCCACCAGTTGCGACACCGCGCTGTCCGGGTCGCCCAGGTCGCCGAAGTGCCGCGCCCGCGTCGGGCAGGTGATGACGCAAGCCGGCTGGCGCTGCGCTTCCGGGATGGTCTCGTTGTAGATGCGGTCGATGCAGAGCGTGCACTTCTTCATCACGCCCGAGTCCTCGTCCATCTCCCGCGCGCCGTAGGGGCAGGCCCAGGCGCAGAGTCCGCAGCCGATGCAGGTCTCGGCGTTGACCAGCACGATCCCGTCCTCGGCGCGCTTGTAGGAGGCGCCGGTCGGGCAGACGGTGACGCAGGCCGCGTTCTCGCAATGCAGGCAGGAGCGCGGGAAGTGGACGGTGCGCCCCCCGTTGCCCTCGCCCGCCTCGTAGGAATGGACGCGGTTGAACCATACGCCCTCGGCGCCGGCGGAGTAGGGGTGGAAGTCCGGCAAGGGCGCGCTGTGGCCGGAGGCGTTCCACTCCTTGCAGTTGGTGGCGCAGGCCTGGCAGCCGACGCAGGTGTCGAGGTCGATGACAAGGCCGAGCTTCTTCGCGCCGGGCGGACGGTCGGGGAGGGAGGTCATCGCGGCGCCGCCCCGATGGCGGGCGCGTTGGCGTTGAAGCGCAGCACCTCCGGCCGGCGCTCGCCGAGGTGCGGCGGGGCGCGCAGGGGATCGGGGCGCGGCGAGACCACGCCCGCTTCCTCCGGCGCCGCGCGCTCGATCCGCACGCGCAGGTCGTACCACGCCGCTTGCCCCGTCACCGGGTCGCTGTTGGCGAGCCGGAAGCCCTGCTGCGCCGGCAGCCACTCGGAGATGACGTGGTTGAGCAGGAAGCCCTGGTTCGCCTCCGGGCTGTCCTCCGTCAGCCCCCACGCGCCGGCGCGCTTGCCGATGGCGTTCCAGGTCCAGACCGTGTCCGGGTTCACGCCCTCCATCAGCCGGAGCTGGCATTTCAGGCGCCCGGCGCGGCTCTCCACCCAGACCCAATCGTCTTCGCCGAGGCCCATCTCCCGCGCCCTGGACCGCGCCATGTAGAGCCGGTTGGAGCCGTGGATCTGCCGCAGCCAAGCGTTCATCGAGCCCCAGGAATGGTAGTGCGCCATCGGCCGCTGCGTGATGGCCGAAACCGGGAAGCGCGACAGGTCCTGCGCCCCGTGCTCCAGCGGCGCGTACCAGATCGGCAGCGGGTCGCAGTAGGTGCGCACGCGCTCGCGCAGCCGGTCGGGCGGCCGCACCGCGCCGTGCCCTTCCGCGGCGAGGCGGAACTTCTGCAACGGCTCCGACCAGATCTGGAGCACAATCTGCCCGGCGCTCCCGACCAGTCCCATCGCCTTGGCCTGTTCGAGGTAGTCGCGGTTCGCGTGCTTGAAGAAGCCCTGTTCGGGGGGCAGGTGGTCGAGCCAGAAGCAGCCGTTCTCCACGTAGCGCTTGAGCTGGTCCGGGTTCGGCTCGCCCTTGCCCTTCTTCGTCCCGTCCGCGCCGCGCCAGCCCGCGAGTGGCCCGACGCCGGGCGTCCGCTCGTGGTTCACGATGTAGTCCGGGTAGTCCTTGTAGCGGGGCGAGCCGTCCTCCTTGACGAAGGCCGGCAGGCCGAGCCGCGCGCCGAGGTCGATCAACACGTCCTGGAACGGCCGCACGTCGCGGTCGGGCTCGATCACCGGCTGGCGGATGGCGTCGCCTGCCCCGTGCGCGCTGCCGATCGGCCGGTCGAGGATGGAGATGCAGTCCCACCGTTCGAGGTAGGTGGTGTCCGGCAGGATCAGGTCGGCGTAGGGCACCGTTTCCGAGAAGTAGGCGTCGGAGTAGATGACGTGGGGTATCACGTACTCCCCGTCGGCGCGCTTCTCCGTCAGGATGCGCGTCGTCTCGCCCGGGTTCATGGCGCTGTTCCAGGCCATGTTGGCCATGAACATGAACAGCGTGTCGATGGGGTAGGGGTCGCCCGCGCCGGCGTTGCCGATGACGGTGTGCATCGCCCCGTGCAGCCCGAGCGGCGCCTCCCAGGAGAACGCCTTGTCGATGCGTATGGGCGAGCCGTCGTCGTTGACCAGCAGGTCGTCCGGCCCGTGCGGGAAGGCGAGGATGTTGCCCGAAAGCGGCGTGTTCGGCTTCGAACCCTTGCCGGCCGGCCCGGGCGCCGGCGGGATCGGCCGCGGGAAGGGCGACTTGTAGCGCCAGGAACCGGGCGTATCCACCGCGCCCAGCAGCATCTGCAACAGGTGCAGCGCCCGGCAGGTGTGGAAGCCGTTGGAGTGCGCGGAAATGCCGCGCATCGCGTGGAACGACACCGGCCGCCCCACCATGCGCTCGTGCCGACGGCCGTAGGTGTCCGTCCAGGGCTGCTCGATCACCACCGGCTGCTCGAACGCCACACGGGCGATCTCCGCTGCCAAGCGCCGGATGCGCTCCGCCGGCACGCCGCACCGCTCCGCCACCGCGTCCGGCGCGTACTCGGCGCCGAGGTAGCGCTCCGCCATCAGGTGGAACACCGGTCGCGCGCGCCGCCTGTCGGGCAGCGTGAAGTCGCCGGCCAGGACCGGTGAGAGGTCGGGCAGCGCGGCGTCCACCGCGCCCCGCGCGCGATCCCAGGCGAGCGGCTTGCCGCCTTCGCCGCGCGCGACCAGCCCGTCGTCCGCGCCGCCTGGATTCCGCACGATCAGCCAAGTCGCGTTGGTGTACCGCGCCAGGAACTCGCCATCGACGCGGTCCGTCCGCAGCAACTCATGGACCAGCGCCAGCACGAGCAAGCCGTCGGTGCCCGGCCGGATGCCAACCCACTCGTCGGCGATGGCGGAGTAGCCGGTCCGCACCGGGTTCACCGAGACGAACTTCGCCCCGCGCTCCTTCAGGCGCGACAGGCCGAGCTTGAGCGGGTTGCTGTCGTGGTCCTCCGCCACGCCGAACATCAGGAACAGGCGCGAGCGATCCCAGTCCGGCTCGCCGAATTCCCAGAACGCGCCGCCGATCGAGTAGAGCCCGCCCGCCGCCATGTTCACGGAACAGAAGCCCCCGTGCGCCGCGAAGTTGGGCGTGCCGAACTGCGCCGCCCAGAAGCCGGTGAGCGCCTGGCTCTGGTCCCGCCCGGTGAAGAAGGCGAGGCGCTTCGGGTCCGTTTCCCGCACGCGCTTGAGCCAGCCTGTGGCGGTCTCCAAGGCCTCGTCCCAAGAGATCTCCTCGAACTCGCCCGAGCCGCGCTCCCCCAGGCGCCGGAGCGGCGCCTTGAGCCGCGCCGGCGAGTACTGCGTCATGATGCCGGCCGAGCCCTTGCCGCAGAGCACGCCCTTGTTGACCGGGTGGTCCGGGTTGCCCTCGATGTAGCGGACGCGCCCGTCCTTCAGGTGGACTTTGATGCCGCAGCGGCAGGCGCACATGTAGCAGGTGGTGAATTTCGCTTCGTCGCCGACCGGCGTGGAGTACTGCACCTGCGGGTCGGCGGTCGGCGAAGTCGAGGGGAAGGCGTGCGACGGCGGGGTCGGCGCTTCCGGCATCAGGCGGCTCCGAGGGGCATGGCGCCGAGTAAGGCACGCCCCGCCAACGGAAGCAATTCCCATCCGCCGCAGGCGGTGCCCGATGCCGAAGGGTGGCGGGCCGCTCGTCCGTGGGCTTATGTTGGGCGGGCGGATGCGCCGGATTGGCCGCCGTGTCGGCGACGGTGCGGCGGCAGGGCGGAACCGGCTGGCATGGTGGACCCGGAACTGCTGAGGCGCACGAACGCGCAACACAAGGCGGCGATCCGCACGCTGCGCCGGCTGCGGCTCGCGCTGGCCGCCTCCGTCGCGGTGCCCGCGCTGTTGTTCGCCGGTGCAGCTTGGTACGACCGCGCGCAACTGCTCCGCGGGCTTGAGGACGACGCCCGCGGGGCGGCGGCGGTGCTCCGCGAGCACGCCCTCAAGGCGCTCGAGACGCACGAGTTGCTGGTGCGCCAGCTCGACCGCCGCACCCAAGGGATGGGTTGGGACGAGATCCGCGCCGCCTCGGCCGCGCTGTCGGCGGAGATGCGGGCGATGCACGCCGGCCTGCCGCAGGTCTCGGCCCTCGCCCTCACCGACGCCGAAGGGCGGCAATGGGCGGCGAGCCTGCCGCTCGGGCCGGGCGGCTACGTCTCCGTCGCCCACCGCGAGTTCTGGTCGGCGCAGCGCGAGGCCGACCGCGGCACCTTCATCAGCCGCGCCTATGTCGGCATGACGACCCAGCGGTCCAACTTCGGCATCAGCCGGCGCCGCACCACGTCGGACGGCGCTTTCGACGGCACGGTCCACGTCGCCGTCGCGGCCTCCTACTTCACCGGATTCTGGGCCGAGGCCGCGCGCGGCCAGGCCGGCGTGGCGATTTCCCTCGTCCGCACCGACGGCGAGGTGCTGGCGCGCTTCCCGGAGGCGGCGGGGGCGTTGCCGCGCCTGCCGCCGCAGACCAGCCCGCTCATGCTCCGCCTGGGCCAAGGGCTGCCGGGCGCCACCTACCGGTCCACCTCGTCGATCGACGGCGTCGAACGGGTTTTCGCTTACGCCAGGGCCGGGGACTACCCGGTCGTCGTCGGCTACGGCGTTCCGGTGGCGTCGGCGCTCGCGGCGTGGCGGCAGCACCTCCTGGCGCTCGGCGCGGTCTGCGCCTTGGCCGCCACGGCGCTCGCGCTCGCCGTGCTCTCGGCCATGCGCCAGGCGCGGCGCCTCGCCGCGGAGCAGGAACGCCGCGCCGCGGCCGAGGACACGGCCAGGCAAGGGCAGCGGCTGGAACTGCTGGGCCAGCTCGCCGCTGGCGTGGCGCACGACTTCGCCAACGTGGCCCAAGCCGTGCAGGGCGGCGCTCGGCTCATCGAGCAGAACGCCGGCGATCCGGACCGCGTGCGCTCGCTCGCGCGCATGCTCGACGAAGCGGCCGGACGCGGCGCGGCGCTGACCCGGCGCATGCTCGATTTCGCCCGGCGCGACCGAGGGGCAGACGGCGCTGGCAAGGATGACGCAGAGCCGGCGACCGATCCGGCGGAGGCCGTGTCCAGCGTGTGCCAGCTCCTGTCGCGCACCCTAGGCGCCCCGCACCGGTTGCGCTGCTACATGGAGGCGGGAGGGTTGCCGGCGCTGGTGCGGGGCGATCGCGGCGAGCTGGAAGCGGCGGTGATGAACCTCGCGGTCAACGCCCGCGACGCGATGCCCGGCGGCGGCGAGGTGGCGGTCCGGGCGGCGCCGGAGCGCGTCTCCGGCGGCGCGGGCCGTGCGGGCGGTGCCGGACGCCCTCCGGAAAGGTTGGCGCCGGGGCTGTACGCGCGGGTGTCCGTGAGCGACACGGGCGTCGGCCTGTCGCCGGAGGCGCTGGCGCGCGCCGGCGAGCCCTTCTTCACCACGAAGCCGCGCGGACGGGGCACGGGCCTCGGCTTGGCCATGGCGCGCGGCTTCGCCGAACGCGCGGGCGGGGCGCTGGCCATCGAGACCGCGCTGGGCCGCGGGACGACCGTGACCTTGTGGCTCCCGGCGGCCGTAGCGGCGGCGGGGGGAGCGCCGCAGCCCGGAGGCGAATGGCCGCCGGATGGCAACGTCACGCGGCTGCGCCCGGCGTCCGACCGGAATCCTCCTCCCCCGCCGGCATCGGCGGCGACCTGAAGCCGTCCCGCGGCGGGGGCCGTCCGCCGGCGCACTTGCCCGCCCCGGCGCGCGGCGGCAGAAGACGGCCGAGGGAGAACGCCGGTCCCAACCCGGGAGACTCGGATGACAGCCACCACCCGCCGCGCCCTGTTGGGCACGGGCGCCGCCCTGTCGCTCTCGTCGCCCGCGCTCGCCTTTCCCGACCGCCCGCTCCGCATCATCTCCGGCTTCAACCCCGGCGGCGCGAACGACATCGTCTCGCGCGCGCTGGCGCAGCCTTTGACGGCCGTGCTCGGGCAGCCCGTGGTGGTGGAGAACCGCGCCGGCGCCGGGGGCGGCGTCGGCGCGCTGGCCGCCGCCCGCGCCGCGCCGGACGGCTACACGATGTTCATGGGCATCGTGGACACCCAGGCGATCAACCCGCTCACCTACCGCAACCTGGCCTACGACCCGGAGCGCGACTTCGCGCCGGTCTCGCTCGTCGCCACCATCCCCTTCGCCGTCGTGGCCGGCCCGTCGCGGCCCGAGATCAAGGACTTCGCCGGCCTCGTGGCGGCGGCGAAGCGCGCGCCCGGTGCGCTCTCGTTCGGCTCCTGGGGCGTCGGCAGCACCGCGCACCTGGCCTTCGCCCGGATCGCGCGCGAAGCGGAGGCGGAGCTGCTGCACGTGCCCTTCACCGGCCAAGCGCCCGCCATGCAGGCGGTCGCCGCGAGCCAGGTGGACGTGATGGCGGTGCCCGCCGGCGGCGCGGAAGCCATGGCGCGCGACGGCCGCGCCCGCGTCCTCGCGGTGATCTCGCCCCAGCGGCTGGAGCTGCTGCCCGCCGCGCCCACCTTGCGGGAACTCGGCGTGGACTTGGTCATCGGCCTCTGGCAAGCGCTCTACGTGCCCGCGCGCACGCCGCCCGCGGTGGTGGCGCGGCTGAACGCGGCGGCGCGCGAGGCGATGCGCGCGCCTTCCTTCGCCGCCGCCATGCGCACCCAGGCCGCCAAGCCGGAGCCCTCCACGCCGGAGGCGCTCGCGGAACTCCAGCGGTCCGAGCGCGAGGCCTACGGCGTCGTGGTCCGCGCCCTCAACATCACCGTGGACGGAGCCTGACCGGCCGCATGTACCGCCTCATCAGCGCCACCCCGAGCCCCTACGCCCGCAAGGTCCGCATCGCGTTGGCGGAAAAGGGCATCCCCTTCGAGCTGGCGACGGAGGTGCCGTGGGATTCCTCCACCGCCACGCCCGCCTACAACCCTTTGGAGAAGCTGCCCGTGCTGGTGCTGCCGGACGGGCGCGGCATTTACGAGTCGCGCTTCGTCCTGGAGTGGCTGGAGGCCAAGCACCCGGACCCGCCGCTGCTCGCGCCCGCCGGCACGGACGACGCGCTCGCCGCCCGGCAGGCGGAGGTGATCGCCGACGGCGTTTGCGACGCGCTCGTGCTGCTGTTCTGGGAACGGCGCCGGCCGGAGGAGCACCAAAGCGTCCCCTGGATGGCGCGGCAACGGCGCAAGGTGGACGGCGGCCTGCGCGCCTTGTCCGCCTTGGCCGAGGCGGGCGAGGGCGGCACGCGTGGCGGCTGGCTGGTGGGCGGACGCTTCGGCCTCGCCGACATCGCGGCGGGCACTGTGCTCGGCTACCTCGACGTGCGCTTCCCCGAGCACCCTTGGCGGAGCCTGCACCCCGCACTGGTCAGGCTGGCCGGGCGTTTGGCGGAGCGCCCGTCGTTCCGGACGACGATGCCCTCTCCCCAGCGGATCGCCGACCGGGTGGTGTGAGTCCCAAGAGGTGAGGGGGCCGGACGCGCCGTCATAGCGACGCGGCCAAGCGGCGTCCGCGCGCCCCGCGACGTCTCCGTTCCGGCGCGAGCAGGCGACTTTTGCGAGGCATCGCGCCGCGATGCGCCCTTTTGCGCCGGCGCGTCCCCATCGCACAGGGACGTGACCGACGGCGACCGGCATCCCCGATTGCGTCCTCTCGATTGCGGGAGTTGGTACACATCCTGAAGAATATGTTTCTCGACGACGGTGGATTTGAGGCAGAGTTGTTCGCCGCAAGTTGTGAAGTCGGGAGGGGGCGCCGCTCGCTTCGCCGTGGTCCGTCAGTTCAAAAAACCCGCCCCTCGCCGAGCAACCGTCTCCACCCCTTTGCCTCGCGCGCGTCGGGGCATCCCGCAAGCCCTCCACGAGCGGCCGGTGCCCGGAGCCGCGCCCGGGGCGGTCCGCCGACGCCTTGTGGCGGCGGCCTCGGACACCGGCGGCCGCGGGCGGGGCAGGGCAGCGGGACAGCGAGCATGACCGGCAGCGCCGGCAAGGCGGACGGCCCCAACAACTGGCTGACCAACGGCACAGGCGTCCTCGGCAGGTTGGTGGCCGCCGTCCTGCTCCGGGCCCGCCGCGGCCTCCGCCCGGGGCCGCCGCCGCAGCAGGCCGGCGTGCCCGGGGCGCAGCAGCCTCTGGCCGCCGACCTCTTTTCCGCCTTCGACATGGGCGCCGTCATCCTCCGCACCCCGGAAGGCACCATCCTGCACTGGTCGGCGGGCTGCGAACGCTTGTTCGGCTTCCCGGCCGGCGAGGCGATGGGGCGCACGACGCACGAGCTGCTCGGCACGCGCTTCCCCGACGGCGGCCGCCGCAGCCTGGTGGAAGAACTGCAACGGACCGGCGAGTGGCAGGGCGAACTGCGGCACAAGCGCCGCAACGGCCAACACGTGGTGGTCGCCTCCCACTGGATACTCCGCCGCGACCCGGCCGACGGGCAGGCGGCCGCGGTGCTGGAGCTGCACACGGACGCCACGGCGCTGAAGGCCGCCGAAGCGGCGCTGCGGGCGGGCGAGGCCCGGCTCCGCCTCGCGCAGGAGGTGGCCGGGGTCGGCACCTGGGAATGGGACCCGGAAGAGGACTCCTTCGTGTGGTCCCCCGAGCACTACGCCCTGTTCGGCCTGCCCCCGGCGGCGGGGGAGCCCGATTCGCTGGACGCCTTCCTGGCGCTGGTCCACCCGGAGGACCGCAACGCCGTCCGGGCCGCCATGTCCGAGGCCCTCGCCTCCGGCGAGTACCTCGCCGAATTCCGCATCCTGCGCCCCGGCCGGAACGGGGGGGAGGAAACCGCTTGGCTCATCGGGCGCGGCCGCCGGATGCCGAGCCCCGCCGGCCGGGTCGGCCCGATCCTCGGCGTCAACGTGGACATCACCGCCCGCAAGGAGGCCGAGGAGCGCCAACTGCTGCTGATGCGGGAGGTGGACCACCGCGCCAAGAACGCCCTGGCGGTGGTCCAGGCGGTGCTGCGGCTCACCCGAGCCGAAACAATGCCGGCCTTCGCCAAAGCGGTGGAAGGGCGGGTAGCCGCGCTCGCGCGCGCCCAGACGCTTTTGACGGAATCGCGATGGACGGGGGCCGATTTTCAAGCGATGCTTCGAGGCGAACTGGCTCCGTTCGTCGGTAGCGGGAGCAGTTCCCAGGTGCTGCTCACCGGGCCGCCCGTGTTGCTCGCGCCGCTGACAGCCCAGCCCCTTTCGATGGCACTGCACGAGCTTGCGACCAACGCCGCCAAGTACGGAAGCCTCTCGGTCCCGGACGGAACGCTGGCCCTCTCCTGGCGCGAGAACCCGCCGGCGGTGCGCCTGCACCTCCGCTGGGAAGAAACCGGCGGCCCGCCCGTCGCCGGGCCGCCGCAGCGCCGGGGCTTCGGCTCCCGCGTCATCGAGAGCACGGTGCGCGATCAACTCCGGGGCGAGGTGTCGTTCACCTGGGCACGGACCGGTTTGGTGTGCGAGATCGACATTCCGCTGCACCGGCCGCCGGGCGCGGTGTCCGAAGAGTGAAGGGTCGGTGCGGGGCGCCACGCGCCGCCAGGCCGCCGGGGCGAGGTAAAAGCGAGGCATGGCCACCATCCTGATCCTCGACGACCGCGCCACCAACCGCAACATCTATGCCAGGCTCGCCGCGGCGATCGAGGACGGCGTGTCCGCCGAGGTGTTCGCGGATCCGGCGGACGCGCTGGAATGGCTGGAAAGCAACCGCGTCGACCTGGTCATCACCGATTACAAGATGCCGGGCATGGACGGCGCCGAGTTCACCCGGCGGTTCCGCGCCATGCCGAACAACCGGCACGTGCCGGTGGTGGTGATCACCGCCTACGACGACCGCTCGTTCCGGCTCCGGGCGCTCGACGCCGGCGCGACCGACTTCCTGCAAAGCCCGGTGGACCATTTCGAGATAGTGGTCCGGGCCCGTAACCTCCTCGCGCTCGGGCGCCGGATGGCGGCCGGGGCGTCGCCCGCGGCAGCGTCGGCGGCGGGCGTGCCGGAACCGTCTCCGTCCCAGGGGGCGCCTCCCGCGGCCGAGCCGGCGGCGGGGCCGCACGGCGGAACCGCCATCGACCCCCGGCGCATCCTGGACGCGATGCCGGCCCTGGTGAGCGCGATGGACCGCGAAGGGCGTTGCATCTACGCCAACGCCGCTTTCGCCGCCGGCCCGGGCGCGGAGCGTACCGAGGGCGGCCGCGGGCACGACGCATCGGTTTTCGCCACCGGCCGGGCTGTCGCGCCGTACCGCGAGGACGCGCCCTGGCGCGGCCGGCGGTTGCTCACGAGCAAGGTGCCGCTGCGCGACCAGACCGGCGCGGTGGTGGCGGTGCTGACCACCTCCATCGAACTCCCGGAAGGGGCGGTCGAGACGGCACGCGAGGAGGAGCCGGCGCCGCCGGGCGCCGCCGCTTGACGCGCCCTCCACGGCGCCAGCGCCAGCCTCCAGCCGCGAGCGGTCGACCGGCGGCCCGGCGGCCGCCCCCGTCGGCCTTGGCGGCGCTGCGCGGCGAGGTCGGCAGCGAGCAGGAGATGAGCGTCAACCGGCTCGGCTTCGGCTTCTTCGCCGCGGCGTACCTGTACACGGCCGGCCGGTCCATCGCCGACGCCGTGCTGCCTGGCCTCGTGCTCTGGGGCGTCCTCGGCTTCGCCATATTCACGCACATAAGGTTCCGGCCGGGGCGGAACACGCCGCGCCGCGCCTTCGCGCTGCTGCTCGACATGGGCTTCGTGTCCTGGTCCCTGCACGTCGGCGGCGAGGCGGCCTCGTTCTTCTTCCTGGTCTACCTGTGGATCATCATCGGCAACGGCGTCCGCTTCGGCGTCCGTTGGCTGCTCGCGGCGACGGGTGTGTTCCTCCTCGGCTTCGGCGCCGTGGTGCTGACCACGCCCTACTGGCAGGAGCAGCCGCACCTGACGGCCGGGCTCATCGTCGGCCCCTGCGCACTCGCGCTCTATGCCGCCACGCTCATCCGCAAGCTCTCCGTCGCGCGCCGGCAGGCGGAAGCGGCCAGCGAGGCCAAGAGCCTGTTCCTGGCCAGCGTCAGCCACGAGCTGCGCACGCCGCTCAACGCAATCATCGGCATGGGCGGCCTGCTGCGCGAAACGAACCTGGACCGCGAGCAGGCGGAGATGGCGCGCACCGTGGACGGCGCCGCCAAGTCGCTCCTGTCCATGATCAACGGCATCCTCGACTTCGCCCGCATCGAGGCCGGCGCGGGGGTGCGGCGGGCCGAGCCGCTCGACCTGCACGCCTTGCTGGAGGACGTGCGGCGCATGCTGCTGGCGCAGGCGCGGGAAAAGGGGCTGCGGCTGCTGGTCCACGTCACGCCGCGGACGCCCGCGCGGATCGTGGGCGACTCGGGGCACATGCGCGACGTCCTGCTCAACCTCGTGGGCAACGCGGTGAAGTTCACCGAGGCCGGCGAGGTGGTGATCGCCGCCGACGCGACCGAAGGGCCGGAGCCGGGCCGGCTGGTGCTGCGCTTCGAGGTGTCGGACACCGGCATCGGCGTCGCCCCGGAAGCGGCGGGGCGCATCTTCGAGCGCTTCACCCAAGCGGACGAGAACATCGGTGAGCGCTTCGGCGGCACCGGCCTCGGCCTCGCCATCTGCAAGGGGCTGGTGGGGCTGCTGGGCGGCGAGATCGGGGTGGAAAGCGAACCCGGCCGCGGCAGCACCTTCTGGTTCACCGCCCTGGCCGAACGCCCGACGGCCGGCCGCGAGCCGGACGCCACGGCCGCCCGGTCCTTCCAAGGCTTGGCCGCCACGCTGCTGACCTCCGACCCGGCGGCCGGGACCGCGCTGCTGGCCCCCGCGGCGGCGCGCGGGGCGACGGTGCGGATCGAAGCGGCGGCGCGGAGCGACATGGAGCGGCTGTGGCGGCCCGCGGACGGCGAAGGGGCGCCGGCGCACCTCCTGCTGTGTTCCCCGGCGCCGGACCCACTCGGCGCGGAAGCGCTGGAAGCGGCCCTGCGGGACGGGGTGCCGGCATCGGCGGGCGCTTCCGTGTTCGCGCTCGGCGGCGGCCCGGTGGCCGAGGGGCTGCCGCCCCTGCGCCTCCGGCGGCGGGTCACGTCGCTCCTGCCCGCGGCGCCGACGCCGGCGGAACTGGTCGCGGCGCTGGAACTCGCCGCCACGCGCTTGCCGCAGGACGCCGCGCAGCGGGGTGAGGGGGGCGCCACGCCTCTGCCCCGCTTGGCGGCCGCGGGCCCGCACGGCGGCCGGGGGCTGCGGGTGCTGGTCGCCGACGACAACCACGTGAACCGGCGTGTCGTGGAGAAGATCCTCCAGCGCGCCGGGCACCAGGCCACCCTCGTCGGCAACGGCGAGGAAGCGCTGGACGCCCTCGCCGCCGACCACTTCGACGTGGCGCTGATGGACGTGAACATGCCGGTGCTGAACGGCATCGAAGCGACCAAGCTGCACCGCTTCGCCTCCCTCGGGCAGCGGCACGTCCCGATCATCGGCCTCACCGCCGACGCGTCGCCCGACACCGCGGAACGCTGCCGCGAGGCGGGCATGGACGCCTGCCTGACCAAGCCGGTGGAGCCCGCCCGGCTGGCCGAGGTGGTCGAGGAGCACGGCAGGCCGCGCGGGGGCGACGGCCCGGCCGACCGGGCGGGTCCGGCGCGGGTCGCGGCCATCGCGTCCCACCCCGGCTTCCGCCGCGCGGCGCCGCCGCCGCTGGATCAGCAGGTCCTGGCGAACCTGGAAGCGCTCGGCGGCGCCGACTTCCTGGCCGGGCTCGTCCAGGATTTCTTGCGCGACGGCGAGCAAAGCCTGCGGGCGATGGAAGCGGCCGCGGCCGCGGGCGACGTGTCCGGCTTCCGCGCCGAGGCGCACGCGCTGCGGAGCAGCGCCGCCAACATCGGCGCCAAGGGTGTGTGGGGCGTGTGCCGCGCGGCGGAGGCGCTGCCCGCGGCCGAGGTGCGGGCCGCCGGTCCGGGGCAGGTGGTCGCCGTCAGGTCGGAACTCGGCCGGGTGCGATCGACCTGGGGGATGTTGTCCGAAGCGAAGGACCTGGGCACCACCTGACGCCAGCCTTTCCGCCATCCAGAAGCGCTGAATACTGTTCTGCGCTCGGATCATGCGTATACCAATCCGTGATACATATTAACCAGAGCGTTAGCACGTAGGCGAAATTAACAATGTATGGTTGCTGTTCTCAACTTTGGAAACGCCGCGATGCTGATTTTCCACTGTATAACATTTGCGTGATTGCTATAATGCATCCGTTCGACAGCGCCGGACTGGCCCAACCGGCAACGCTACGGGACGCCCCAGGGCAAGCAGGAGAGGCAAGGAGCATGACGTTCGTTAGGAAGCTGCCCATCGCAGGCACCGCCCCCACGACGGCCAGCTTCGCCGAACCCTCCAACGAAACCGGCTTGGATACCGCGCCCCGCTCCTACGAAACCGTCGACGTCGACGTGGACGCCGCCCGCCGCGTGTTCTGGTGCCGCCTGAACCCGCAAGGCCGGCCCTGCTTCAGCCCGCAGCTCCTCCGCGACGTTTCGGCGATGCACTCCGACATCGAGAACCGCTTCCGGAACGCCGACCCTCGCAACCGGCCCTTCCGCTACTTCGTCTGCGGCTCGGCCATCCCAGGCATCTTCAACCTCGGCGGCGACCTCGGCCTGTTCCGCGCCCTGATCGGCGTCGGCGACCTGGACGCCCTCAAGCGCTACGGCCACGCGGCGGTGGAGGCGATCCACCGCAACCACACCGCCCTCGACCTGCCGATGGTCACGATCGCCCTGGTCCAGGGCGACGCGCTGGGCGGCGGCTTCGAGTGCGCCCTGGCCCACGACGTCATCATCGCCGAGAAGAGCGCCAAGTTCGGCCTGCCCGAGGTGCTGTTCAACCTCTTCCCCGGCATGGGCGCCTACAGCTTCCTGTCCCGCCGCCTCGGCCGCGCCGCCGCCGAGAAGATGATCCTCAGCGGCCGCATCTACACCGCCGATGAGCTGCACGAGATGGGCCTGGTCCACTCGGTGGTGCCGGACGGCGAAGGCGCCCAGGCGGTGAACGACTACGTGGACAACAACGGCCGCTGGCACAACGCCCACCACGCCACCTACAAGGCCGGCCGCCGAGTGGACCCCGTCACCCTCGACGAACTGCGCGACGTGGTGGACGGCTGGGCCGAAGCGGCGCTCAATTTGTCCGAAATGGACCTCCGCCGGATGGCCCGCCTCGCCGGCGCCCAGGACCGCCGCATCGCCGCGCCGGCGCGCAGCCCCGCTGCCGAGGCGGTCGCCGCGGCTGGCTGAGCCGCGCCGCTCCCGCGCGGCCGGCCGAAGGGGCGGAGCGGTTTCCCTCCGGCCGGGTTTCACGGCCCGGCGGTACATGAACCGCCGCCGTCACGACGCCGGCGGCTCGGACCGGTCGGCGTTCGGGAAGAAGAGCTGCTCGCCGTTGATCTTGTAGCCGGCGATCGCCTCCTGCCCGGCGCGGGACACCAGCCACTCCACGAAGCGCCGCGCGTCCGCCGCCTTCACGTGCGGGTGCCGCTCCGGGTTCACCGCCATGACGCCGTACTGGTTGAACAGCCGCTGGTCGCCCTCCATGGCGATGCCGAGGTCCTGGCGGTTGCGGAACGCCAGCCAGGTGCCGCGGTCGGTCAGCACGTAGGCGTTCATCGCCGCCGCCGTGTTGAGCGCCGGCCCCATGCCTTGGCCGACCTCGCGGTACCAGCGCCCCCGCCCAGCCGCCAAATCCACGCCGGCCGCCTCCCACAACCGCAACTCCGCCGCGTGGGTGCCGGAGCGGTCGCCGCGCGACACGAAGGGCGCCCCGGCCGCGGCGATGCGCTTCAGCGCCTCGGCGGCGTCGCGCCCGCCCCGCACCCCGGCCGGGTCGGACGCCGGCCCGGCGATGACGAAATCGTTGTACATCACGTGCCGCCGCGGCCCGCCGAAGCCCTCGCGGACGAAGCGCTCCTCCGCGGCGCGGTCGTGGACGAACACCACGTCCGCGTCCCCGCGCCGCCCCACGTCCAGCGCCTGCCCGGTGCCGAGCGCCACCACCCGCACCGAAACGCCGGTGTCCCGCGTGAACAGCGGCAAGATGTGGCCGAACAAGCCCGACTGCTCGGTGGAGGTGGTGGAAGCGACCGTGATGGACCGTTCTGGCGGTTGGGCGCCCGCGCCCCGCGGCGGGACGGCGGGCGAGGCCAACGCAGCGAAGGCGGCTATCAAGAACCTGCGGAACATCGCATTCCTCCCTTCCGGCTGAGCGCGGCTCACCAGACCAACTCGCCGCGCAGGAACGCCGCGGCCTCCGGCGCCCGCGGACCGGCGAAGAATTCCGCGGCGGGCGCGTGCTCCAGCAGCCGCCCGCGGTGCAGGAACAGGACCTCCCCCGCCATGCGCCGCGCTTGCCCGAGGTCCTGCGTCGTCATCACCACCTTGGTGCCCTGGGCGGCGATGTCGGAAACGATGTCCTCCACCGCGCGGGTCGCGGCCGGGTCCAGGCTGGCGGTGGGCTCGTCGAGGAACAGCGCCTCCGGGTTGAGCACCGACGCGCGCGCCAGGGCCAGCCGCTGCTGCTCCCCGCCGGACAGGCGCCGCGCCGGCCGGTCCGCCATCCCGTCGAGGCCGACCCGCGCCAGCGCCGCCCGCGCCCGCGCCCGCCGTTCCGCCCGCGGCAACCCGGCGAGCTTCAGCGGGTAGCCGGCGTTCGCCAGCACGGAGCGGCGCAGCATCACCGGCCGCTGGAACACCATCGCGTCCCGCGGCATCGGCCGCCCGCCGTTCCGGCCTTCGCCCGCCCACCGCACCGCGCCCCCAGTCGGCGGGAGCAGCCCGTGCAGGACGCGGAGCAGCACGCTCTTGCCAGCGCCGTTCGGGCCGATGATCAGCGCCGGCGGCCCCGCCTCCAGCGCGAAGGACACGCCGTCGAGGATCGGCACCCCGTTCGCGGCGTAGCGGAGGCCCTCCGCGCGGAGCGGCAGGCAGGTGTCGGGCGCGCGCACGGGCCGTTCAGCCGCCGGCCCACCGGGCGGCGGTGTCCCGCGCCAACTGCGCCAAGGCGTTCACCGTCAGCACGATCGCCATCAGCACCACGCCCAAGGCGAGGGCGAGCGGCAGGTCGCCCTTGCTGGTCTCCAAGGCGATGGCCGTGGTCATGACGCGGGTGAAGCCCTCGATGTTGCCGCCCACCACCATCACCGCGCCCACCTCCGCGCTCGCCCGGCCGAAGCCCGCGAGCAGCACGGTGAGCAGGGCGAAGCGCCCGTCCCAGAGCAGCGTCGGCACCGCCCGCCGCGGCCCCGCGCCGAAGGAGCGGAGCTGCTCCGCGTATTCCTCCCACAGCGCCTCCAACGCCTGCCGCGACAAGGCGGCGAGGATCGGCGCGATCAGCACCGCTTGGGCGACGACCATGGCGGTCGGCGTGAACAGCAGGCCGAGCGGCCCGAGCGGCCCGGAGCGCGACAGCAGGAGGTAAATGAACAACCCCGCCACCACCGGCGGCAACCCCATCAAGGCGTTCAACGCCACCACCACGCCGCGCCGCCCCGGGAAGCGCGCCACCGCCAACAGCGCCCCGAGCGGTAGCCCGACCAAGGCCGCGAGCGCCACCGCCGTCAGGCTCACCCGCAGCGACAACCCCACGATGGCCGCCAGCGCCGGATCGCCGGCCGCCACCAAGCCGAGCGCGGTCGAGAAAGCGGCGCCGAGGTCGTGCAATTGAAACTCCTGTTGTCGGACGCGGCGTCGTCGCGCCCGGCGCCGGACACATGGCGGAGGACGGCCGGGGATGCCAGAGGCGGCGCCCCGTCCCGCGGACCTCCACGGCTTTGCCACTTGCGGACGAATTTTCGTTACCGCGTCACGCCGGACCGGCTAAAGAGAGCATTCGGGCGGAGGCCGGGCGCGTCGCGTCGGCCCATAATGAAGCATACGAAACGGGGCCACGAGCCATGCACCATCGCGTTTGGCGTCCCGCGCCGGAGCCGCGGCTGTCGCGGGAGCGGGGGGCGGACGCCGCGCCGCCCCGGCGCCGCGAATGGAACGGGGGGGCGCGCGTCTCCACCCGGTTGCTGCTCATCGCCGCCACCTGCCTCCTGCCCTTGGTGGGCCTCCAGGTCGCGGTCGGTGTGGCGCAGTGGTCGGAGCGCAAGGCGCAACTGGACGGCCTCGCCGCGCACCAAGCCGGGCTGCTGAAGGGCAACGCCGACGGCATCGCGGAAGGCGCGCGCATCCTGCTCGCCGCGGCGGCGATCCCCGAATTCCGGGGCTCGGGCGACGAATGCGCCGGCCGCCTCGCCAAGCTCAGCGGCGGCGCGCCCGGCTTCGCCTTCGTCGCCCTCGTCGACCCCGGGGGGCGGGTCGCGTGCGCATCCGATCCGGCAGTCGCCGCCGCCGGTGGGGAGGGCGACCGCTGGGTGCGCGACGCCCTCGCGGCCCCGGGCTTCACCGCCGGCCGCTTCGCCCGGCCGCCGGGCCACCCTGGCGGCGTGCTGCCCTTCTACCTGCCGCTCGGGGCCGCCGACGCGACCGCGCCCGGGGCCACGCTCGTCGCGGCGATGGACCTCAACTTGCTCGAACAGCACCTGAATGGCCTCAAGCGCGCCGGCTCCCCCCTGCTCGCCAACGGCGTGCTGACCATCGCCGACGCCGACGGCGTGATCCTCGCACGCGACGCGCGGCACGCGGAGTTCGTCGGCAAGGGCTTCCCGCCAGCGGCGATGCCCTTGGTGAGCGCGACGGAGCCCGGCACCCTCCGGCTGAGGAGCATCGACGGCACCGACCGCTTGGTGGGCTACACCCCGCCGACTCCGGCAAACCACCGGCTCGCCGCCGTGGTCGGCTTCCACGAGCCGCAGCTGATGGCCGACGTGGAGCGCGCCCTCCGGCGCGCCGCCGCGCTCCTCGGCGCCGTGGGCCTCGCCGCCTTCGGCCTCACCCTTTGGGTGGCGCGCCGCTCCATCGCCCGGCCGACGCGGGCCCTGCTCGCCGTGGCCAAGCGCTGGCGCGAGGGCGATCTTTCGGCGCGGGCCCCGGACCTCGGCCGGCGTTCGGAGTTCGGCCAGATCGCCGCGGCCTACAACGAGATGGCGGCCGCGCTGCAGCGGCGGGAAAAGGAGGCGCGCGGCTACACGGAAGCGCTGGAAGCGCGCGTGGCGGAGCGGACACGGGAGCTGGTGGAGGCCAACGACCGGCTCCGGGTGGAGATCGCGGAGCGCCGCAACGCGGAAACGGCGCTGCTCCAGGCGCAGAAGGTGCAGGCGATGGGTCAACTCGCCGGCGGCATCGCGCACGACTTCAACAACGTCCTCCAGGCGGTCTCGGGCGGCGCCATCCTCATCCGCCGCCGCGCCGGCGACGCCGCCGCCGTGGAGCGGCTGGCCGGCATGGTCGAGGACGCCGCACGGCGCGGCGAAGCCGTCACCCGCCGCCTTCTCGCCTTTTCGCGGCGCGAGGAATTGCGGGCCGACGCCCTCGACCTCGGCGAGCTGCTCGGGGGCCTCCGCGAAGTGCTCGCCGCGACGCTCGGCGCGAAGATCCGGGTGGAGGTGGACGCGGAAGCCGGCCTCCCCCCTGTCCTGGCCGACCGCGGGCAGCTCGAAACCGTGCTGGTGAACCTCGCCACCAACGCGCGCGACGCCATGCCGGACGGCGGCACGGTCGTGTTCTCGGCGGCCGCGGAGCGGGCCGAAGACGCCGCCGCCGCTGCGCCCGACGGCTTGGGGCCCGGCGGCTACGTGCGCGTCATGGTGGCCGACACCGGCGAGGGCATGGACGCAGCGACGCTCGCCCGGGCGACCGAGCCGTTCTTCACCACCAAGCCGCTGGGCCAAGGCACCGGGCTGGGCTTGGCCATGGCGCGCGGCTTCGCGGAAGGGTCGGGCGGCACGCTGGCGATCGCGAGCGAACCGGGCCGGGGCACCCGGGTCTCGCTTTGGCTGCCGATCGTCGTGGACGGCGATGCCCGCCGGTTGCGCGAGGCCCCGCTGGAACCCCCGGTGGAACGCCGCCCCGCCCCGCCCAGGGCCGCCACCCCCGCGCCCGCGGGGCGCCCGCGCGTGCTGCTGGTGGACGACGAAGCCATGGTGCGCGATGTCCTCGCCGCGCAGCTCAGGGACGAAGGCTTCGACGTGCTGGAAGCCGGCGAGGGCTACGCCGCTTTGGCCCTCCTGGACCGGGGCGAGGCGCTGGACGCGATGGTGTCCGACCTGGCGATGCCCGGGCTGGACGGCGTCGCGCTCACCCGGGAAGCGAAGCGGCGGCGGCCCGGCTTGCCGGTCATCCTCCTCACCGGCTACGCCGCCGACGCCGCGGCCCTGGCGTTGGGGAGCGACGAGGGCGGCGTTTCCGCCCTGGTCCGCAAACCGATCACCGGCGCGGAGCTCGCGGACCGAGTGGCGATGCTGCTGCACGCGCACGACCGCAGGCTCCAAGCGGCGGGTTAGCCCGGCTCCGCTTCGACCGCCGGGGGCGCCGGCGGGGGCCGCAACTCGGGGCCGACGCCGAAGGGCGCCTTCGTCCGGAAGCCGAGCGGCGTGGAAAGCGGCGCAAGGTCCGCGCGCGCCCGGGCCGAGTGCCGCCGGGGGGCGGCGCCAAAGCCGTTAGCCATGCATCCCTAGTCGCAAGGGCGCCGACGCACCGGCACGCCGCTCCCCACGTCCGCCCCCGCTTCCATCAGGCAGCCCGGGACGCCGGTTTCGCACACGGCGAGGCCGGCGATGCGCTGCCCGTCGCACGCTGAAGCAGGACGCCGGCATCCATTCCGCAACCGCCGGCTGCGAACCGACGAACCACGTCGTTCACGCTGGCGTTCATCAGGGCGAGGCCCTGTCCAATCCCCTCAGGAGGCGAACAGATGACGATCGCGGCGGCCGTCGATCCGGACGATGTGGTCCAGACGCTCTACCTTTCCTTCCTCGGCCGGGCGGCCGACCCAGCGGGGCGCGATTTCCTGACGCGGTTCGTGAATCTCGGGGACCCGGCCGCGGTCGACGCGCTGGACGACGTGTTCCTGTCCTCGCAGGAGTTCCAGGACTCCTTCGCGGCCCGCTCCTCGGAAAACTACGTGCGTTCGGTGTACTTCAACCTGTTCGACCGGAACGCCGGCGTCGACGAGGTCGAGCTCTGGACGGACAGGCTCGACGACGGCGGCCTGGACCGGGCCGACCTGCCCGGCGCCATACTGGAAACCGCCAGGGAGTCCGATCTGGAAGCCTACGAAGCGAAGCTCTTCATCGCCGACTACTTCACGGACCAGGCCGCACGGGGCGGGTGGCTGCCCGACACGCTGACCTTCCCCGACCTCCGCAGCAACGACGAGCTCTACGCCGACCTGAACCGGCTCGACGCCCGGTACGACACGCTCTCGCTGGAAGTCTTCGGGCAGTCCCTCGACGGCAACCCGCTCCACGCCGCCACGGTCGGCACCGGGGAAGCGGAGCTGCTGTTCGTCACCCAGCAGCACGGCAACGAGCCGATCGGCACCGAAGCGGCGCTGTACCTGCTCGACTTCCTGTCTGGCGACACCGAGCTGGCCAAGGCGCTCCGGGACGAGGTCACGGTGACGGTGGTGCCGCGGGTCAACCCGGACGGGTTCGCGCGGTGGGAGCGCGAGGTCGGCGGCGAGCGCGGCCTCACCGGCCCGCGCTTGAACAACGAAGGCATCGACCTCAACCGCACCTACGACCCGGCCGCGCCCTTCGGC
This sequence comes from Craurococcus roseus, assembly GCF_039523795.1. Taxonomy (NCBI): domain Bacteria; kingdom Pseudomonadati; phylum Pseudomonadota; class Alphaproteobacteria; order Acetobacterales; family Acetobacteraceae; genus Craurococcus; species Craurococcus roseus. Next base: position 148,083 of record NZ_BAAAFZ010000007.1, on the reverse strand, counting down.
GCGGACGAGGCGCCGGAGTCGGTCGCGGTCCGCGAACTCGTCGCCAGGCTCGAGCCGGACCTCCTCCTCGACTACCACGGGCAGGGCAACTACCGCGCCGAGGACGGCGACCTCGTCACCATGTCGGTGCTGTGGCCGACCAACGCCGGCGTGGACCCGGCCGTGGCGGACGCGTCCAAGCGCGCGGTGGCCGCGATCGCGGAGTCGCTGGAGGACTCCGACTACGACCTGCTCACCCTCTACCCCGGCGAGACCAACCCCGCGATCGCCCGCAACGGCTTCGCGCTCGGCGGCACGCCGACGGTGCTGGTCGAACAGCGGTTCTTGCAGGAAATGAGCGAGGCGGCCCGGGGGCTGGACCTGGATTACAGCGCGCTCGTCAGCGCCCTGACCCTGGAAGGCTTCATCACCATGAAAGGCTTGGTGGAAGCAGCGGCCGACGGGAGCCTGGAAACCCTGGACCCGGCGATCGCCGAACGGCTACCGGAACGCCCGCCCAGCATCCCCTACGCCGATGTCTACGGCGACGACCGGTACGGCGCCGAGGAACTCCTCATCGCCTGAAGCCCGCGCCCGCCGCGGCGGGCGCGTCCGCTTCGGCCCGGGAGCCGCCACGGAGGCGCGCTCCCCGGCCCGCGCGCCGACGACGACGAACGCCCGCGACCCGGGCACAAAAAGGCCGCGCCCCACCCACCGACGCTCGAACCGCGCCCTTTGACCGGGGGCGAGTGAGGCAGCAAGGAGGTCGGGCGACTCCGCCGGCCGCGCGCCCCTAACCCCTTCCGCCGCGCGATGTCGAAGGCCGCCCGCCACCTCCCAGCCGCCCGGCCTCCATGGCCCGCTCGACGCCGGCGCTCGACCGCCCGCGCGGCGGCCGCCACAGCCCCGCGCGCCGCCGAGCCTCAAAGTCGTAGCGCCGGTCGCCGTCCAGCAGGTGCAGGTGGTCGGCGAGCCGGTTGCGCTCCAGCCAGGAAACCGCCGCGTCCAGTTCCGCCGCGCCCATCTCGCCGCGGCCCTTGCCCAGCACCCGCTTCAGCACCGCATTGAGCCGGTGGTAGTTGCCGCCGGCGCGCGGCAGGCGCAGCGCTTCCTCGTCCTCCACCACCTGCGCCGCCACCAGCTCGCCGATGCGGTGCCGCAGCCGCCGCTCCAGCACGGAGGGCGGGTCGAGCAGGTCGTCCTGTGCCTCCGGCCGCCGCGCCGCAAAATCGGGGCCGGGCGCCAGCGTCTCGAAGCGCAGCGCCAGCGCGTTGGAGTGCAGCGGCACGATGCCGGCCGCGGGCTCGTCCGCGTCGCGCCCGGCCTCGCCGGGGAAGGGCAGGGCGGGCTGGCGGCGCCCTTTGGCGTGGCGGGCGAGGGTGCCCTGCTCGGTTTCCATCCGCTCGCGGAAGCGGCGGAACAGGAGGTCGTCCGGGTGGTAGACCAGCGCCCGCTGCTCCTCCCAGGCGCCGGCGAAGGGGTCCACCCGCGTCGCCCGCGCCACCATCTGCTCCAGCCAGGGGCGCGAGCGGATGTGCGTCAGCGCCGCCACCACCGCCGTTTCCGGCGCGTCCAGCCCCTCGTAGGCCATCGCCACCGTCACCAGCACGGAGGGCTGCGGCTGCAAGCGGAAGGCCGCCAACGCCTCGTGCGCGTCCCCCGCGTCGGACACCGCGAGCCGCGCTTCCGTCTCCCGCCCGCGCGCCGGCATCCGCCCGTGGACGCGCGCGAGGTAGCGCCGGGCGTTCTCCTGGTCCGGCGCCACCACGAGCAGCTTGCCCAGGCCCCGCCCCGGCTCCCCGGGCGCCAAGCCGAGCTTCGTCCGCCGCTCCGTCCGGAGCCGCCGCGTCGCGTCCAGCGCCTCGTCGAGCAGCGCGTCGGCGAATTCGGTGCGCAGCGCGGTGAACAGCGCCTGCCGCGTGGTCTCGTAGTCGCCGGACAGCCGGTGCGGCCCCACGGGCCGGCGCCCCTCGTCCAGCCAGCGCGCCTCGCCGTCGAGCGCGCCGAAGGTGATGGGCAGCACCGCCTTTTCCGCCAGCGCGGCGGCGCGCGAGTAGCCCACCACCGCCCAGCCCGGCGCGTCCAAGTCGACCTCGCGCGTCCGCGTGCGCGGCCCTTCGCGGTAGGGCAGCCACAGGATGCCGCGCCCGTCCGCCCGCTCCAGCGTGCCGGAGAGCAGCAGCCGCACCCGCGCCAGCTCCAGCAGCGGCAGGATCGCCTTGGACCAGGACGCCTCCACGTCGGCGCCGGCCTGGAGGGGCCCGAAGCCGCTCGGGTCCGCGTCGGCCAGCGCCGGCAGGTGGTGGACCTCGTCGATGACGAGCAGATAGCGCCGGCGCTTGAACTCGGCGAGGTGCAGGTCGGGCGCCGCCGCCACCGCTTGGTACGTGGTGACGTAGCCCGAGAGGCCGCGGCACGGATCGGGCGCGTTCTCCGCCGCGCGCACCGACAAGGCGTGCCCGAGCGCCGCGCGCCAGTTCGGGTCGGCGAAGGCCTCCTCCGCCTGCAAACGCAGTGAATCGCGGGGCACGATCCAGCAGACGCGGTCGGCGATGCCCGCCTCGATCAGCCGCGACGCCGCGATCAGCGGCAGCACGCTCTTGCCGCCGCCCGGCGTCACCGCGGCGAGCACGTCGCGCAGGGCGCCCGCCTCGCCCGAGGCGATGGCGGACACGATGCCGGCGATGCGGCGCTGGTGCGAGCGGAGTGGGCGCAGCGGGGGGCGACTCGCGCGAATCGGGGAGGCGCGAGCTTACGCCGTTAGCGACGGCGCGAGAATCCGCTTTCCGCAGGGCGTTGCGACCGTTCCTTCTCGTCCTGCCACAGGACCGGGCGGCCGGAAGCGGATCGCCGGCGGATTCGGCCGGCGCTGCGGGCACCGATCCGCCTTGGGCGTTGTTCAGCGACGACGCCGGGCTTGCCGGGAGGATCTCGTCCCAGCGCCGCGCGCGGTCCGGACGGCTCGGCGGACGCGGGTCGAGCACGGTTGCCGGCCAAGCGATTCACGCCCAGGGGTGTCCCGCGCGGGCCGTTCGCGTGCCGGGCACCCGCCGGGTGGCGCCCCTCGACGGTCGCGGACGGCGCAGCCGCCCTGCGGCCCTCCGGCGTCCCTACACGCGGTTGCGGCGCCGGTACACCGGCGCCGTCGGCGGGCCCGCGAGCAAGCCGTCCAAGCCCTCCTCCAGCGCCCGGCGGTACACCGGCATGGCGCCGTCGAAGGCCTCGACGGTGCGGTCCACCGCGGCGTCGTCGTGCGAGTAGCTGATGACCAGCGACGGGGCGATCACGCCGCGGGCGATCAACTCCTGCATCAGCAGCGCGCGGAAGTGCTGGGAGGGGCGCTTGTCGCGGTCCAGCGTGCCGAAGACCAGGTTGCAGGGCTTGCCGGTGATCGGGACATGCTCGGACAGCCCGTGCGCCGCGATGACGCTCTTGAGGCCTTCGGCGAGGCGCCGGCCCTGCCGGTCGATGGTCTCCACCACCGGCAGTTCGCGGTATGCGCGCATCGTCGCCAGGGCGGCGGCGAGGCCCGGCACCTCGCCGCCGTGGGTGGTGGACAGCAGGAAGACGCGGTCGCGGTCGTGGCGGATGCCGCCCAGTTCCATGTACTCGCGCTTGCCGGCCAGGGCCGAGACCGCGAAGCCGTTCGCCATGGCCTTGCCGAAGGTGCTCAGGTCGGGCTCGACGCCGTAGTGCTCCTGCCCGCCCGCCACCGCGAGGCGGAAGCCGTTGATCATCTCGTCGAGGATCAGCAGCGCCCCGTTGGCGTGGCACAGCCGCCGGACCTCGTGCAGGTAGCCCGGGGAGGGGTCTTCGTACTTGCAGGCTTCGAGCAGCACGCAGGCGATCCGGCCGCGCTCGCCCTCGAACAGGTCCCGCAAGGCGGCAAGGTCGTCGTACGGGAAGGTGCGCGTCAGGCTCGTCGCCACCGGCGGGATGCCGCTGTCCATCTGCGTGGTGCCGATGAACCAGTCGTCGTAGGAGAAGAACGGGTGGTCGCGGCAGATGGCGACGAGGTCGCGGCCGGTCGCGGCGCGCGCCAGCTTCACGGCGGCGGTGACGGCCGTGCTGCCGTCCTTGGTGAACTTCACCATGTCGGCGAAGGGCACGGCGGCGAGCAGCGCTTCCGCGCACTCGACCTCCATCGCGTGCGGGCGCGAGAAGTTGGTGCCGATGTCGAGCGACCGGCGCACCGCCTCCACCACCGGCGGGAAGGCGTGCCCGAGCGCGACCGCGCGCAGCCCCATGCCGTACTCGACGAACTCGTTGCCGTCCTCGTCCCACACCCGGCAGCCCTCGCCGCGCGCGATGAAGCCGGGCGAGCGCTCCGGGAACTGGTCGTCGCCCTTGGCGTAGGTGTGCGCCCCGCCGGGGATGGCCGCGTGCGCCCGTTCCCGCAGCGCCGCAGACCGTTCGAACCGCATCGTCCCGCCCACCGTCCGCCGGTGCAGGATCCCAGGCTCCTCAAACCGCATCGATCCGCTCCGCGACGGCGCGCTTCACCAAGCGCCAACATTACGTAACGTTTGTACAACAACCGCCCGGACCTGTCGAGCATCGCAGGCTCAATTGTCCGCGCGCGGGTTCGCCGAAAAGACCGTCACGGCGGGCCTTGGACGGGAAAGGGCGCCGCCGCGGTCCGGGTTGCCGGCGCCCCGTGCCCGGAGCCGGGCCCGCGTTCCCGTGCGCGCCCTCGTCAGCCCGCCCCGGAAAGCCGCCGCAGCGCCAGCACGGCGCGCGGCACGGCGAGCAAGCCCAGGGAGTACAAGGTTTTCGCCGCGCTCTCCTCGCCCCGCGGATAGTACGGGGACCGGAAGACTTGCAGCGCCGCCCGGCGCCGCCCGCCGAGCGCGTTCTCCCGGAGCGCGGAGCGCGCGCAGTGCCGCAGCGTCCAGGCCCGCGCGCGCTCCTCCTCGGGCGAGAGGCCCTGCATGGCCGCCATCTCGCCGTAAAGCTGCCAGCAGGTGTCGGGCGCGGTCCAGCCGAGGCTGCTCCGCATCAGGCGCCGCCGCGTGGTCAACCGCTCGATGAAGGCGAAGGCTCCGGACCCGCGGTAGGCTTGCGCGAGCCGGATGCCGAGGTCGGTGTCCTCGGCCATCCCGATCTCGGCGCGGCTGCGGAAACCGAACTTCCGCATGACGTCGCTCTCGATGAGGAAACCGTTAGGCGGCACCTGCCGCGACAGCGCGCACACCATCAGGTCGCGGCGGAGCCCCGCTTGGTCGGCCGTGCGCCACGCCTCGGCCTGCGACGCCTCCGTTTCCTCGGGCAGGACCTCGCCCGCCTCGTTCATGATCTCCTCGCGGCCGTAGGCGATCACGACCTCCGGCGCGCCGGAGAAGGCTTCGTCCAGCGCGGCGATCGCGCCGGGGAGAAAGACGTCGTCGTCGTGCATGATGGCGAGGCGCCGCCCGCGCGCTTCCGCGAGCAGCCGGATCACCTTGGCCTGCGGCTCGGTGTCCGGCGGCAGGTGCCGGTAGCGCACGGCGATGCCCTCCGGCGGCGCGAGCGACTCGACCATGTCGCGCGTGTCGCCGTTCGGTGAGCTGTCCGCGACGTCGACCTCGAGCGGCCGGTAGTCCTGCGCGAAGCAGGACTGCAAGGTCTGCGACAGGAGGGTCGGCCGACGATAGGTCGGCAGGCAGATGGTGATGAGGTCCGGCATGAAACTGCGCTCTGGTGTGGTGCCGCTTCGGCGCGCGGCGCCGACCAGCGCCGCAGACTACGCGTGCGCCGCCGCCGCCAGGAACTGACGAGGCGGGGCGCGTTGGGCCGCCGCCATCAACTCCTTGTTGGGGCCAAGCCGTGCGGCGGGGGCGCTCCGACCCCCTCGACCCCGCGCGACACCTGCAACGGACGCTCTGTCGCGCCCCGCCTATCCGCCCGGAGCCGCCGCCCCGGATCGAACGCCGCCGGCGCGGCGTGAACGTGTTCGGGGGGCCGAAGGCTCCGGTTTCGCCCGCTTCCGCCCGGTCACGGCCAGGCCCGAGCGGTTCTAGGCGGCCGGTTGCAGCGGCGCCGCGATCCGGCAGCGCAGGCCCCCCGGCGCGAAATCGAGGTCCACCGTGCCTCCCCGCCCGAGCTGGATCGGCAACCCGCGCTCGATCAGGCGCGAGCCGAACCCGCGCCGTTTCGGCGGCCCCTCCACCGGCGGGCCGCCGTGTTCCGACCAGTGGAGCACGAGCATCCCGCCCGGCGCGGCGGGCGGGGATTCGACGCGCCACACCACCTCCACCCGCCCGGCCGGGACCGACAGCGCGCCGTGCTTGGCCGCGTTCGTGGCCAGCTCGTGCATCGCCATGGCGAGCGCTATGGCGGTTTCCGGCGCGAGGCGAACGGGCGGCCCGGCCGCCGACACGCGCGACGCGGACGCGCCCGCCTTGCCGGCGTGCGGCGCGAGCGCGGTCTGCACCAGCTTGGTGAGCGGCGCGCCTTCCCAATGCTCGCGCGTGAGCAGGTCGTGCGCCGCGGCGAGCGCGACCAGCCGGGTCTGGAAATCGGCGTGGAAGCGCTCGGGCGGGTGGTTCGCGGCGTCGCAGGCCCGCCGCGTCTGGTCGGCCAGCGCGAGGGCGACGGCGAGGCTGTTCTTGACCCGGTGGTTCAACTCGTTGACCAGCAGGCACTGCCGCTCTTCCGCCTTGTGGCGCGGATCGACGTCGGTGCAGGTGCCGACCCAGCGCTCCACCCGGCCGTCCCGCCCGCGCACCGGCGCGACCCGCGTAAGGAACCAGCGGTACTCGCCGCCGGCCCCGCGCAGGCGGAACTCGTCCTCGTGCTCCGGCGCGCCGGCGGCGACGGCGCCCCGCCAGCCCTCCGCCACGCGGCCGCGGTCTTCGGGGTGCAGCCAAGCGCCCCAGCCCCAGCCGAGCGCGGCGCCGGGCTCCGCGCCCGAATAGGCGTACCAGCGCGGGCTGACCCAATCGAAGGCGCCGTCCGCTTTGGCCGTCCACACGAAGCCGGGCAGCGCCTCCGCCAAGGACCGGAACCGCGCCTCGCTGTCGGCCAGCGCGATCTCGGCGCGGCGGCGGTCTGTGATGTCGTGGTTGGTGCCGCGCACGAGCAGCGGGCGGCCGGCGGCGTCGCGCACGATCTCGCCGCGGCTCGAAATCCACCGCACCTCGCCGGTGTCGACGCGCCGGATGCGGAATTCGTGGGCGTAGCGCGGCGCCGCCGGGTCAGCGCGCCGGGCGTTGCGCCGCGCGCGGTGGCGCTCGCGGTCCTCCTCGTCGAGGAGGGACAGGTATTCCTCGTCCGTGACCTCGGGGCTGCGGCCCTCCGGGCCGAGGCCGTAGATGCGGAACATCGCCGCGGACCAGTGCGCGCGGCCGGTCGAAACGTTGCGCTCGAACACGCCGACCTCGGCCGCCTCTTGCGCCAAGCGCAGCCGCGCCTCGCTTTCCGCCAAGGCCGCGACGGCCCGGCGCTCCACCTCGACGTCCCGGGCGGCGGCGCGTTCCGCCTTCGCCAAGGCCCGGCGGAGTCGCGCCACCTCGGCCTCCAACTCCGCTTCGCGGGCGCTGGCCGGCGGTTCGGCGCCGCCCGCCCCGGAGTCGGCGGAACCCGGCCGGACCTTCGGCTCATGGGGCGCCGCGAGGCCCAGTGGCCCCCGGTCGCCGTCCGTGCCGTCGAGCGTGCGTTGCATCAAGCTCCGTCCGAAACCCTTGGCCGGATAAGAAGGTATCGTGGCGGCCGACCGGCGACCGCCCGGAGCGGCGATCGGCATTCCCCGTATACCGTTTGGAGCCGCGAGCCGATGGTTGCCCGGACAACATCCCAGATGCAACCAAAAAGCGAACCCGCCACGGCCTCCACACCCCCGAAACATCGGTGGACGCGACAACGGGGCGCCCGTGTGATACGCTGTGTACGAACCGGAGAGTTCAATCCAAATGCCACTCGACGAGTCGCGGGCCGCCCCCGCCGGAGTCGCCAACCGGCCCCAAACCCGCGATGCCGACCAGACCCGGCGCGACATCCTCGCCGCCGCTACCGCCGAGTTCAGCGAAAAAGGCTACGCCGGCGCCCGCGTGGACGACATCGCCGCCCGCACCCGCACGACCAAGCGGATGATCTACTACTATTTCGGCGGGAAGGAGGGGCTCTACGCCGCGGCGTTGGAGGAAGCCTACGGCGGGATGCGCGACGCCGAAGGCGCGCTCCGCCTGGACGGATTGCCGCCGGCCGACGCCATGCGCCGCTTGGTGGAAACCACCTTCGACCACCACGCCGCGCACCCGGAATTCGTGCGGCTGGTCAGCGGCGAGAACATCGAGGAAGCGCGCACGGTCGCGGCCTCAGCCACCATCAAGCAGCGCAACGCGGCGGTGATCGGCACGGTGGCCGCGCTGCTCCGGCGCGGGGAAGCGGAGGGCGCGTTCCGCGCGGGCGTGGACCCGCTCGATCTCCACATGCTCATCAGCGCCTTCTGCTTCTACCGCGTGTCGAACCGCCATACGCTCCGCGCCATCTTCGGCGAAGACTCGGCAACGCCCGGCCGCGCGGACGCGCACCGGCGCATGGTGGTGGAGGCGGTGCTGCGCTACCTGCGGCCGTAGTCGCCGGGCCGTAGTCGCCGGGCCGGTGCGCGTCCGCGCGGCCGGGCGCCGGCGGGGCCAGCCGCCGCGGGAGAGGACCCCCCAGGCCGCTCGCTGGAAGCGCACCCCCCGCCCAGCCACCGGCCGGACCGCGCGCCCCGATCCCCGCGCTCAGGCGGCGCGCGCCGTCCGGCCGCCTTCCGAGGCCTCGGCGTCCACCGCGTCAGCCACCATCTGCGCCGTCGCGGCGGAGAGCGTCCAGCCGAGGTGGCCGTGGCCGGTGTTGTAGAACACGCCGGCCCGGCGGCCCCGGCCGATGCGCGGCATCAGGCTCGGCGTCATCGGGCGCAGGCCGGCCCAGGGCACCACGCGGGCGGTGGACACGCCGGGGAACATGCCCCCCGTCCACTCCACCAGCGGGCGGATGCGGTCGGCGCGGATGTCGCGGTTCTCGCCGTTGAACTCCGCCGTGCCGGCGACGCGGAAGCGCTCGCGCCCGAGGCGGCTGGTGACGATCTTCGTGGCCTCGTCGAGCAGGCTCACGGTCGGCGCCGCGCTTCGGCTCCCTTCGTCGTCGAGGTGGACGGTGATGGAGTAGCCCTTCACCGGGTAGACGTTAACCCGGTCTCCCAGCATGGCGGCGAAGCGCCGGCTGGCGACGCCGGCGCAGACCACCACTGCGTCCGCCCGGACGGAGCCCGCGCCTTCGCCCCCGCGCGTCCAGCGGATGCCGACCCCGTCCGGCCCGTGCTCGATGGCGGACACCTCCGCGCCGAACTCGAAGCGGGCGCCGCGCCGGACGCAGGCGTCGGCCAGGCCGCGCGTGAACTTGTGGATGTCGCCGGTGGAGTCGGACGGCGTGAAGAAGCCGCCGTGGAAGGCGCCCCTCGGCAGCGCCGGCTCGATGGCGCGCATCTCCTCCGGGGTGACGGCGCGGCGGTCGAGCCCGCCTTCGCGCAGCAGCGCGTTGACCGCCGCCGCCGCTTCGAAGCCATCCCGGTCGCGGTAGACGTGCAGGATGCCGCGCCGCTCCAGGTCGAACTCGATGCCCTCCTTCTCGGCCATGGCGAAGAGGTGCTTCCGCGCCTCGATGGCGAGCGCGGTGGTGGCGACGGTGTTGGCGCGGTAGTCGCGGATGCGCCCAACGAACTCGGCGAGCCAGGAATACTTGTGGAACGAGGGGCGCGGGTTGATCAGCAGCGGCGCGTCGCGCCGGAGCATCCACTTCGCGCCCTTCGCCACGGTGCCCCAGTTGTTCCAGACCTCGGCGTTGCTGGCCGAGAGCTGGCCGCCGTTGGCGAAGGAGGTCTCCATGCCGGCGTAGCGCTGGCGGTCCAGCACGACCACCTCGTGGCCGCGCTCCAGCAGCGCGTAGGCGGTGGTGACGCCGGTGATCCCGGACCCGATGACGGCGACGGTGCTCATGCCCGCAGGCTCCTGACGACAAGGGTTCGCGGCCGGCGGCGCGGCGCGCTGCGCCCGCCGTCCGATCCGCCCCCGTCTGTCCGCTTACCTGAGAGCTTGGCCCGGCCCTCCCGCGGGAGGGCGCGCGCGTCCCCTTCGGTGGACGCCTTTCGGCGCCTCTCTCCAGAGTGTCCTCAGCGCGCGGTCCGGTTGCCTGAGAGTTTCCTGGGGGGTTGCTCCGTCGGCGGTCACCCAGCCGCGTGCTGCGGCCTGCGACGCTCTCCCGCGCGCCTCGTCGGACAACCGCAACATCGCGGAGAACGGGCGGTGGATCAAGCAAAAGAACCGCGACCGACGGTGGCGTGAGGGCCGGAACATGCCGCGGATCGAACCTCCTGTCCCGTGGCGGGCGCCCGCTACCGCGCCGCCACGTAGACCCACGCCTGGACTGTTCCGCCCGGCGTTTCGACGTCCGCGACGACGCGCCGGTAGCCTTCGCCTTCGAAGGCATCCAAGCGGAACCAATGGCCGGGCAGATCGTCCGACTCGAAAACGCGCACCTCGATCGGTCCCCCGCGCGGGTCGAGGACGAGGGCCGGATAGCCGAGCCCGGCGCCCCAACCTTCGGCGGCGAGATCACCCCGGACGATCCCGGTGCCCCAGCGATCGTTCAATCCGGCAAGCTGGTGATGGTTCGGCCGTCCGGGCGCGAGCGTGCCATAGGTGGCAAGCCGGGTCGCAGCGTTCATGTAGCGACGGTAGCGGGCCGGCACCGCGCCGCCATGGAGTCCCGCATCCGGGGCAGGGCTGCTGCGAGTCAGGTCCGCGGCGCGTCCGGGGCCGCCTCCGACACCATGTCTTTGAAATGCCGCAGCATCCGCTCCGCGTCCGGCTCCAGCCCTGTGAACAGGCGGAAGGCGCCCACCGCCTGGAACACCGCCATGCCGCCGCCGTCCAGCGTCGCGCAGCCGAGCGCCCGCGCGGCGCGCAGCAATTCGGTTTCCAACGGGAAGTAGACGATCTCCGCCACCCAGTGCGACGGGCGCAGCAGCGCCGCGGGCAGCGGCAGGCCGGGGTACTTGGCCATGCCGACCGGCGTGCAGTTCACCACGCCGTCCGCCCCCGCCATCGCCCCGCGGAGGTCGGTCCCGGCCGCCGCGCGGCCCTCGCCGAAGCGGGCGCACAGCGCGTCCGCCAGCGCCTCCGCCCGCGCCCCGTCGGTGTCGAACACGGAAAGCCGCGTGGCGCCGAGCGTCAGGATCGCGTGCGCCACGGCTGCGCCGGCGCCGCCCGCGCCGATCTGCGCCACCCGGTCCCGCTTGGCATCCGGCAAACCGCGCCGGAAGCCCTCGGCGAAGCCCGACCAATCGGTGTTGTGGCCGACACGTCTGCCGCCCCGCAGCACCACCGTGTTCACCGCGCCGAGCGCCCGCGCGTCGTCCGAGAGTTCGTGCAGCAGCGGGATCACCGCCTGCTTGCAAGGGTGGGTGACGTTGAGGCCGGCGAAGCCCACCCGTTCGGCGGCGGTGAGCAGTTCCGGCAAGGCTTCCACGCCCAAGCCCAACGCGCTGAGGTCCAGCCGGCGGTAGATGGACCGCAGGCCTTGCTCCGCGCCCTCGCGCTCGTGCAGGGCGGGGGTGAGGGAAGCGCCGATGCCGGTTCCGATGAGGCCCGCGAGCAGGGCGGGGCGGCTGTCCCAGGTGGTCATGCGACGGATCCTCCGTGGCGACGCCGAAAGTCGGCTTTCGGCTCGAATCGTCCCTTGCGGAGCTAATGTACTATCTGGTACGTACACGTCAACGCAAAACGGGGCGGGCCGGAACGGCGCCACGCCCCGGTCGGGAAAACGGAGGAGAAATCCATGCGCCTGAACCGCCGCGGCCTCTGCACGGCCGCCCTCGGCCTTCTCGCCGCCACCGGCTCCCGCCCCGCCGGGGCGCAATCGGCGGACGCCTACCCCGGCAACCGCCCGGTGACGCTGGTTGTCGCCTGGGCGCCCGGCGGCTCGACCGACTTCGTCGCCCGCGTGGTGGCGCAGCAGCTCTCCAAGGAACTGAACGGCAACGTGGTGGTGGACAACCGCCCCGGCGCCTCCGGCACCGTCGGCCACGCCTCCGTCGCCCGCGCCCGGCCGGACGGGCACACGCTCCTGCTCGGCGTGAACTCCACCTACGCCATGGCGCGGCACCTCTTCCCGCAGCGCGGATACGACGACGACAAGGCGTTCGCCTCCGCCGGCCGCCTCGCAGTCTCCCCCATTTTCCTGTGCGTGAACCCGAAGCTCGGCGTGAACGACATCCAGGGCCTCATCGCCAAGGCCAAGGCGCAGCCGGGCAAGCTGAGCTACGGCTCCTCCGGGGCCGGCTCCTCCGCGCACTTGGCGACCGAGCTGTTCCTGCGCTCGGCGGGCATAGACGTGCAGAACGTGACCTACCGCGGCGGCGCCCCGGCGGTGCAGGCGCTCATCACCGGCGAGGTGGAGATGGCCTTCGTGGACGGAGTGACGGCGCTGCCGCTCATGGCCGACAAAAAGATCGTCGCGCTCGGCGTCAGCACGCCGGAGCGCAACCCGCTGGCCCCCGAGGTGCCCACCATCGCCGAGTCCGACTTCCCGGGCTACGAGGCGACCAGCGACTTCGCCCTGCTGGCGCCCGCCGGCACCCCGGCGCCGATCCTCCGCAAGCTGGCCGCCGCCACCGCCGCGACCATGCGGAACCCGGAGGTGCTGGAGCGCTTGCGGCAGAACTCCATCTTCCCCACCGTGGGGACGCCGGAGGAATGGCCCGCCTACTTCGCCGCCGAGAGCGCGAAGTGGGGCGACGTCATCAAAACCCGCGGGATCACCTTGGAGTAGCAGGGGCGGGGCAGGGGAGGCGAACGGATGACTGGACCGATCGGCCGCCGGCGTTTCCTGTCCGCCTCGCTCGGCGCCGCGGGCGCGGCGTCCATCGCCGCCCGCGCCCAGGCCCAGGGCGACTACCCCAGCCGCCCGGTGACGCTGGTGGTGCCCTGGGCGGCGGGCGGCTCCACCGACGCGGTGGCGCGCATCCTGGCGGCGAAGCTTTCGAGCGACGTCGGCCGCCCCTTCGTGGTGGACAACCGCACCGGCGCCAACGGCACCATCGGCTTCGCCTCCGTCGCCCGCGCCCGGCCGGACGGCTACACGCTTCTGGTCGGCACCGTGAGCACCTACGCAATGGCGCCGCACCTCTACCAACTGCCCTACGACAACGGCCGCGCCTTCACCGGCATCGGCCTGGTCGCCGCCATGCCGATCATCCTGGTCGTGCCCAAAGCGTCCCCGGCCCGCACGCTGGCGGAATTCATCGAATTGGCGAAGAAGCCGAACAGCAGGATGGCCTACGCCAACTCCGGTTCCGGCTCCTCCACGCACCTGGCCACCGAGCTGTTCCTCCAGAGCGCCGGCATCGACATGCCAGACGTCGGCTACCGCGGCGGCGCGCCGGCGGTGCAAGGGACGCTGACGGGCGAAGCGCAAATGGTGATGCAGGCCGCGTCCGGCCTCGTTCCCTTTATCCAATCGGGCGACCTGCGCGCGCTCGCCATCAGCTCGCGCGAGCGCAGCCCCGTCGCGCCGGAGGTGCCCACCTTCCGCGAGCAGGGCTTCCCGGACTACGAGGTGCTGGAGCACATCGCCCTCCTGGCGCCCGCCGGCACACCGGAGCCGATCGTCCGCCGCCTCGGCGCCGCGGCGCGCGCCGCGATGGAAGCGCCGGAAACGCTGGAGCGGCTGGCCGCGCTCGGCGTGACGCCCGACGTGCGCCCGCCGGAAGACTGGCCCGCCTACTTCGAGGCCGAGAACGCCAAGTGGCGCGAGGTCATCCGCGCCAGGAACATCCGCGTGCAGTGACGCGCGCGGCGCCGCATCGGGAGGAGGACACCACAATGGCCGGAGAACCCTGCGTCATCGCCGTCGCCATCACCGGCTCGGTGCCGCGCAAGAAGGACAACCCCGCCGTTCCGACCACGCCGGCCGAGCAGGTCGAGAGCACCCACGAGGCCTTCGAGGCCGGCGCCTCGCTCGTCCACATCCACGTCCGCAACCCCGACGAGAGCCCGTCCTCCGACCCCGCCCTGTTCGCCCAGGTGCAGGAGGGGGTGCGCAAGCACTGCCCCGGCATGGTCGTGCAGTTCTCGACCGGCGGGCGCGGCCGCGACCCGGCGGCCCGCGGCAACGCGCTGGAGCTCCGGCCCGACATGGCCTCGCTCTCCACCGGCTCGGTCAACTTCCCGACCATCGTGTACGAGAACCCGGCCGCGCTGGTGACGGACCTGGCCACTAAAATGCGGAACAACGGCGTGCGGCCGGAGATCGAGGTCTTCGACCTCTCCCATATCCACGGCGCCCGCCGGCTGGTGGACGCCGGGCTGATGGACGAGAGGCCGCACGTGCAGTTCGTCATGGGCGTGAAGAACGCCCTGCCCGCGGAGGAGCGCCTGCTCGACGTCCTGCTGGGCGAACTGCGGCGCGTCCTGCCCCGCGCCACCTGGACCGCGGCCGGCATCGGCGCGAACCAGTCGCGGGTGATGGAGTGGGCGCTGGCCCGCGGTGCGGACGGGGTGCGCACCGGTCTGGAGGACAACGTCCGCGCCTCCAAGGACCGGCTGGCGTCGGGCAACGCCGAGCTGGTGCGCATGGCCGCCGAGGCGGTGGCGCGGCACGGCCGGCGCCCGGCGTCGCCCGCCGAGGCGCGCCGGATGCTGGGCCTCGCGCCCGCCGGCAACGCCTGAGGGAGGGGCCGCCATGCTCGACCACGACAGCGAGTTCATCGCCCGCGACACCGCGTCGCACCCGCCGGCGCTGACGCCGATCTACAAGACCAGCGTGCTGCGCTCGCCGCGCCTGCCGCTGATCTCCTTGCAGAACTCCCTCTCCGAAGTGACCGGACCCGTATTCGGCTACAACGAACTCGGCCCGCTCGACAACGACCTCCTGCGCAATTACGCGCGGGAAGGAGGAGAGCCGATCGGCGAGCGCGTGATCCTCCACGGCCGCGTGCTGGACGGCAACGCGCGCCCGGTGCCGAACGTGCTGGTGGAGGTTTGGCAGGCCAACGGTGCCGGCCGTTACCGCCACAGGAACGACCGCTACGAGGCGCCGATAGATCCCAACTTCGGCGGCTGCGGCCGGGCCGTCACCGACGACGAAGGCCGCTGGCACTTCCGCACCGTGAAGCCCGGGCCCTATCCCTACCGCAACCGGCTCAACGACTGGCGGCCGGCGCACATGCACTTCTCCGTCTTCGGCTCCGGCTTCGCCCAACGCCTCATCACGCAGATGTACTTCGAGGGCGACCCGCTGATCCGCCACGACAGCATCATCGCCACCATCCCCGACCCGGACGCGCGGGAGCGGCTG
This sequence comes from Craurococcus roseus, assembly GCF_039523795.1. Taxonomy (NCBI): domain Bacteria; kingdom Pseudomonadati; phylum Pseudomonadota; class Alphaproteobacteria; order Acetobacterales; family Acetobacteraceae; genus Craurococcus; species Craurococcus roseus. The sequence continues at coordinate 132,786 of NZ_BAAAFZ010000007.1, read as the reverse complement.
GTGGCGAAGCTCGACCTTGGCGCCTCCGTGCCGCTGCACACGCTGGCCTATCGCTGGGACATCGTGCTGCGCGGCCGCCGCTCCACGCTGTTCGAAAACAAGCTGCAGGGGAACTGAGCCATGAGCGACGACAGCAGCCACCTGCCGGAATCGCCATCCCAGACCGCCGGCCCCTACGTCCACATCGGCCTGATCCCGCGGCAGGCCGGCTTCGACATCTTCGAGAACAACCTCGGCACCGAGCCGATGGCCGGCCCCGGCGCCAAGGGTGAGCGCGTCCGCATCGAAGGCCGCATCTTCGACGGCGCCGGCGGCCTGGTGCGCGACGCGCTGGTCGAGGCGTGGCAGGCCGACGCCAACGGCCGCTACCCGCATCCGGCTGACAAGCAGGAGGGCGCGCCGCCCGACCACGCCTTCCGCAACTGGGGCCGCGCCGGCACCGACTTCGAAACGGGCGTGTGGTTCCTCGACACGGTCAAGCCCGGCGCCGTCGCCGGCCGCCACGGGCACCGCAAGATGGCGCCGCACGTGAACCTTTGGATCGTGGCACGCGGCATCAACCTCGGCCTGTCGACGCGCCTCTACTTCGCCGACGAGGAAGCCGCCAACGCCGCCGACCCGGTGCTCAACATCATCGACCCGCCGGAGCGGCGCCGCACCCTGCTGGCGCGGCGAGAGACGCGGGACGGCCGGCCCGCCTACGTCCTCGACATTCGCCTGCAAGGGCCGGACGAGACCGTGTTCTTCGACGTCTGAAGGGAAGGCGGCCATGCCGCATTGGAAGCGTTCGGTCGCCACCGTCTGCCTTTCCGGCACGCTGCCCGACAAGCTGGAAGCCGCCGCGGCGGCCGGCTTCGATGCGGTGGAGATCTTCGAGAACGACCTCCTCACCTACGAGGGCACCGCCGCCGAGGCCGGTCGCCTCTGCTCCGACCTCGGGCTGGAGGTGGCGCTGTTCCAGCCCTTCCGCGACTTCGAAGCGATGCCGGAGCCGCAGCGCGCCCGCAACCTCGACCGCGCCGAGCGCAAGTTCGACACCATGCACCAGCTCGGCGCCCGCATGGTGCTGGTGTGCAGCAACGTCCAGGCAGCGGCGCTGCCGGAGCCGGAGCGCGCCGCCGACGACCTGCGCGAGATGGCTGAGCGCGCCGCCCGCCGGGGCCTCCTCGTCGGCTACGAGGCGTTGGCCTGGGGCACGCGCGTCAACCGTTGGCGGCAGGCTTGGGAGATCGTCCAGCGCGCCGACCACCCGGCGCTCGGCCTCATCCTCGACAGCTTCCACACCCTTTGCCTCGGCGACGACCTGTCCGGGCTGACGGAAGCGGTGCCCGCCGAGAAGCTGTTCTTCGTCCAACTCGCCGACGCGCCGCGCCTGTCCATGGACCCGCTCTCCTGGAGCCGCCACCACCGCAGCTTCCCCGGCCAAGGCGAGCTCCCGGTCGGCGCGTTCCTGCGCGACGTGCTGGCCGCCGGCTACCGCGGCCCGCTCTCCCTGGAGATCTTCAACGACGAGTTCCGCTCCGCCCCCGCGCGCCGCATCGCCCGCGACGGCCTGCGCGGCCTGATCTGGGCCGAGGAGGCTGCGGGCGTCACCGAACTGCCCGCGTCGCCGGTCCTGTCCGGCGTCGAATTCGTGGAGTTCGCGGTGGATGCGACGGCCGCGGAGGAACTCGGCGCCTTCCTCGGCACGCTCGGCTTCCGCCTCGCCGGCCGCCACCGCTCCAAGGCCGTGACCCTGCACCGCAACGGCGACGTCAACCTGGTGCTGAACGCCGAGCCGGACAGCGCCGCCTCCGAGCGCTTCGAGCAGCACGGCCCCTGCGTCTGCGCCATGGGCTTCCGCGTGGACGACCCCGGGCGCGCGCTGGCCCGGGCGGAGGCGCTGCTCTCCCCCACCTTCCGCGAGCGCACCGGCGAGGGCGAGCGGCGCATCCCCGCCGTGCGCGCGCCCGACGGCACGCTGGTCTACCTGATCGAAGCGACGGAAACCGCCACGCGCCGGATCTGGGAGGACGACTTCCACCTCGAACCGCCCCCAGCGGCCGACGCGCCGGAGCCGGGCCGCTTCGGCGGCGTGGACCACGTCGCCCAGGCGCTGACCGCCGACATGATGGACAGCTTCTCCCTGTTCTACCGCGCCGTCTTCGGCCTGGAGCCGAACCAGGCCTGGGAACTGCCCGACCCCTACGGCCTGGTCCGCTCCCGCGCCTTCACCGGCGGGCACGGCAGCGTGCGACTGCCGCTGAACACATCGGAAAGCGGGCGCACGGGCACCGGCCGCTTCGTGTCCGCCTTCGCCGGCGCGGGCGTTCACCACATCGCCTTCTGCACGGCGGACGCCGCGGCGGCGACGGAGGCCGCAGCCGAACGGGGCGCCCCGCTCCTCGACATACCGGGCAACTACTACGAGGACCTCGGCGCGCGCCTCGGCTTGGACGGCGAAACCCTGGCCGAGCTGCGACGCCACCACCTGCTGTTCGACCGGGGCGACCCGGCGGGCGGCGGCGGCGCCTTCCGCCACGCCTACACGCTCCCCTTCCAGGACCGGTTCTTTTTCGAAGTAGCCGAGCGCACCGGCGGGTACGACGGCTTCGGCGCGGCCAACGCCGGCGCCCGCATGGCGGCCCAGCAGCGGCCGCAGCGGCGCTAGGCGCGCGGGGCCATTGACCTTCCCACAATGGGAAGCCTTATCTGGACGAGCATGATGGACCAGACCGTCCGGACGACCCCGCCCGTCGCCGCCACCCCCGCCGCGCAACGCCTGAGCCTTGCGGTCGAAGGGATGACCTGCGCCTCTTGCGCCGGCCGGGTGGAGCGCGCCTTGGCCGCGCTCCCCCGCGCCAAGGGCGCGAGCGTCAACCTGGCGACGGGGCGCGCGGAGGTGGCCTTCGACGGCCCGGCCGACGGGCGCGCCGCCGTGGCCGCGGTTGAGGCCGCCGGCTACGCCGTGGCGGAGGAGTCCGTGGACCTCGCCGTCGAAGGCATGAGCTGCGCCTCCTGCGCCGGCCGCGTCGAGCGCGCCCTCCTCGCCGTGCCGGGCGTGCTGGAGGCCGGTGTCAACGTCGCCACCGGGCGCGCGCGGGCGCGCCTCGCGGGCGGCGCGGCCAGCCCTGCCGGCCTCGCCCGCGCGGTGGGAGCCGCCGGTTACGCGGCGAAGCCCCTGGCCCCGGAGGGCGACGCAGGGGCAGCGGTGGACGCCGGCGCCGAGCGCCGCAAGGCCGAACGCGCGGAGCTGGCGCGCTCCCTGCGGCTGGCCGTCCTGCTGACCGCGCCGCTGGTCCTCTTGGAAATGGGATCGCACCTCGTCCCCGCGCTCCACCACGTCATCGCCGGCACGATCGGCGAGGGGAATTGGCGCGTCGCGCAGTTCGTCCTCGCCAGCGCCGTGCTGTTCGGGCCGGGGCTGCGCTTCTTCCGCCACGGCGTCCCCGCGCTGCTGCGCGCCGCGCCCGACATGAACTCCCTCGTCGCGCTCGGCACGGCGGCGGCCTGGGGCTACTCGACCGTCGCCACCTTCGCCCCGGGCCTGCTGCCGGAGGGGAGCGCCAACGTCTACTTCGAAGCCGCCGCGGTCATCGTCACCCTGATCCTGTTCGGCCGCACGCTGGAAGCGCGGGCCAGGGACAGCGCCTCCGAAGCCATCCGCCGCTTGGTCGAGTTGCAGCCGCGCACCGCGCGCCTCCGCCGCCCCGACGGCGCGGTGGCGGAGGTGCCGGTCGGCGAACTCGCGCCCGGCGACGTGGTGGAGGTGCGCCCCGGCGAGCGCCTGCCCGCCGACGGCGAGGTCGCCGAGGGCGAGAGCCACGTGGACGAGTCCATGGTCACGGGCGAGCCGATGCCGGTCCGCAAGGCCGCAGGCGCCCCCGTGGTCGGCGGCACGGTGAACGGCGCCGCCGCCCTCCTCGTGCGCGTGACGCGCACCGGCGCCGACACGCTGCTCGCCGGCATCGTCCGCATGGTGGAAGGCGCGCAGGCGTCCAAGCTGCCGATCCAGGCGGTGGTGGACCGGGTGACGCGCTGGTTCGTCCCCGCGGTGCTGGCGCTCGCGCTCCTCACCGTCGTCGCTTGGCTCGCCTTCGGCTCCGACCCGGCGCTCGCGCTGGTCAACGGCGTCGCGGTGCTCATCATCGCCTGCCCCTGCGCGATGGGCTTGGCGACGCCGGTGTCCATCCTGGTCGGCACCGGCCGGGGCGCCGCGTTGGGCGTGCTGTTCCGCCGCGGCGACGCCTTGCAGGCGTTGAGCGAGACGCGGGTGGTCGCGCTCGACAAGACCGGCACCCTCACGCGCGGCCGGCCGGAGCTGACGGACCTGCGCACGGCGCCCGGCTTCGCCCGCGAGGAGGTGCTCGCCGCTGTCGCCGCCGCCGAAGCGCCCTCCGAGCACCCCATCGCCCGCGCCCTGGCGGCCGCGGCGGGATCGGCGCCCGCGAAGGCCGAGGCGTTCGAGGTCCTGGTCGGCAAGGGCGTGCGCGCCACCGTCGGCGGCGTGCGGGTGGAGGTCGGCTCCGGCCGCTTCATGGCCGAACTCGGCCTCGACCCCGCCCCCTTCGCCGAGGAAGCAGCGCGGCTCGCGGACGAGGGCAAGACCGCCCTTTACGCCGCCATCGGCGGGCGCTTGGCGGCGGTGCTCGCCGTGTCGGACCCGATCCGGGACACCACGCCGGCCGCCATCGCCGCCCTGCGGGAGCGCGGCCTCGCCGTCGCGCTGGTGTCCGGCGACGACGCGCGCACCGCGAAGGCCGTCGCCCGCCGCCTCGGCATCGCGGAGGTCGTGGCCGAGGTGTCGCCGGAGGGCAAGCTCGCCGCCATCCGCCGCCTCCGCGGGGAACACGGGCCGCTCGCCTTTGTCGGCGACGGCATCAACGACGCGCCGGCCCTCGCCGCGGCCGACGTGGGCGTCGCGGTCGGCGGCGGCACGGACATCGCGGCGGAGGCGGCGGACGTGGTGCTGGTGTCGGGCGACCTCGCCGCCGTGCCGGACGCCATCGCGCTGTCGGCCGCCACCATGCGCAACATCCGGGAGAACCTGTTCTGGGCCTTCGCCTACAACGCCGCCCTGATCCCCCTGGCGGCCGGCGCGCTCTACCCGGTGAACGGCACGCTGCTCTCGCCGATGCTCGCCGCCGGCGCCATGGCGCTGTCGAGCGTCTTCGTGGTGGGCAACGCGCTGCGGTTGCGGCGCTTCCGGCCGGCGGGGAGGGCGCGGGCGCGGCGATGAACATCGGCGAGGCCGCGCGCCGTTCAGGCGTCTCGGCCAAGATGATCCGCTGGTACGAGGCGCGCGGCCTCCTGCCCCCGGCGGAGCGCTCGGAAGCCGGCTACCGCCACTACACGGAAGCCGATGTCCACGCTTTGCGCTTCGTCCGCCGCGCCCGCGACCTCGGCTTCACCGTGGACGGCATCGCCGACCTGCTGGCGCTGTGGCGCGACCGCTCGCGACGGAGCGCGGAGGTGAAGGCCCTCGCCACCGGCCACATCGCCGAGCTGCGCCGGCGCATCGCGGAGCTGGAAGGCATGGTGGACACGCTCTCGCACCTCGCCGAGAGCTGCCACGGCGACGCGCGGCCGGAGTGCCCGATCCTGGCCGACCTCGCGGGCGCCGCCCCGGCTCGGGCGAGGGCGGAGCCGGCGCGCTTCGGCAAAGCCGTCGCGGGCAAGCCGGCGGCGCGGCGCCGTGCGGCGGCCGCCGCCCCATGACCCCGCGCCTCCCGCGCGCCGCCGAGCCGCACGGCCACGACTTCCTGGGCGCCCACCACGACCGCAACAGCCGCCGCACGGTCGCCGTCATCGCCCTGACGGCGGTGGTCATGGCTGCCGAGATCGCCGCCGGCGCGGCGTTCGGCTCGCTCGCCCTGCTCGCCGACGGCTGGCACATGGGCACGCACGTCGCGGCGCTCTCCATCAGCGTCGCGGCCTACGCCCTCGCGCGTCGTTTCCAGCGCGACCCGCGCTTCACCTTCGGCACCGGCAAGTTCGGCGACCTCGCCGGCTTCGCCAGCGCCATAGCGCTCGGCCTCACCGCCCTGCTGATCGCGTGGGAGGCGTTGGAGCGGCTCCAGGCGCCGGTGCCCATAGCCTTCGGCGAAGCCCTGGCGGTCGCCGTTATCGGCTTGGCGGTGAACCTCGCCAGCGCATGGCTGCTGGGCGGGCACGGGCACGGGCACAACGGCCACCACCACGGCCACGAAGACCACGGCGACCACGCCCACGGCCAGCACTCGCACGCGGAGGAGCGCGCCGCGACGGACAACAACCTGCGCGCCGCCTACCTCCACGTCCTCGCCGACGCGCTCACCTCCGTGCTCGCCATCCTGTCCCTGCTGGCCGGCTGGTTCGTCGGCTGGACGTGGCTCGACCCGGCGATGGCCGCGGTCGGCGCCGCGGTGATCGCCGCTTGGTCGGTCGGGCTGGCGCGGCGCACGGCCTTCGCCCTGCTCGACGCCGACGCCCCGCCGGAGCTGGCGCAGCGGGTGCGCGACACGATCGAGGCGGAAGGCGACCGCATCTCCGACCTGCACCTGTGGCGCGTCGGCCCCGGCTGCTACGCCGCCATCCTCGTGGTCGTCTCGCCCGAACCGCGCCCCTCGGACGCCTACCGCGCCCGGCTCGCCGGGTACCCGATGCTCCGGCACGTCACGGTGGAGGTGGCGCGGGCCGCCTGACGGCGCTCAGGCCGCCTCGAGCAGCGCCGGCAGCAGCGCCGCGTCCGGGTCCTCCGGCGCGAGCGGGTCGCGCGGCAGCACGCGGTGGCGCAGCACCATGCGCGCCAGCGCGGCCCGGCCGGAGTCGCCCGTGCGCGCCGCCTCCCACGCCATGCCCGCCGCGCTCGCCGCGTGGTACAGGCCGCTCGCCGCCGCGCGGGCCAGGGCCGGGTCGTCCTGCGCCCGCCCCGCCAGCGCCGCCGTGCGCCCGAACGCCTCCGCGGCCCCCTCCATCGGCGCCTCCGCCAGCAGCCCGCGGAAGTGGGCGGCGAGCGCGTCCAGCCCGCCTTCCCGCCGCGCCGCCCGCAGCACGTCGAGCGCGACGATGCTGCTCGTGCCCTCCCAGATGCTGCCGAGGTGCGAGTCGCGCAGCAGCCGCGGCTCCGGCCATTCCTCGATGTAGCCGCAGCCGCCCCGCACCTCCATCGCGTCGCCCGCGACCGTCCTCGCGTCCCGGCAGGCGCGGAACTTGACCAGCGGCGTCAGGATGCGGAGCAGCGGGTAGGCGCCCGGCTCGCCCGCGTCCGAGCGGCGCAGCGCCTCGGCGGTCTGGAACACCATCGTCCGCGCCTGCTCCGCGCGCAGCAGCATCTTGGCGAGCTGCCGCCGCATCAGCGGCATCTCGACGAGGCGCTTCCCGAACGCCACGCGCCGCCGCGCCAAGAACAGCGCCTCGGACACCGCCCGCCGCATCATGCCCGCCGAGCGCACGGCGTTGGACAGGCGCGAGTTGTTCACCATGTCCGCCATCTGCTTGAAGCCGGCGCCCGGCTCGCCGACCAGCCACGCGGCCGCGCCCTCCAGCCGCACTTCGCCGCTCGCCATGGAGCGGGTGCCGAGCTTGTCCTTCAGCCGCACGATCCGGAACGCGTTGGCCGAGCCGTCCGGCAGGACGCGCGGCAAGAGGAACAGCGCCACGCCGGCGAGGCCCGGCGGCCCGCCCTCCACCCGCGCCAGCACCAGCGCCAGCTCCGCGTCCGCGTTGGAACAGAACCACTTGTCCCCGGTGAGCGCCCAAGTCCCATCCGCACGCGGCGAAGCGGAAACGGCGGTCGCCGCGATGTCCGACCCCGCGCCCTGTTCCGTCATGAACATCGCGCCCTGGTGCAGCGCGTCGAGGTCCTGGCTGGCGAGCAGCGGCAGGTAGCGCTCCACCAGCGCCGGGTCGCCGAAGCGGCGGAGCGTCCGCGCCAAGCTGTCCGTCATGCTGACCGGGCAGAGCAACCCGAACTCGGCCTGCGCGAACAGGAAGGTGAAGGCGTACTTCGCCGCCGGCGGCAGCGGCGCCGGCCAGCCGAACACCCCCGCCCGATGGCTCATCGCCGCCAAGCCCAACTCGCCGAAGGCGATGCGCTCCATCTCGCGGTAGGCCGGGTGGTACTCGACCGCCTCCGCATCCTCGCCCCGGCGGTTGCGATGGCGCAGCACGGGCGGGTTGCGGTCGGCCGTGCCGGCGAGCCGGTCCAGTTCGCCCCCCGCCAGCGCGCCCAGCCGGTCGAGCCGCGGCAGCAGCACCGCCAGCAGGTCGGCCGGCAGGTAGAGCGGCAGCAGCCGCGCGAAGGCCGGGTCGCTCCGCCACAGGTTCTCGCCCGCCGAATCCGGAACCGCCGCCGCGCCAGACGGGGATGGGGGAGCGCGTCGGTCCTGGGGCGCGATGTGCATGGCGGTGTCCTCCCGTCCTCCGAAGCGTACACCCGTGTGGGCGCGCGCGCGCAAACCCCGCCCTAGACCTCCGCTTCCCCCCGCAGCACCGGCACGCAGCCGCCGCCCACCGTGGCGCGGATGCCGTCGGGTCCGCGCCGCGCCGCCACGCGGAGCAGGCTCGGCCGGCCCATCTCCACGCCCTGCGCGACCTCGTAGCGCGCTTCCTCCTCGCCCGAGAGCGACAACAGCAGCGCCCCGAGCGCCACGTTCGCGCTGCCGGTCGCCGGGTCCTCGACGATGCCGGCGAGGGGCGCGAACATCCGCGCGCGGACGCGCCCGCCGCCCCCCCGCGCGTAGAGGTGCAGCGCGATCCGCCCCTCTTGCTCCGGCCGTTCCGTGGCGGCGCGGCGGAACGCGCCGAGGTCGGGCGCCGCCCGCGTCAACGCTTCCCCTGTCACCTCCGCGATGAAGAACGGGTTGCCGACGGAGGCCCATACCGGACGGTGCGCGGCCGTCACCAAATCGCCGGCCGCGATGCCGGCCAGTCCGGCCACAGTTTCCGCCGGCATCTCCGGGCCGAGCGAGAGCGGCTGCGGCGCGGCGATGGTGGCACCCGTCGGCCCGCCCGCCGCGTCCCGTTCCACGCGCACCTCCACCAAGCCCGCCTTCTCCTCGAACCGCAGCACGCCGTCGCGGTCGCGCCCTTCCCGCGCCAGCACCCAACCCGTGCCCACGTTGGGGTGGCCGGCGAAGGGGATTTCCGCCTTGGGAACGAAAATCCGCACGCGCGCCGTATTGGCCGGATCTTCCGGAGGAAGGACGAAGGTGGTCTCGCTCAGGTTGAACTCCGCCGCCAGCGCCTGCATGTCGGCGCCCGAGAGCCCGCGCGCGTCCGGGAACACGGCGAGCGGGTTGCCGCCGAATCGGCGGTCGGTGAACACGTCCACGGTCACGAAACGGTAGGCCGGCATCGCGGGCGTCTCCCTTTCGGCTCGGTCCGGCATGGTCGCCGCCACCGCGGCGCGCCGCCAACCGCCGAACGGGGCATGCCCGCCATGCGCCCGCCGCGCACCGGCGCCGGGCGCGGTCAGCCCGTCGCCAGCTTCACCCCCAAGCCCGCCACCGCCGCGACGGCCAAGGTCGCCACCACGCCCAAGCGCAAGCGGAACAGGCAAAACGCCGCCAGCGCCGCCAGGAACACCGCCGTCGGGTCGAGGCTTGACGCCACCGGCACGTCCACCGCCAGCGGCCCGGCCCGCACCTCCCGCAGCGCGCCGAACAGCACCCGCAGCCCGAACCAAAGCGCGAGGTTGGCGATGACGCCCACCACCGCCGCGGTCACCCCCGCCAGCGCGCCCTTGAGCCGCGGTTGGTCGTGCAGCCGCTCCACGAAGGGCGCGCCGAGGAAGATCCACGCGAAGCACGGCGCGAATGTCACCCAGAGCGTCAGCAGGGCGCCCGCCGCGCCGCCCCAGAAGCCGGCGCCCGCCGCTTGGTGCCCGGCGAGGAAGCCCACGAATTGCAACACCAGGATCAGCGGCCCCGGCGTGGTCTCGGCCAGCCCCAGCCCTGTCAGCATCTGCTCCGCGGAGAGCCAGCGGTAGCCCTCCACCGCTTCCTGCGCGACGTAGGCGAGCACGGCGTAGGCGCCCCCGAAGGTGAAGACCGCCATCTTGGAAAAGAACCACGCCACGTCGGCGAACACGCCGCCCACCGGCAGCAGCGCCAGCACCGGCAGCAGCCAAAGCGCCAGCGCCGCGAAGCCGGCCCGCCGCGCCGCCCCCGCCAGCCGCGCGATGCGCCCCGGCTCCCGCGCGAGCAGCGCGTCCAGCAGCGCCGGCGGCCCGTCCTTCGCGCTCCCGTGCGCCGGCGGCGGC
>NZ_BAAAFZ010000007.1:76290-122512 GCF_039523795.1 Craurococcus roseus | reverse complement strand
ACCGCCCGGGCAGCAGCGCGCCGACCGCCGCCGTCGCCAGCACCACCAGCGGGAAGGGCAGGCCGAACAGGAACAGCGCCGCGAAGGCCGCCCCCGCCGCCGCCCAAGGCACGCCGCCGTGCAGCGCCCGCTTCGCCACCCGCAGCAGCGCCTCGACCACCAGCACCAGCACGGCGCATTGGAGCCCGAAAAACAGCGCCGCCACCAACGGCACGGCGCCGAAGGCGACGAACAGCGCCGACAAGGCCAGCATCACCAGCGCGCCCGGCAGGACGAACAGCAGCCCCGCCGCCAGTCCCCCGCGCACCCCGTGCATCAACCAGCCGAGATAGGTGGCGAGCTGCTGAGCCTCCGGCCCCGGCAGGAGCGTGCAGAAGTTCAGCGCGTGCAGGAAGCGCGCGTCGGACACCCAACGGCGCTCGTCCACCACCTCCCGGTGCATCAGCGCGATCTGCCCCGCCGGCCCGCCGAACGACAGGCAGCCGATGCGGAACCACACGCGGACCGCATCGGCGAAGCTCGGGAAGGCCCGCGGCGGCTCGACGTTCACGAGGCGACGGCGCCCTTGGCGGGCGTCGGCCAGTTGTGCGCTTCGTCCACCGCGTCTCGGCACCAGCGGTACAAGGCGTCGTAAACCGCCAAGCCCGCGTCGAGTTGCGCCAAGTCGTCCTTGTGCATCCGCGACAGGCCGAGCGACACCGCGAGCAGCCCGGCCGATTGCGGCGCCAAATCGAACCGCGCCGTGTCGGCGCCGCGCACGACGCCCGCCAAGCGGGACAGCGCCTCCGTTTCCAGCCCCCATTCGCGGAGCATCACGTCGAAGGTGCAAAGCTCGCCGCGGTGGCTCCACTCCACGCCCTCGACGTCGAAGGGCGTCGCGCCGAACCGCTCGGCCACCGCGGAAACCTCGGACGGCGCGACGAACAGGAACACGGCGCCGGGGTCCACGAAGCGCCGGATCAGCCAAGGGCAGGCGATGCGGTCCACCTTCGGGCGGTGCCGCGTGACCCAGACCGTGCGGCCGGCCGGGTCGCGGGGCGGCAGGCGATCGGCGCGCAGCAACGGCGCCCCGGCGGCCTTCCAGGCCTCGAAGCCGCCCTCCAGGGTTTCCGCTTCCACCCCCTCGTGCCGCGCCCAGGCGGCGGCGCCCTGGCTCAGCTTGAGCCCGCGCTGGCACAGGACAACGACGCGGCGGCCGGCGAACCCGTGCGCCCACTCGCCGGTCCGCCGCCAGTCGCGGCGCACCGACCCGGGAACGAGGCGCGGGTCCGCCGCGGCGTCCTCGTCCGTGCGGACGTCGATGACGGCCAGGGCGTCGGGCAGGCCGATCAAGCGGCCGAGCTGCGCGACGGTGATCTCGTTGAAAGAGGGCATGGGCGTCCACTCGCAAGAAGCGCGGACGCGATGCTTGGGCCGGGGCCTCACGGGGCGATCGCGGACTGCCCCTCAGAGGGAATGATCCAGAACGCCCCGCCCGGTGTCAAGCCATGCTGCCGCCGCCCACCAGCTTGGTGGCCGCCGCGGCGATGGACGAGCCCATTCCCATCTGGTCCGTTTGCGCGCCGCTGTCCGGGCGCGGCTTCTGCAAGGTCGGCTCCTCGCCCAGCGGCTCGGAGCTCATGGGCTTGAACTGGCCCTTGCCGTCGAGCGACTGCCCCTGCGTCCTGCGTCCCTCCGGCACCTCCTTCGCCGTGTCGTGCACGAAGAAGGCGTAGAAGAACTTCCGGCGCTCCTCGCCCTGCGGGAAGGAGTTCGGGATCGGCAGCTGCTTCTCGTACCCGCCCAGTTCCTCGATCACTGCCAGCCGCTGCTGCTGGTGCATGGTGTCGCGGGCGATCAGGAAGGCCAGCATGTCCTTCATGCCCGGGTCGTCCGTCATGTTGTAAAGCCGCGTCGCCAGCACGCGGCCGGTCGCCTCCGCCGCGACGTTGGCGTACATGTCGCCCGCGATGTTGCCGCTGGCGTAGACGTGGCTCGCGTTGAAAGGCACGCCGTTGCAGTTCTCCGGCGTCGCGGCGAGGCCGGCCGGGAGGATGTGGCGCATGTTCACGCCGTTGAGCGCCGCGCCCGCCACGGGGTCGTTCGACACCTGCTCCTGGAAGGAGAGCGGCGCGCCTTCGAGGTTCAGCGCCACCGCGGTGGAGAGCATCTCGATGTGGCCGATCTCCTCCGTGCCGGTGTTGAGCAGCATGTCGCGGTACTTCTTCGGCCCGCGGCTGCCCCAGGCCTGGAACATGTGCTGCATCATGACGCGGATCTCGCCCTCCACGCCGCCGATAGCCTGCTGAGACGCGCGCGCGAAGCCGGGGTTGGGGCGCTCGACCCGCACCGGGTACTACAGCTTGCCGTCGCTGTAGAACATGGAACCTCCGCTGTCCGGACGCGGCCAGAACCCGTGCGGAGGAGGGCGGTTCGGCGCCGCTGAAGCAACGACGCCGACCTTTCCGCACGCGGCAGCGAAGCGCCGGCTCAGCCGGAGGAGCGCTTCCCGCCGCCCTTGCCGCCCGCCGCCTCGGCCCCCTGGGCTCCGCTCTGGATCGCCGCCGGGTTCAGTTCGCTTTCGGCGAGTTGAGTGAGCTTCTCGTCCGCCTGCTTCTCCTCTTGCAGCGTCTGCGCCATCAGGTCGGCGATCTCCTGCTGCCCCGCGGCCTTGGCCAGCGCGGCGATGGTGCCGTAGGCGGCGATCTCGTAGTGCTCCATGCGCTGCTGGGCGCCGACGATCACCGCGTCCAGGATCGGCCCCTTGTCGTGGTCCTCCAGCTCGGATTGCGCCTCCTCGATGAGGCCGCGCATCCCTTCGCAGACCTTGCGCCCCGGCCGCGCGCCCAGCTTCTCCAGCGCCTGCTCCAGCCGCTCGACCTGGTGCTCGGTCTGCTCGGCGTGCATCTGGAACGCTTCCTTCAACGCTTGCGAGGTGGCCTTCTTGGCCACGCGCGGCATCGCCCGCAGCCCCTGCTTCTCGGCGCTGTAGGCGTCGCGCAACTGCTCCACCATCAGCTTGGTGACTTCGTCCATACCGCATCTCCCCCTGGTGCCGGCGGCGCCCGCCGCCGCCGTGCCCGCCGAACGGCGCGCGACCCCGGCGGGTTGCGGTGCGATCCGCCTGCGATCCGGTGGGCGGGGGGCGCGCGCCCCGGCCAGCACGAGCAGGCGTTCGGCGAAGGGCGAAGGCGATGCGAAACGCCCGCGCGCCCGACTCCGGCAAGGTGTTCCTGCCCGGCGCCCGGGCCGGCGGCACCCCCGGCCGGCGCCGCGGGCCAGGGTTTGCCACCTCCTGGGCTGCCGGCAACGCCTGGCAACGGATGCGGCAGTACCCGAACGGCCGGCATGCACGATTTTTGTACGATGCGGCATCCATCGGTGCGCCCACGCGTTGTCTCCTACCGGAGCAGCAGACCGGCCGCGCCTCCGCCTCGGCAACCGGGCGCGTCGTCCCACCTAGGAGCGGACCGCGGTGTCGGCGGCCAAGTGGGAGGCTGCACTAATGGGGCAGGGACGGCGAACCGCCGCTTTCCGCGAGTCTCATGGCGGCAGGCGGTCTTCGGCTTGGAGCGCAGTCCGGGCTGGCTGGTTCTCTTTGGCGGCTTCATCGTGGCGCAAGCGCGCCTGGAGGCGAACGGGCGGGTGATCCTGCGCGGCGTCGACACGCTGCCGCCCTTCCAGGGTTGCGACACGGTGTTCCGCGACATCGAGGACGCGACGGTGAACGTTACCATCGCGGCCGTGCTCTGGAAGGAACTGGCGCGTACGGGACGCTTTCCGTGAGCGCGTCTGGAGCCCCGGCGCGGTGGAGCGGCTGCGGACGCGGCTGAAGGACAGGCGCGCCGTCGATAAGCGCCGCGGGAAGACGGCGCCCCTCCCGTCGCGTCCTGCGCTTTGTCGACGCACTCGAATGGCTCAGGCGCCGACGGGCCCTGGTCGCCGGACCGGCGCTCGCGGCCGCAACCTGGGTTTCGGACAAGCGAAGGGGAGAAGTGATGGAGATCAAGCGAGCCGGGTCGCGCCCGTCCGGCAAGGGGCCCGCGGAGTACTTCACCGGCGCCGTGCGCGTCGATCCGCTGTTCGAGGCGGCCGACCCGGGGCGAGCCGCCGGCGCCCACGTCACCTTCGAGCCCGGTGCCCGCACCGCGTGGCACACCCACCCGCTCGGCCAGACCCTGATCGTGACGTCCGGCCTCGGACGGGCGCGGCGCGAGGGCGGGCCGGTCGAGGAGATCCGGCCGGGCGACGTGGTCTGGTTCCCGCCCGGCGAGAAGCACTGGCACGGGGCCGCGCCGGACACGGCCATGACCCACATCGCCATCCAGGAGAGGCTCGACGGGAAGGCCGTCACTTGGATGGAGCACGTCACGGACGAGCAGTACCGGGGCTGAACCCATGGACAAGGCCTGACTCGGCACCGGCGCACGAACGGCGAAGGCCCGCCGCGGGCCGGCGACCGGACCGCTACGCCGCCGGGCAGGCCGGCCGGATGCCGCGGGGGCAAGGCGCGCGTGCGGCCTCGGCGAGCAAGGCCCAGGCGGCCCGACGCGCCGAACCGGCACCCGCCTCGCGGCCGGCGAGTCAGCCGAAATGCTGTAGCGGGAGTTCGTCCTCGTCCGGCAGAACCGTCTCGATAGGCGCCGGCGGCGTCGCGTAGGACGCCGCGAAGGTCGCCACCGTGGCCAGGGTGGCGGCGACCTCGGGCGCGATGGGCGCGCCGGGGAGGCCGCAGGTGTCGTAGAGCCAGATCACCATGGTGGCCATCGTCCCGGCGGCGCCGCCGGCCGCCACCTTCCGGGTGGGCAGCGCCGTCGGCCGCCCCGTCACCGCGTCGCCCGTGACCGCCATCGCCGCCCCTCCCGTGCCGGCGCGGCCGCGACCGCGCTGGCCGGCGCGCGCCTTCCAAGGCGCGTGATACTTCCGTGGCGAGCCTCGCGCCGTGCGCTGGCGCACACTAGATTGCGGAACCGTCCGGCGCCGCTCCGGCACCGAAGCGCCGGCGGCCGGAGATCGAAGCGATGACGCAGGGGGCCGCGCCCGGCGAGCCGGTCGAGATCGAGGACATCGGGAGCAACCCCGACCCGCGCCGCCCCATAGGCGAGGTGATCGCGCGGCGCCTAGACCGCCGGGCGGCGCTGCGTGGCCTCCTCGGCGCCGGTGCCGCGGCCGGGCTGGCCGAGCGCCTCCTGTCCTCCACGGCGGCGGTGGCGGCGCAACCGGCGGCGCACAGCAGCGGCAACACGCCCGGCGCCGGCATCTCCTCCCTCCGCTTCCCGGAACTGCGCCACCAGAGCGCGGAAGGCGACGCGGTGGCCGAGGGCCACGAGATCCAGACGGTCCTGCGTTGGGGCGACCCGATCCTGCCGGACGCGCCGGAGTTCGACCCGCTGCGCCAGAGCGCCGAGGCCCAGGCGCGGCAATTCGGCTACAACTGCGACTACCTGGACTTCTTCCCGCTGCCCCGCGGCAGCCGGAACAGCGGCCACGGCGTCCTGGTGGTGAACCACGAGTACGCCAGCACGCAATTGATGTTCCCCGGCCTCGGCGCCGGCCTCCTGGAGTCGCGGCGCCGCGTGGACGAGGCGCAGGCGCGCACCGAGATGATGGCGCACGGCGCCAGCGTCGTGGAGGTGAAGCGCGGCGGGGACGGGCGGTGGGCGCCGGTGCGCGAAAGCCGCTTCAACCGCCGCATCACCGCCGGGACGCCCATGCGGGTCAGCGGCCCCGCCGCCGGCCACCCGCGGCTCCGCACCTCCGCCGACCCGGAAGGGAGGCGCGTGCTCGGCACCCTCAACAACTGCGCCGGCGGCAACACGCCCTGGGGCACGGTGCTGACGGCGGAGGAGAACTTCAACTTCTACTTCTCGGGCGAGGCGGCGGAGGCGGGCGAACAGCGCGACGCCTACAAGCGCTACGCCATCACCAAGGCCGGGGTCTACACCTGGGGCCGCTTCGAGCCGCGCTTCGACCTCGACCGCGAGCCGAACGAGCCCAACCGCTTCGGCTGGGTGGTGGAATTCGACCCCTACGACCCCGGCAGCGTCCCGGTGAAGCGCACCGCGCTCGGCCGCTTCAAGCACGAGGGCTGCACCCACGCCCTCGCCCCCGACGGGCGCGTGGTGTTCTACAGCGGCGACGACGAGCGCTTCGAGTACGTCTACCGCTTCGTCACCGCCCGCCCGTGGAACCCGGACGACCCCGCGGCCAACCGCGACCTGCTGGACGAGGGCACGCTCTCCGTCGCGCGCTTCGAGGCGGACGGCACCGTGCGCTGGCTGCCGCTGGTCCACGGGGAAGGCCCGCTCACCGCCGCCAACGGCTTCACCGGCCAGGGCGACGTGCTGGTGGAAACGCGCCGCGCCGCCGACCTGCTCGGCGCCACGCCTATGGACCGGCCCGAGGACGTGGAAACCAACCCCGTCAACGGCCGCGTCTACGTCATGCTGACCAACAACGTCCTGCGCACCGAAGCGCAGGTGAACGCTGCCAACCCGCGCCCGCGCAACGTCCACGGCCACGTGCTGGAGATCGTCCCGCCGCCCGCCGCCGCGGGCGCGCCCGACCACGCCGCGCCGGAAGCGCGTTGGAACATCTTCATCGCCGGCGGCAAGCCCGGCGTGGACCCCGGCGCGCAGTACCACCGCGCCACCTCCGACGTCGGCTGGCTGTCCTGCCCGGACAACTGCGCCTTCGACAGCCGCGGCCGCATCTGGATCGCCACCGACGGCGCCGACGACGCCGCGGGCCTGGTGGACGGGCTCTACGCCGCCGACACGGCCGGGCGGGGCAGGGCGCTGACGCGCCTCTTCTACCAGGCCCCAACCGGCGCGGAGGTCTGCGGCCCGCGCTTCACGCCGGACGACACGACCCTGTTCCTCGCCATCCAGCACCCGGGCGAGGACCCGGACAGCAGCTTCGACCGGCCCTCCACCCGCTGGCCCGATTTCCTGCCGGATCGACCACCGCGCCCGAGCGTTGTCGCCATCACCCGGCGCGGCGGTGGGCCGGTGGGTTGACGCCGGGTGGGACGGCGCCAGGGCGCCCTGCCGCGTTGGTTGAACGACTTGAGCGACTTGGACGCCAAGCGCGTATAAGGTATGGGATATCTTCCCTGGCGCATTTCTTGGGAGAGCGGGCGGCGTGTCCGGCAAAGGCAGAGAGGCCGGCGAGGGCAGGGAAAGGCGGGGGCGGCAGTGCGCGGCGCTGCCCTTCACCTGGCAAGGGGGCGAGCTCCGGGTGCTGCTCGTCACCAGCCGCGAAACACGCCGTTGGGTGCTGCCGAAAGGCTGGATGGAGAAGCGCCTTTCGGCGCACGCCCTGGCCGCCAAGGAAGCCTTCGAGGAGGCGGGCGTCGTGGGCGACGTGGCGCGGCGGGCGATCGGCCGCTACGACTACCTCAAGCGCGGCCCGCGCGACCGGCTGACGGCCTGCTCGGTCCGGGTGTTCCCGCTGCGCGTGGAGCGGTTGCTGGACAAGTGGCCGGAGTGGCGCCAGCGCCAACGGCGGTGGTTCGGTCCCGCCGAAGCGGCGATGGCGGTGGAGGAGGCGGGCCTCGTCACCCTCCTGCTGCGGTTGGCCCTGCCCGGACCCGGCTCCCCCGAAGAGGGCCAAGCGCCCCCGGGCGTCCCGGCCTCACCGCACGGGGATGCTCTCGAAGGCGGCCACCAGGGCGGCCCGCACCCACTCACCGGCAGCGGCGGCGGCGGACAACGCGCCTCCGAGTTGGTCGTGGAAAAAGGCCGGGCCGAAGACCTTCGGTAGCGCGTAGAACGCGCCCGCCAACAGGACGGCGGCCACGACGTGCTTCAGCGCGGCCTGGACCGGGTGAGGCCGGCCCGCGCGGCCTTGTTGCCGCAGCGACCGCAGGTCGGACGGGGGTGCTATGCGCGACCTATGGACCATCGTCCACGCCTCCGCTGGAGCAGGGAACAACCACAGGTTAACAAGATTCTTTGTCGCAACAAAATACTTCGGCGGCTGAACCGCCTCCAAGCGGTTCCGGAACCTTCAAATTTTCGTAACGAAGCCGGTGCGACCGTTCTGGATGACGTGGGCGTGATCGCCCGCGCCCCGCGCCGGCGTGGTCCGTGGCGGCCCCGCGCGTTAGGCCCGCGGCACCCGGCCGTCCGTGAAGCCGGTCAAGCAACAAAACACTCGGAGGCGCACGCCATGTCGTCCGCTCGCATCAGCCGCCGCGCCGCCCTGGCGCTGGGAGGGTCGTCGCTCGCCGTCGCCGATGGGACGCACGGCCTCGCCCGCCCCGCCGTGGCCCAATCCGGTGCCTTCCCGAGCCGCCCCGTCCGCATGCTGGTCCCCTGGGCGCCCGGTGGCACCACGGACGTGCAGATGCGCGCCCTCTGCGACGCCGCCTCCAAGCGCCTCGGCCAGCCGGTGGTGGTGGAAAACAAGTCGGGCGCCGGTGGCATCCTCGGCGCCCAGGCGCTGCTGAACGAGAGGCCCGACGGCTACGCCCTGGCACAGATGCCCATCAGCGTCTTCCGCTACCCCGCCATGTCCTCCCGCCCGCCCTTCGACCCGGTGGCGGACTTCACCTACGTCGTCCACCTCACCGGCTACCTGTTCGGCGTGGTGGTGCGGGCCGAGTCGCCCTGGAAGACCTTCGAAGAGTTCCTGGCCCACGCCAAGCGCAGCCCCGGCAAGGTCAACTACGGCACGCCGGGCGCCGGCACCTCGCTCCACATCACCATGGAGCAGATCGCCGAGAAGCGCGGCATCGACTGGACGCACGTGCCCTTCCGCGGCTTCTCCGACAACCTGCAAGCGCTGCTCGGCGGCCAGACCGACGCGCTGGCCGACAGTTCCGGCTGGGCGCAGCTCGTGGAGGACGGCAGGCTCCGCCTGCTCGTCACCTGGACCGAGGAGCGCGCCAAGCGCTTCCCGCAGGTGCCGACCTTGCGCGAAACCGGCATCGACATCGTCTCGGCCTCGCCCTACGGCCTAGCCGGGCCGAAGGGGATGGACCCCGGCGTGGTGAAGGTGCTGCACGACGCCTTCAAGGAAGCGCTGCACGACCCGTCGCACACCGCGGTGCTCGACCGCTACGACATGCCGATCATGTACAAGAACAGCGCCGACTACACGGTCTTCGCGCGGCAAATGGCGAAGGAGGAAGCGGAGATGGTGAAGAAGCTCGGCCTCAAGGCGTGACGGGGGGCTCCGGCGGGCGCCGTCCCCTCCGCATACCCGACGCGACCTCAAGGCCGCGGTTGCTGCGCAAGCCGAGCGGGCGGGCGTGAGCCTGAACAAGTACCTGCTCTCCATCGCCGCAGCCGACGCCGGTTCGCAAATGGAGGGGGAACGCTAATTCGCCGGGCGCGCGGCGCGCTCCAACCCCGCGCGGGCGATGGAAATCCTCGCGCGGGCCGGCGCCGGCAACCCGCCCGAGCCGGGCGACGGATTGCCGCCGGATCTCGCCTCGCGCCGGAAAGGCGGACCGCGCGGGCTAACCCGCCTTCACGGCCTCGGCGTAGGCGCGCAGGATGGCGTTGACCCTGGTCTGCCATCCCCGCCCCTGGCCGCGGAAGAACTCCACAAGGTCCGCGTCCAGGCGGATGGACACCGGGACCTTGGCCCGGGGCGTGACTGCTTCAGCACCCCGGTACCAATCCCGGGGCACGTCGCGCCAATCCGGGTCGGCGGCGATGGACCGCTCCAACTCCGCCTCGGACATGGCCTTGAGCCGGGTGAGGTCCGTCCGGTCCTCGCCGCGCTCCGCCATGCGAAGCAGCTCGTCAGCCGAATACTTCTTGATGGTGTCTTCTTTCCTCATCGCGTGCCCTCCGGAGCGAGATCATCCGGATGATCTCGCCGCGCAACGTGTAGATCGCGGTGGCGTACAGCCCGTGGATGATGCCCGTGGCCATCCAGCGCTCCTCGCCGCCCCAGCCGTCATGCGCGCGCTTGCGCGTGTGATCGCCCGAGAACAACCGCAGCGCTGAAACAAAGTCGAAGCCGTGTTTTTCAATGTTCTCGATTCGCTTGGCCTCGTCCCATTCGAAGTCCATTCCGAGTGTGTCCTCGATCCGAGAATTCGTTGCGCTTTCTATTAAACATCCTCAGTGGGCTCCGTGTTTGGGCATGTGCTTCTGCGGCACACATAAGGAATGTATATACATTTTGTATATGCAAGTCAAGCCTTTCCAATCCTGAACCGAGCCGCTTTGCATCCACCAGACCGCCGAGGCGCTGGACGCTACGCAACGTCCAGCGCCTCGGCGCTCAAGGGCAGTCATTTACGGTGGCCCTCCCGTGCCGCCTTGCTGTTGCTGCGGACCGACCCAACAACCGGCTCGTCAACCTTTTTCGGCAGCGTGTTTAACTCACCGCAATGCTTCATCGCGGCAGTGCGCCACATTGTCGTCGTTAACGCGACCGTCGCTGACGGAAGGTCCATCGCCTGAGGCTTGCTCCATCGAAGAGGCTTTGGAGTTACTAGGAAGATATTCTTTACTTCCGTCCCGTAGCCATGCTCTGCTCCGCCGTTCAACGCAGCAGCGGCCGCCCCGCCATGACAGCCACCAACATCACCCTCCCGACCGGACCCGCTTCCCACACCGCCGCCACCACCGAAACCCGCGCCGCCATGCTCGCGCGCGTCCGCGCCGAGGCCGAGGCGGCCCGCGACCGCATCCGCCGCCGCCTCGCCAACGGCCGCCGCCACTCCACCACCTGGCGCGATTGGGAGCCCCTCTCCGACGACGAGTGGGCCGTCCTCTCCCCCTTCGTCGTCCGCCACAACGGCCCCGTCCGCGACCCCCGCGGCCGGCTCGACGCCATCTTCTGGCTCGCCGCCCGCCGGCAGCGCCACCTGCCGCCCTGGCGCGCCCTCGCGCCGGAGTTCGGCAAGCCGGACACCGTCGCGCCCGCCAGTTCCGCCGCTGGGCCCAAGCCGGCCTCTGGACCAAGCTGCTCCAAGCCCTCGCCGACCCCGACCGCCCAGGCATCGACATCCTCCGCCGCCTGGAGTCCTGGATCTGCCGCACCTACCGCCGCGCCTGGCGCATCCTGGGCGTCCAGGGCGTCGTGCTCGCCCGCCGCCTCCGCTTCTTCTCCGCCCTGCGCGCGCCGTCCGTCTTCCTGCCCGACCCCCATTTGTCCGAACTCGTCAAAAACCGCCTCCGCGCGGTCCAAGAATGCCTCCGCCAACGCGGCCTCGAGGCGGCCCGGGCGATGATGCCCCACCCGGACTTCCTCCGGGCCGCCAACAAGCTGCTCTGGGCCGCCAGCGGCGGCCGGCGCATCAACCGCTGCATGGCCCCGTGGTGAAGGACGGCGCCGCCGCCGCGCCGCGCGCGCTCACCCGCCAACGCGGCACCGAAGCGCACCGGCCACGGCGCGGCACCGTCCCGCCGCCCGGCAACAACGGCTGCCGCCCGGCGAGGCCCGCTCGGCATGGCCCGCGGCGCGAGCGGGCGGGCGAACGGCGCCGCCGCGCGCCGGCCGCCCGCACCGCCGTGGTGGACAGCCCCGCCGCCCGCCCCACATCGTCGGCCACGCCACACGCGAAAGGCAGGCATGGCCGCCGTCCGCACACGCCCGCGGCGCCGGCGCCGGTTGCGCCGCGTCTTGTTCGGCCTCGCCGCCGTTCTGCTCTTGGCCGCGGGCACCGCCGCCGGCCTGCTCTGGTGGAGCCTGCCGCCCTCGCACGCGGCCACTCGCATCCCCGGCCTTTCCGCCCCCGTGGAAGTCGCGCTGGACCGCCACGGCATCCCGCGCATCGCCGCCGCCACGGAGCAGGACGCCGCCGCCGCCCTCGGCTGGCTGCACGCGCGCGACCGCATGTTCCCCATGGAGATGATGCGCCGCGGCGCCTCCGGCCGCCTGGCCGAACTCGCCGGCCCCGCGATGCTGATGAACGACCGCTTCGTCCGCACGCTCGGCCTGCTGCGTCGCGCCGAAGCCGACCTCGCCATCCTACCCGCCGAGACGCGCGCCGTGCTCGAAGCTTACGCCGCCGGCGTCAACGCCTGGATCGCCGAACGCGGCCGCTTCGCCGCGCCCGAGTTCATCCCGCTCGGCGCCCCCGAGCCCTGGCGCCCGGAACACAGCCTGCTCTGGGGCAAGGTGATGGGCCTCTGGTTGTCCGGGAATTGGCGCCAGGAGCTGGAGCACGCGCGCCTCGCCGCCATCCTGCCACCCGAACGCCTGTCCGACCTCTGGCCCGCCGACGACAGCCCCGGCCGCCCGGACGCGCTCCCCGCGCCCGCCACCGCCGGCGACGGGGCGCCGCCACGCAAGGATGCGCGCGCGCTCCCCACGAATTCGTCCGAAACCATCACGGCCGCGCCCGCGCGCCACCGCCCCGACGGATCGCAACGAGGGCACGGCGCGGAGGACCGCCAACGGCCAGGCCCGAACGGCCAAGCCGCAACGGACGCGGACCCCGCCCACCTGTCCCGCCTGCTCGCCGCGCTGCCGCGCTTCCCCGGCCCCGGCACCCTGCCGGATTCGGCGAGCAACGCCTGGGCCGTCTCCGGCGCCCGCTCCGCCTCCGGCGCGCCGCTGCTCGCCTCCGACCCGCACCTCGGCTTCAACGCCCCGGTGCTCTGGTACCTGGCGCGCATCGACTTGGCGGACGGCCGGATGATGGCCGGCGCCACCAGCCCCGGCGTGCACGGCATCGTCATCGGCCGCACCCGCGACCTCGCCTGGGGCTTCACCACCACCCATTCCGACACCCAGGACGTGTTCGTCGAAACCCCCGCCGGCCCCGGCGCCTACGCGACGCCGGACGGCCCGCGCCCCTTCACGGTACGCGAGGAGACGATAGCGGTGCGCGGCGGCGACCCCGTCCGCCTCCGCGTGCGCGAAACCCGCCACGGCCCCGTCATCTCCGACCTCGACCCAGATGGCGCCGGCGGCCGAATCCTCGCCGTCTCGATGGCCAACCTCGCGCCGGACGACACCTCCGCCGCCGGCCTGCTGGCCCTGAACCGCGCCCGCACGGTGGAGGAGGGCAAGGCCGCCGCCGCCCTCGTCACCGGCACGCCTCAGAACCTGATGATGGCCGACGCCGCCGGCGGCATCGCAATGGCGCTCACCGGCCGCACGCCGATCCGCCGCGCCGGCGACGGCGCGCTCCCCGCGCCCGGCGCCGACGGCTCGCACGACTGGGCCGGCTGGGTGCCCTTCGACGCCCTGCCGCACGCCGAAGACCCGCCCGGCGGCGCGCTGGCCAACGCCAACAACCGCGTCTCGCCGTCCGGCCACCCGGTCCACCTGGGCCGCGACTGGTTCGGCGATTGGCGCTTCCGCCGCATCGGCGAGATGCTCGCGTCCCGCGAACGCCACGACGCGCCGAACTTCGCCGCCATGCAGCGCGACACCGTCTCCCTGCTCGCGCGCGAACTGGCGACGGCGCCCGACGCGGTCCTGCGCCAGTCGCCGCGGCCGGAGGACGCCGCCGCCGCCAAGGCCCGCGACCTCCTGCTCGCCTGGGACGGGAACATCGCCGCCGACCGGCCGGAGCCGCTGTTGTTCAACGCCTGGATGCGCGCCGCCCGCCGCCTCGCGCTGGAGAACGGCGGCGCCCCGCCCGGCGCCGGCGGCCCCGAGTTCCTGAGCCGTGTCCTTTCGCCCGATGGCCGCGCCGCCGCGCCCTGGTGCGCCGGCGACTGCCCCGCGCTCGCCGCCCGCGCGCTGCGGGACGCCGTGGCCGAACTGCAAGCCACCGAAGGCTCCGACCCCGCGGCGTGGCGCTGGGGCCGCGTCCACGTCGCGCGATTCGAACACCCCATCCTGCGCTTCGTCCCCCTCCTCGGCGGCTGGACCCGCCTCCAAGCGCCGACCGGCGGCGACGAGGAAACGGTGAGCCGCGGCGGGATGCGCGGCGCCGGCCCGGCCTCCTGGCGCCACGTCCACGGCGCCGGCCTGCGGTTGGTTGCGGACCTCGCCGATCCCGACCGGACGCTCGCCGTCATCGCCACCGGCCAATCCGCCCACCCGCTGTCCCGGCACTGGGGCGACCTGTTGCCGGCGTGGCGAGACGGCGGCACCGTGTCGCTCGGCCGCGCCCCGGCGGACGGCGGGGAAGGGGGCCGGTTCCGGCTCCTGCCGACGCCGTGACCGGTTGTCCTCGCGAACCGGCGCGCGCATCGGAGGTTGATTCCCGCTCCCCGCCCGCCGACACTCCCGCCGACGCCGAAACGCCAGCAGAGATGCTCCACCGACCCAACCGCCGCCCGCAGTTCTTCTACACCACCGCGCCGCTGCCCTGCCCATACCTGGCGGGCCGGACGGAGCGGAAGATCGTGACCGAGCTCACCGGCTCGGACGCCGAGGCGCTGCACGACCGCCTGTCCCGCGCCGGCTTCCGCCGCAGCCACAACATCGCCTATTCGCCGGTCTGCCCCGGCTGCAACGCCTGCATCCCCATCCGCGTCCAGGCCGCGAACGTCGAACTCAACCGGGCGCAACGGAAACTGGAGCGCATCAACGCCGACGTCCGCGGCGCCGAGCTGCCCGCCCGCGCCACCGCCGAGCAATTCGCCCTGTTCCAGCGCTACCAACAGGCCCGCCACGGCGAGGGCGACATGGCGGCCATGGGCTTCTACGACTACCGCGCCATGGTGGAGGACACGCCCATCACCACCGGCATGGTGGAGTTCCGCGACGGGGCGGACGCGCTGCTCGGCGCCTGCCTCACCGACTGGCTCTCCGACGGCCTTTCCGCCGTTTACTCCTTCTTCGCCCCGGAGGAGACGCGGCGCTCGCTCGGCACCTGGGCGATTCTCTGGCTCGCCGCGCGCGCCCGGGCGCTGAACCTGCCCTACGTCTACCTCGGCTACTGGGTGCCCGAGAGCCGCAAGATGTCGTACAAGAGCCGCTTCCGCCCGAGCGAGGTCCTGGTCGGCGGCATCTGGCGCGTGCTCGAGGAGCAGCCCGCCGACGGCCAAACCACCACCGTCGCCACGCCCACGCCGTCGTCGCCGCGCGAGCGCGAAACGGCCGGGTGAAGCGCCGCCCCGCCCTCAGCCCGAACGCCGCGCCTCACCCCCAAGCCCGCAGTATTTCGTCCGAAACCACCGTCTCCACCTGCTGCGCGTAACGCCGCCGGTAGAGCGTCAGAAGGGCGTCGTGCGTCTCGTCGGACGAGGAGCAGATGGCGTCCGTGGGCACCACCACGCGGTAGCCCAGGTCCACGGCCCCCAGCACCGCCCCGGCCACGCACACGTCGGTCTCCACGCCGGAAACCACCAGCGTGTCCACCCCCCGCGCGCGCAGCCGCTCGTGGAGGTCCGACCCGACCCAGGGCGAGTAGACGCGCTTGTCGATGACCTCCGCCGGCGGCACCAGCGCCTTGAGCGGCGGAAGCAGGTCCGCGGCGCCCGGCGGCAGGGATTCGAGCGTCATGGACGACCACCGCTCCCAGTAGCGGCGCCACGTCCCCTCGCCTTCGCCGGGGCGCTCGGCCGGGATGAAGCGGGTGAAGACCGTGCGGTCCGGCTTGGCGCGGGCGATGCGCTCCACGACCGGCAGCACCCGCTTCATCCAGGGCGTGTGCCAGTCCGTGTCCACGAAGAGGTTCTGCATGTCGACGCAGAGGTGGGCGCAGTTCTCGCCCAGCGGCCCGTGCTGGAGGTGTCCTTGTTCCATGCGGCCCACAACGGACGAAGCGCCGTCGGGATGCGCCGCGCCGCGCTATTCCGACGGCACGTTGCGCCGCAACTCCTCCAGCCAAGCGTTGGCGTTGCCGTCGGAGGGCGCCCGCCAATCGCCGCGGGGCGAGAGCGAGCCGCCCGCCGCCACCTTCGGCCCGTTCGGCATCGCGGAGCGCTTGAACTGGCTGAAGCCGAAGAAGCGCTGGAGGAACACTTCGAGCCATCGGCGTATCTCGGGCAGCGCGTAGGCGCCGCGCCGCTCGGCCGGGAAGCCCGGGGGCCAATCGCCGCGCCCCGCGTCGCTCCAGGCCCGCAGCGCCAGGAAGGCGATCTTGGACGGCCGGAAGCCGAAGCGCAGCGTGTAGAACAGGTTGAAGTCCTGGAGCGCGTAGGGGCCGATCTTGGACTCGGTGCTCTGGATCGCGCCGCTGTCGTCGGCCGGCACCAGCTCAGGCGAGATCTCGGTCCCCAGGATCGCCTCCAGCGTCGCCCCCACCGCGTCGTCGAACTGGCGCGAGGAGACGACCCAGCGGATGAGGTGCTGGATCAGCGTCTTGGGCACGCCGGCGTTGACGTTGTAGTGCGACATCTGGTCGCCGACGCCGTAGGTGCACCAGCCGAGCGCCAACTCCGACAGGTCGCCGGTGCCGAGCACGATCCCATCCTGGTGGTTGGCCGCGCGGAACAGGTAGTCGGTCCGCAGCCCCGCCTGGACGTTCTCGAAGGTGACGTCGTACACGGGCTCGCCGCGCGCGAAGGGATGGCGGAGGTCGGACAGCATTTGCCGTGCGGCCGGGCGTATATCCAGCTCCTCGGCCACGACGCCGAGCGCGCGCATCAAGCGGTGCGCGTTGCCCTTGGTGCCCTCGCTCGTGGCGAAGCCGGGCATGGTGTAGCCGAGGATGTCGGTCCGCGGCCGGCCCATCAGGTCCATCGCCTTGGCCGCGACGATCAGCGCCTGGGTGGAGTCGAGGCCGCCGGAGACGCCGATCACCACGCGCTTGATGCGGGCGGCGGTGAGGCGCTGCACCAAGCCGGCGACCTGGATGTTGTACGCCTCGTAGCAGTCCTGTTCGAGCCGCGCCGGGTCGGCGGGCACGAAGGGGAAGCGCTCGACGCGGCGCTCGAAGCCGATGTCGCCCGTCGGCGGGTCCAGCCGGAAGCCGACCCGGCGGAAGCCTTGTGCCGCCGGCATGGCGCGGCGGTTGTCGTCGAAGGTGCCCATCCTCATGCGCTCCTGGCGCAGGAGGTCGAGGTCCACGTCCGCCACCGCCATGCGCGCTTCCGTGGGGAAGCGCTCGGTTTCGGCGAGCAGCGTGCCGTTCTCGAAGATCTCCGCTTGCCCGTCCCAGGAAACCTCGGTGGTGGACTCGCCGGCGCCGGCGGCGGTGTAGACATAGGCAGCGAGGCAGCGGGTGGACTGCGACTGGCAGAGCAGCCGCCGCGTGTCCGCCTTGCCGATGGTGATCGGGCTGCCGGAGATGTTCAGCAGCACCGTCGCGCCGGCCAGCGCGGCGAGCGAGGAGGGCGGGACCGGAATCCAGAAGTCCTCGCAGATTTCGGTGTGGAGGACGAGGCCGGGCACGTCCTCCGCCTCGAACAGCAGGTCGGACCCGAAGGGCGCGGCCTGGCCGGCGAAGCGCGCGTCGCCGGGCGGCGCGCCGTCACCGGGGGCGGTTTGCCGCCGCTCGTAGAACTCGCGGTAGTTCGGCAGGTAGCTCTTGGGCACTACGCCAAGCAGCCGGCCGCGGTGGACAACCAGCGCCGTGTTGTAGACGCGTCCGGCGTGGCGCATCGGGGCGCCGAGCACGAGCACCGGCAGCAACCCGCGCGAAGCCTCGATGATCCCGGCCGCGGCCCGCTCCACGCCGTCCAGCAGCGCGTCCTGCAACAGCAGGTCTTCGATGGAATAGGCGGAGAGCGCGAGTTCCGGGAACGCCGCGACCGCGGCGCCGCGGGCGTCGCACTTCCGCGCGACGCACAGGATGGACTCGGCATTGGCCGCCGGGTCCGCGAGCGCCGAACGGATGGTGCAGGCGGCGATCCGGGCGAAGCCGTGCCGGTAGGCGGAGAGGAAGCTCATCGCGGCAGTGGGCACCGGGGCGCGCACGCGCGCAAGTCACCGCGCCGCGCGGCGCCTCCTCCCGTCGCGCGTGGCGCCGACCGCCCGCGCCGGGCTACGGCGCCCGCGTCCGCCGAGCGGGCGTCAGGCGCCCGTGCCGCCGCCCGTGCCACGGCCGCTCGTGCCGCCGCCGCCGCCCGGGTGCATGGAGCCGCCCACTCCGCCGGCCTCGCGGCCGCTGATCGTGCCCGGGGCGGTGTCGCCGGACAGGCCGGAAGCGCCGGCCGCCGCGCCGGTGTCGGTCACCCCGTCGCGCAGGTTCGTGCCGCCGGTCATGCCGCCCAGGTCCGGGCCGCGGCCCCCGGCCATGTCCATCTGGCCCGCTTCCATGGTGCCCGCGCCGGTGACGCCGGCGTTGGCGCCCATCCCTTCGTCCGTCCCGCCGCCGCGGGCTGCCATCTGCTTCGCCTGCTGCGCGGGCGCCTTGAGCCGCACTTGGCTGCCGGACACGGAGGCCACGGCGTCGAGCGGGAGGTGGTGGTGGTGGGCGCCGGAGCCGTCCGGGTCGTCCTTCTTGGTGAGCTTGATCCGGCTGCCCTCGACCTTGTCCACCGTGCCGACGTGGCCGCCGTCGGAGCCGACGACCTCCATGTGCTCGCGGATCTGCCCCGCGAGTTGTTGCTGTTGCTGTTGCTGTTGCTGCTGCATGGTGCGGTGCTCCTGGTTCAGGTCTCGGGCGAGGACCGGCGGCGCTGCGCGTCCGGCGCAGGGTTGCCGTCCGCCGGCCCGTGGACGCCGAAGGAGGTCTGCCCCGGCGGGCCAGGGGCTTGGCCGCTCATGCCGTGCTCGCGCTGCCCCTTCGGCCCGCCGTGCTTGGCGCCGCGGCTGCCGTGCGGGCTGTCGGGCTCCACTTGGCCCGGCCCGCGGCCTTCCTCCAGGCGCAGGTCGCGCTTGCGCGCCATGTCGGATTCGGTTTCCACGGCTTCGCCCGCCTGCTCGGCCGGCATGGAAAGGCGCACGAGGCCGCCGTCGAGCCCGGCCACGGTGGTGAGCGGCAGGAAGCGGTGCTCCGCGCCCTCGGGCAGTTGCGGGTCGTCCTTGGCGAGCTTGATCCACTCGCCCTCGACCTTGTCCACGAACCCCACGTGCCGCCCGTCGGAACCCACGACGGCCATGCGGTTCCTGATCCCTCCGGGGTCCAACTTCCCTGCGTCGGCCATCGCGGCGGCGTCTCCCCTTCCGTGTCGCGGGGGAACGCGGCGGACCGCGGCCGGGTTCGCGCCGCCCAGGCAGTGAGCCACCGCACAGCGGCCCCGGCCGGCGCGCTGCTACCCCGGTCCCCGCGCGGCGTCACCAAGGACCGCCGCGCGGGGAACACGCATGTCAGCCTTCCGGGCTCGCTTCGAGCGCGAACCACGACCGCACGCTGAACAGCGGACCGGCGCCCTCGCCGGCGGCAGCGGCCTGGCACGGCGCCGCGGCGGAGACGATCCGCCCCTCAAGGTGGCTCAGCAGGACGACGCCGGTTTCGATGTCCACGGCGGCGTGGCCGTCCGATGCGACCACGCCGGACCACCCGCCGTCCACGCCAATGGGCTGCGCGCCCGCGCAGCGCACGAACAGCACCGGCCGCCCGCGGTACCCCGACGACCCGACCACGCGGCAGGCGAGGGCGCCCGTGCCGCCGCCGATGGAGAAGGCGTCGCCCGTCGCCAAGGATTGGCGACGCAGGAAGCCGCCGAAGGAGCGGGACAGGCCCGGCGCCAAGGCTTCGCGCGACGCCGGGTCCAGCGGCGTGCCCGGGCGCTCGGCCATCTCGGTATCGCGCAGTTCGCCGGAAGCGGATCGGACCATCGCCAGCTCGACCACGCCGACGCCCTCGGGGCCGGGGACGTGCAGGTGGGTGGAGATTCGCATCTCGCCGTCCGGCAAGGGACATGCCTCGAAGGCGCCGGTGGCGATGGTGTAGGCGTGCCCGCCGGCCTTGCCTTCCATGTAGAGCCGCTGGAACGGCCCCCAGAGCCGCGCGCCGATCTCGACGGGCGTTGCGGCCGGGCGCGGCGGTTCGTCGAGCGGCAGCGGCGGCGCGGCCTCCCAGGAGGAGGCGGGCGCCTCGCCGTGCGACGGCGGGGGCGCGGCGGCGCCGAGGGCGGCGTAGAGCGGCAGGTCCATCTCTCTCGTTCGAGCCTCTTTCCCAGCGCTTGCGGGCTTGCGGCCCGCTCCAGGGGTTGCGCGTCCGCTTGCGACGCGGACGCCGCGGCGGCGGCCGGCCGGGGCGGCACGGTCACCGACGCGAACGCACGGACGCCGCCCCCGATCCACCCGAACGGGTGGTTCCGACCGGAATATGTAACCGTAACAAAAGGAAATCGCATATGAATTGTAGTGTCAGAGTGCTATCCTGGCCTTGCGATCGAGGCTGGGTATGTGTGACCGGGTCGGATCGTCGCTTCGACCACTCCCCCGGCCCGCTCGCCAGGCAGACACGCCCGTCGCCGCATCGGCGGCCGCGGTCGTGCCCAACAAGCCGTTGAGGGAGGACGAAGCGATGTCAGGCAGCGCTTACGCGCCCGAAAACCCGTGGCCGTCGTACTACGGCGGTGCGGCGCAGATGGACCCACAGGGCATCTTCGGCAAAGTTCTCGGGGCCCTCGCCGGGCCGGTCGGCGGCATGGTCGCCGGCCCTGCCGGCGGCGTCGTCGGGGGGATGCTCGGGCGGCAACTGGGCCGCGTGATCCCCTTCGGCGCGGACCCGGGCCAGCAATTCGCGCCGCAGGGCGCGATCGGTGACATGATCGGGGCGGTCGGTCCGGCCTTCGGGCAGCACCTGGGCGGGATGTTCGGCCAGCCGCAGCTCGGCCAGCAACTCGGCAACGTGCTCGGCACGGTCGGCCCGATGCTGCCCTTCGGGGCGGCGCCGCAGCAGCCGGCGGCGGGCCAGGTGTCGCCCGAGCTGGACCCCATGGGGTTCAACCTCGGGCGGCTGATCCGCGGCGCCCAGCAGGCCGTGCAAACGGCGCAGCAGGCGGTGAACGCGGTGAACACCGTGCGCCAGTTCCTGCCCTTGGCGGCGACGCCCGATGCGGCCGGCAACGGTCTTGACGGCGGCGTGGCGGGCCAGGTGTCGCCCGAGTTGGACCCGATGGGGTTCAACCTCGGGCGGCTGATCCGCGGCGCCCAGCAGGCCGTGCAAACGGCGCAGCAGGCGGTGAACGCGGTGAACACCGTGCGGCAATTCCTGCCCCTGGCGGCCGGGCCTGAGGCCGCCTGGGCGGGCCAGCAACAGCAGCAGTTCGCGCCGCAGGGCGCGGTCGGCAACCTGCTCGGCCAGGTCGGCCCGGCCCTCGGACAGCACCTGGGCGGGATGTTCGGCCAGCCGCAGCTCGGCCAGCAGCTCGGCAACGTGCTCGGCGCCGTCGGGCCGATGCTGCCCTTCGGGGCGGCGCCGCAGCCGATGGCGATGCTGCCGCCGGAACTGGACCCCATGGGGTTCAGCCTCGGCAGGCTGGTCCGCGGCGCGCAGCAGGCGGTGCGCACGGCGCAGCAGGCGGTGAACGCGGTGAACACCGTGCGCCAGTTCCTGCCGCTCGCGGCGGGGCCGGAGCAGCAGCAGTTCGCGCCGCAGGGCGCGGTCGGCAACCTGCTCGGCCAACTCGGGCCGTCGCTGGGCGGGACGCTCGGCGGTTGGCTGGGCCACCAGCAGCTCGGGCAGCAGTTCGGCAACGTGCTCGGCACGGTCGGGCCGATGCTGCCCTTCGCGGCCGGGCCGCAGCCGATGGCGATGCTGCCGCCCGAGCTGGACCCGATGGGGTTCAGCCTCGGCAAGCTGGTCCGCGGCGCCCAGCAAGCGGTGCGCACGGCGCAGCAGGCGGTGAACGCGGTGAACACCGTGCGGCAGTTCCTGCCCCTGGCGGCGCAGCCGCAGGTGGCGGGCCAGGAGGCGGCGGATCTCGATCCGCAAGGGCTCGGCTTCCTCCAGAACTGGCTGAAGCAGAGGCCGCCGATCCTCACCACCATGCCTACCCATCAGCATTACGGGCTGCCGTTCTAAGCGGTGGCCGGAGCGCGCGCGGCGCTGGCCCGGCACGGCCGGCCGGCGCCGCGGCGGGCAGGAGGGGACGATGACGCGGTCGCGCCCGGGATGCCGGGCCGGACACATCGCGCGGATGGCGGAGGGCCCTTTGCCCCCCGCCGCCGCCGGCGCGGTATGCTCCGGCTTCCGCAACCCCACGCGATCGGGACGCGCCCCACCCCATGACGAACCAACACAAGCCTTCCGAGCAGGAGCACTTCCTCGTGGCGCCGCGGGCGCCCGGCCCGCGAGGGGCCGAGGCCCTGGTCCGCTTCCAGGCCCGGGCGCGCCAGATCCCCGGCGCGACCGTCCCGGACGTGGACGCGGCGTCCGCCAAGCGCCTCGAGGTTTCGCTCCCGCCCGGCGCCGCGGCGGCCCTCCGTTCGGAGTTCGGCGACGCGCTGATCTTCGAGCCGGACGCGCCGCTCGGGTACTGACGCCGCCCGCCTCGCCGGCGATCCGGCCACGGGCGCCCTGGTGAACGCGACACGCCGAACTGAGGAGACCCGACATGGCCGACCCCAAGGACAAGGACGCATCATCCGGCACGGCGGCCGGCGCCGCCCGCCGCGCCCCGGGCGCGCAACCCGCGCCCGACGCCGCCCCGCAAGGGGGCGGAAGCGCCGCGGCGGAGAACGCCGTCGGCACGCGCGAAACCCAGTACATCATCGGGCCGCGCGTGGTCCCGGGCTCGCTCACGCCCTTGGCGGCGCCGGCCGTCCTCACCAACGTGCTGGAGAAGTTCAGGGAACTGCCCGGCTACAGGGAGATGTGCCGGCTCAAGCCCCGCGGCGTCGGGCTCTTCGCCGCCGGCGCCGGCGCGGCCGAGATCGCGGTCGCGTCCACGTCGCCCGAACTCGGGAAGGAGCTGGAGGCGGCGTCCCGCGCCGGCGCCCCGTTCGTCGCCGAGCGCAACCGCGTCCTGAACCACCACGGGCTCGCGCCCGCGCCGGCCGGCGGCGCCGACGCGACGGCGGCGGCGGCGCTGCCGGGCTCCTTCGAACTCGGCCAGATCTCCTTCGACTTCAGCGTCGTCGGCGCGGACCACCAGCCGCTGGAAGGCGCGCAGATCACGCTCACCGGCAGGAGGTTCACGGGGGAAGGCGTCACGGACCGCAACGGCAAGGCCACCGTCGCCGTGTTCGGCGAGCGGCCGAGCACGATCCTTTCGCTCTACGTCAAGCCGCTGGCGAACCATTGGGAGCGCTTCATCGAGCGCCCGGCGCTGAACGGCTCCGCCATCAACACGATCGTGCTGCAACCCCTGTCGGCCACCTTCCCCAACTTCCCGGCGCAGCCAATGCTGGGCTGGGGGCAGGAGGTCATGGGCCTCGGCCAGATCCCGTCGCACCTGACCGGCCAGGGCGTGAAGATCGCCATCATCGACTCGGGCTGCGACAACACGCACCCGCTGCTCGCGCACATCAAGAACGGCATCGACCTGACCAACCAGGGGAACACATCCACCTGGGCGCGGGACCAGATCGCGCACGGCACGCACTGCGCCGGGGTGATCGCCGGCTCCGCCTCGGCCGGGCAGGGGGTACGCGGCTTCGCGCCGGGCGCCGAGGTGCACATCTTCAAGGTGTTCCCGGGCGGGCGCTTCTCCAGCCTCATCGACGCGCTCGACATCTGCATCGAGCGGCAGATCGACGTGGTGAATTGCAGCCTCGGCAGCGGCGAGCACTCCGAGCTGGTGCAGAACAAGATCGAGGAAGCGAGGCAGCGCGGCGTCGCATGCGTCGTGGCCGCGGGCAACTCCAGCGGGCCGGTGCAGTTCCCGGCGACGCTGCCCACCGTGCTGTCCGTGTCCGCGCTGGGGCAGGAGCAGCGCTTCCCGACCGACAGCCAGCACGCGCGGACCGTGGTGACGGAGCTGGTCGGCCTGAACGGCGTGTTCCCGGCGCGGTTCAGTTGCTTCGGCCCGCAGATCCGCGTGTCGGGCCCGGGGGTCGCCATCGTCTCGACCGTCCCCGGCGGCGGCTACGCGGCTTGGGACGGCACCTCGATGGCGGCGCCGCACGTCACCGGGCTGGCGGCGCTGGTGCTGGCGCACCACCCGGCGTTCCACCAGCCGGCGCTCCGGGCGCGGACGGCGGCGCGCGTGGACTCGCTGTTCCAACTGCTCGTAGCCGCCTGCGCGCCCATGGTGGCCGACCCGGCGAGGGGCGGCGCGGGGCTGCCGCAGGCGACACGGGCTCTGGGAGCCTTGGCCGCGGCGCCGGCGCAGACGGCGGGCGCGGTCGCCGCCGGCCCCGCCGCAACGGCGCAGTTTCCGCAAGCGCCCACCGACGCCGCGCTTTTGCAGGCGCTCGCGCCGGTGATCGCCGCACTGGCCGGCGGCATGCCGGCCGGCGGCGCCCTCGGGGCCTTGATGGGCCAGACCCTGGCCAATGGCGGAGCCGGGTTCGGCGGGCCGTTCGCCGGCTTCCCCGGCGTCGGCTTCCCCGGGGCGGCGGGCTTCGCGGCCCAGCCGGGCTTCGGCTTCGGCGTCCCCGCCGGGATGCCGCCGCAGGTGCTGGCGCAACTGCGGTCCCTCGGCCTCGCCTGAGGCCGCCGGTTGCCGTCCGCCCCGCCCAGGGCACGCCAGGGCGGGGCGGGCCGGCCGCGGCGTCCCGCCGCACGGTGTTCCCGCTCACATCCCCCGCTCATGCTGCGCGCGAAGATCGGGCGATGGATGCATCGGCCGCCGAGGCGGCGGCAGGGCGGGGAGGGTGGACACATGTCGCAGTGGACCGACACGGTGCGGTTGGACGCGTCGCGCGTCAACTTGAACGGCGACCTCCGCGGCGCCAGGAACTCGACGATGTTGTCGATCCTGGGCAACCCGCGCGGCAGCTACTCCCAAGACTGCCAGGAGCCGACGAACCAGCGCGTGGCCGGCCTCCTCGTCAGCGAGGACGTCGGGCCGTTCAGGGTGCGCGGACTGCGCCCGGCGGTCGCCGCGCTCCGCGCGATCTTCGCCGACGTCAAGGCCGCCGACCGGGACATCCACGATCGACTCGGCACCGCCGGCATGCTGTGCTGCCGCTTCGTGCGGGGCAGCACGAGCGCCATCAGCAACCATTCCTGGGGGTGCGCCATCGACCTCACCATCGACCGGGTGCTCGACCGGCGCGGCGACGACCGGGCGCAGATGGGCCTGCTGCAAATCCACAAGCACTTCAACCGGCACAAATTCTTCTGGGGTGCCGCTTTCCCGACCGAGGACGCGATGCATTTCGAGGCTTCGGACCAACTCGTGCGCGAATGGCAGGCTAGCGGGCAACTCGGCGCCGGCGCCGGCGCCCCGCCGTCGGTGGCCGACAGCCTGCTGGAGTTCGGCGACCGCGGCGCCGAGGTGATGGCCTTGCAGCAGATGCTGTCGAAGGCCCTCGGCATCGCCCTGACCGCCGACGGCGTTTTCGGCGCCCAGACCCGCGCCGCGGTGGTGGACTTCCAATCGCGCCACGGCCTTTCGGCGGACGGCGTGGTCGGCCCCAAGACCATGGCGGTCTTGCGCGGGGACGTTCCGGGCCTCGGGCAGAAAGCGGCGTAGGGAGTGCGCGGCGCGGCCGTCGTCGTGAGGCGTCCCGGCAACGCCGGGGCGGCGGCGGCCGCCTTCGTCGCTTGCTGTTTCGTGGCGGTCCCGGAAGCGCGCGCGGGGGAGCTGAAGGCCGATCCACCGCGGCGTTTCGCGGACTGCGCCGCCATCCGTGACGCGCGGCGGCTCGACATCCCCCTGCACCGGCCGGGCATCGCGGCTCGGCGGTGCGCCATCGCGCCCGGCGTGTGGTTCGCGGTGCTGTCGGACGACACGGCCTCCTGGCCGGTGGTGCGCGACGGGCCGCGGGCGCCGGTCGCCAGCCTGGAGGATCCGGTCGCGCGCCGGCAATGGTTCGCCGACGCGTCGCCGCTGCGCGTCAGCGCTGCGCGCGGCGACGCGCTGGTGGTGCTGCGCGACGCCCGGCGCGCCCCGAGGGCCGCCTACTACTCGG
Source organism: Craurococcus roseus (assembly GCF_039523795.1). Classification (NCBI taxonomy): domain Bacteria; kingdom Pseudomonadati; phylum Pseudomonadota; class Alphaproteobacteria; order Acetobacterales; family Acetobacteraceae; genus Craurococcus; species Craurococcus roseus. Next base: position 96,799 of record NZ_BAAAFZ010000007.1, on the reverse strand, counting down.
CGGCCGCGGACCGCGCGGACGCGCCGGGGCGCATCCCCGCCTTCGTGGCGGTCCGCATCCGGCCCCGGCCTTGCCTCCTGGGCGTGTCGCGCGACGCCGGGGAGGCGCGCCGCTTGGCGGCGGACGAGGCGGGTGCCTGCGTGCCGCCGGTGGAACCCCGGTAGCGGACTCCGCTCGCTTCGGCGGGCGTCCGCGTGGCAATAACCCCGTCCGCCACGCGGACCGCGCCCGGCGCCAAGCTCCGGCACGCGGCTTGCTCGGCTCCGGCCACGAGCCGAGGAGAAACGCGCCGATGGACCGCAACGCACCCTCCGCGCCCGCCGACCCCGAAACCGACCTCCTGGGCCTGGTCGCCGCGGCGCGCGAAGCCGCGGCCGGCGACCCCTTCGCCAGCCCCGCCCTGGCCGTCGCGCTGGCGCTGAGCCGACGGTTGGACGACGGCGAGCTTTCCATAGGGGACCTCGCCGCCGTGCTGGACCTGCTCGGCCGGGCCGCTTTCCGCGACCGGGCAGCGCGGCTGTCGGCTGGAGTCGGCGGGACCGATGCGGGCACCGCGGACGCCGCGCTCGCGGCGGTGGCGGCCCGCGTCGCGCGGCCGGACGCCCGCCGCCCGCCGGTGGTGTTCGAAGCGTTTCGCGAAGCGTGCGAGCGCCCGCGCGCCGCCGCCGTGTTCACCGCGCACCCGACCTTTTCGCTGTCCCCGTCGGCGGCCGACGCGTTGGTCGGCTTGGCCTGCGGCGGGGGAACCGCCGCGGCGGAGCCGCCGTCACTCCGGCCCGCGCCGCCGACGCTGGAGATCGAGTTCGAACGCGCGGCCACCGCCATCGCCGCCGGGCGCGACGCCCTCGACCGCTTGGCCGCCGCGTTCCTTTCCGAGGCGCGTTCCGTTTGGCCCGACCGCTGGACACAGGTGGAGCCCCGCCCGGTCCTGCTCGCCTCCTGGGTCGGCTACGACACGGACGGGCGCACCGACATCGGGTGGCAGGACACGTTGCGGCTGCGGCTGCGGATGAAGGAGCTGCAACTCGCCCGCTTCGCGGCGCAGATGGCGGCGCTGCCCGCGGATTGCGCGGCGCCCTTGCGCGACCGGGCCGTTTCCGCGCGGGACGCGGTGCGCGCGCAGATCGCGGCGTGCCCTCCGTCCGGCGACCCCGAGCCCGCGGCGGTCCAGGCGTTCGCCCGCGCCCTCGTCGAACGGCGCGACACCGCCATGGCCACGCCCGCGCCCTTGCTCGGCATGGTGCCCGCGGCCCTGGCGGCGGCGCCGGACGACGGGGCGCGGCTCGCGCTCTGCGTCGCCCGCGCCGGCTTGGCCGCGCACGGCCTCTCGCTGGCGCACACCCACACGCGGTTGAACGCGGCGCAGATCCACAACGCCGCGCGGCTGCGCTTCCCGGAGCTGTCCGGCTCGCCCGGCTCGCCGGCGCGGCGCCGCGCCCTGTTCGCCGCGGTGGACGAGGCGCTGGCGGCCGCGCGCCCGGAAACGGTGGACTTCGGCGGCCTGATGACCGAGCAGGCGAGCGCGCTGCGGCTGGTGATGACGGTGGCGCAGATCGCCAAGCATGTGGACGCGTCCCAGCCCGTGCGCTTCCTGATCGCCGAGACGGAGAGCGGCTACACGCTGCTCGCCGCGCTGCTGCTCGCCCGGCTGTGCGGCGTCGAGGACCGGGTGGAGATCAGCCCGCTGTTCGAGACCGCCGAAGCGCTGGAGCGCCGGGGCGAGCGCGTGGTGGAGGAGGCGCTGCGCAGCCGGCACTGGCGCGGGTACCTGCGGAGGGTCGGGCGGCTCTGCCTCCAGCTCGGCTATTCCGATTCCGGCCGCTACGTCGGCCAGATCCCGGCCAGCCACCTGATCGAGCGGCTCAAGCTGCGCGTCGCCGACCTCCTGGCCCAGCACGGCTTGGCGGACCTGGAGGTGGTGCTGTTCGACACCCACGGCGAGGGCCTGGGCCGCGGCGGCCACCCGGAAGGCCTGTCCGCCCGCTTCGCCTACCTGCACCCGCCGGCGGCACGCGCGGCCTTCGCGCGGCACAACATCCGCACGCGGCTGGAGACGAGCTTCCAGGGCGGCGACGGCTTCCTCAACTTCGGCGCGCCGGCCCTCGCGCACGCCGCGGTGGCGCGCATCGCCGAGCACGCCTTCGCGCCGCCGGAGGATGGGGGCGGGGGCGCGCCGCCCGACCCCGTGTACACGGACGAGAGCGGCTTCGCCGCCGACCTGTTCGCCGGCGCGCGGGCGGCCATGACCGCGCTGGTGGAGGACCCGGGCTACGGCGCCCTGCTCGGCGCCTTCGGCCCGGCGCTGCTGGACCGCACCGGCTCCCGCCCCTCCGCGCGGCAGTCGGACGGCGGAGGGCCCGCCGAGATCCGCCACGCGCGCGAGATGCGCGCCATCCCGAACAACGCCGTGCTGCAGCAGCTCGGCTTCCTCGCCGACGTGACGCACGGCTTGGGCGAGGCGGCGTCGCGCGAGCCGGACACCTTGGCCGAGCTGATGCGCGGGAGCGCGCGCTTCGCCGGCGCCATGGCCTTCGCACGCGCGGCGCTGTCGTTCTCGGACGGGGACGTGCTCCGCGGCTACGTGGCGAGCCTCGACCCGGGCATGTGGCTGGACCGCGCCGCCCGCACCCGCCGGCCCGGCCGGGCCGGCGAACTGGCGGCGGTGGCGCGCGCGCTGGAGGGCCTCGGCCTCGGCGACCCGGCGCGCGCCGTGTTCCGGCGCCTGCTAGCCGACCACGCGGCGCTGCGCGCGGCCTGGCCGGGCGAGGCTCCGCGCATGCCCGACCGCCTGTTCGCCGTCCACGCCGTCCGGCTGTGCCTCATGCACCGGGTTTGGCTGCTCGCCGTCGGCGTGCCGGACTTCTCGCCGCGCCACGGCGTCACGCGCGAAGCGCTGTTGCGGCGGCTGCTCCGGCTGGACGTGGCGGGGGCGACGGCGCTGCTGGACCAAGTCTTCCCGTCCGGGCCTCCCCCGGACGCGGGCTTCGACTTCGCCGAGCCTCCCGCCCCGCGCCACGCGGGCTACGGGCGCGAGCAGGCCGAGCTGGTCGCGCCGCTGCGCGGCCTGTCCGACGCCATCCGCGAAGCCAGCGCCGTGGTCTCGCTCGAATGCGGCGCCTTCGGGTAGGGCCGGCGCGGCGGCTTCGTGGTCGGGAGAGGCGCGGGCCGCCCCGGCCTCGGTGTCCCGCCACGGGCTTCGATGGCGCGCCGAGGCGCCCGGGAAGGCCGGCGCGGAAGGGGGACGCTGCGGCCGGGCCGCAAAGGATCGCCTGGACTCCGGGACGGAGGTTCCGCCGCGTGCCTCACGGCATCTCCGTTCCCGGCGGGTCCGGCACGCGGCCGACGGTCGGCGGGAGCAGCCGCACGTTGCGGACCGTGTAGGGCACCACGAGGGGCGGCGGGTCGCCGCAGGCCCCGGCCAACGCGCGGTAGGTGTCGTCCGGCGGCGTTTCGATCGTGACCACCAGGGCCGTCGCGTCGAGGCCGCCTGGTGCCCCTGGTCCCTCGACGACCGGGTGCTGGTGCAGCACCGCCATGCAGCGGCCGAGCATCGTCTGCTCCGCCCGGCCGTCGTCACCCCGCGCCAGCAACAGGTAGCGCAGCACCAGCCCGTCGCCATCGGGCGGGTCGGCTTCGGAGGCGACGCGCGCCGGCAGATCGTCGCGCGCCGCCTCGTCGGGCTGCACGCGCCAGAGCGCGAGGGCGACGCGGCGGCGGCCGGCCGCGCCTTCGCGGGCCTCGCGCAGGGTCGTCGCCTCGACCTCCCAGCCGTCCAGCGCGCCAGCTTCAGCGAGGCGGTCGCGCAGATGGCGGACGAGGGCGTTGCCCGCGGAGGCGATGGGCATGGGGCATCTCCGCCGGAGAAAGGGCGCGCGCGGCAGGGCGCGCCTCCGCCACGTGCTGGCAACGGCCGCGGTCGGCCGCCGTTCCCGGCGAACGGCATCGGGGCGGGGGCGTTGCATCTCCGGGCCAACCCGGGCCCGGCCGCTTCAGGGGTACGCAGCATGGAACCGCAACGCGGCGCCGCCGCCACCGACACCTCGCGCTTCACCGTGTCGGGCCACCGAGTGGACGTGGGCGAAGCCCTCAGGACCCACGCCATCGAGCAGCTCGCGGGCGTCGCGGCGAAGTATTTCGGCGGCGTAGAGGACGTGGCCGTCACCTTTTCACGCACCGGCAAGGGCGGGTTCGGCTGCTCCATCCGGGTCCATTCCGGGCGCGACTTGCGCTTCGAGGGGCACGCGGAGGACGCCGACGCGCACGCCGCCTTCAACCAGGCGCTGGAGCGCGTGGCGAAGCAGCTCCGCCGCCGCAAGCGGGCGCTGCGGGAGGACAAGCCGGTGAACCCGGACAAGCAAGGGGCGCTCTGAGGGGGCGCCGGCCCGCTCAGCGCGGGGCGGCGCGAGCGGACGGCGGCAGCCGACGACGACGCGGCGGCCGGCCGAAACGGCGCGTAGTCGGCCGGGCGCCGCGTCGTCGCCAGAAACGTGACCCGATCGGTCCCGCACCGTCCGCGGCCGGACGGTCGGCGCCATGACAAGCGGGGCGCCATGGTCTAAACGCGGCCCTGTTCCGTGCTGGGAAAGGGCGAGGGCGTGGACGTGCTGACACCGCCGGTGCGGGCGAGCGGCAACTTCGAGGCGCGCGCGCTGGGTCTCCCCGGCCCCCTGCTCATCGTCCCGCGCCGCTTCAAGGACGGGCGCGGGTCCTTCCTCGAAACCTGGAGCGAGCGCGACTTCGCGGCGCTCGGCGTGGACGAGCGCTTCGTGCAGGACAATCACTCCGTTTCCGCCGCCGCCGGCACGGTGCGCGGGATGCACTTCCAACTCCCGCCGCGCGCCCAGGCCAAGCTGGTGCGGGTGCTGCGCGGCGCCGTGCTCGACGTGGTGGTGGACCTCCGGCGCGGCTCGCCCGCCTACGGGCGCCACGCGGCCGTCCAACTGTCCGCGGCGGACGCGCGGCAGGTCTACGTCCCGGCTGGCTTCGCCCACGGCTTCTGCACGCTCGAGCCGGACACGGAAGTCGCCTACAAGTGCAGCGACTACTACGACCCCGGCCTCGAACGCGGACTCGCCTGGGACGACCCCGACCTCGCGCTGCCTTGGCCGGTGGGGGCCGACCGCGCCGTGCTGTCGGACAAGGACCGCCGGCAGCCGCGCCTGCGCGACGCGGCCGGCGGCGGCGGCGCCTGGTAGCGCCGGGCGATGGACGTCCCCGCCGCGCCGCCCGCCGCGGACGCCTACCGGGCCTGGGTCCGCGAGCACGACACACTGACCGCGGAAGACCGGCGCGCCATCCGCGCGCGCGTCGCGCTCCTGCCCCGGTGCCCCGTCATTTCCGTCGTGGTGCCGGCCTCCGGGGGGCCGGAGGCCGCGCCGCGCGAAACCGTCGCGTCCCTCCGCGCGCAGCTCTACCCGCATTGGGAGCTGTGCATGGCGGAGGAGGGCGGCGGCGGCGCCTGCGCGGCGGCGAACGCGGCGCTCGGCTCGGCGTCGGGCGACTTCGTGGCGCTGCTGCGCCGCGGCGACGTCCTGCCGGAGCACGCGCTCTACGAGGTGGCGGCGGAACTCGCCGCCCACCCGGACGCGGACCTCGTCTACACCGACGAGGACGACCTCGGCCCGGGGGGGAGGGAGGCGCCCAGGTTCAAGCCGATGTGGAGCCCCGAGCTGCTCGCCTCCCACGACTCCATCGGCGGCTTGGCGGTGTACCGCCGCGCGCTCCTGGAGCGGATCGGGGGGCTGCGGCCGGAACTGGCGGGCGCGGAGCACTGGGACCTGGCCTTGCGGGCCACCGCGGCGACCACGCCGGACCGCGTCCGCCACGTCCCGGCGGTGCTGTGCCACCGGCGGCGCTCGGCGGAGGCCCCGGGCGACCCGGGCGTCCGGCGGCGCTGCCGCGCGGCGGGCCTCCGGGCGGTGCGCGACCACCTGGACGCGCAGGGCGCGGCCGGCGCCCTCGTCGAGGAGGCGCCGTCGGCCCCGGGCTGCCTGAGGGTCGTCCACCCGCTCCCCGACCCGCTCCCGCCCGTCTCCGTCATCGTCCCGACCCGGGACGCGGCGGCGCTCCTGGAAGAGGTCTGCGCCGGGGTGCTGCGGGCCACCGACTGGGGCCCGCTGGAGCTGCTGCTCGTCGACAACGGCAGCGTCGAGCCGCAGGCGCTGGCGCTGCTCTCGCGCCTGGAGGCGGAGGACGGGCGCGTGCGGGTGCTGCGCAGGCCCGGGCCCTTCAACTACCCGCGGCTCAACAACGAGGCCGCCCGCGAGGCGCGCGGCGACGTGCTGGTGCTGCTCAACAACGACATCGAGGTAGTGGAGCCCGGTTGGCTGGCGGCGCTGGTCCGGCACGCGCTGCGGCGCGACGTCGGCGTCGTCGGCGCCAAGCTGCTCTACCCCGACGGGCGGGTGCAGCACGGCGGCGTGGTGCTGGGCCCGGACGGCGCGGCGGAGCACGTCCACCGCTTCGCGGCCGGCGACGCGCCGGGCTACCTTGGGCAACTCGCGCTGACCCGGGCGCTGTCCGCCGTCACCGGCGCGTGCGCCGCCTTGCGGCGGGAGGTGTACGAGGAGGTCGGCGGGCTCGACGAGGCGCTGGCTGTGGCCTTCAACGACGTCGACCTCTGCCTGCGCGTCGTCGATTTCGGCTACCGCGTGGTGTGGACGCCCGATGCCGTGCTCACCCATGTGGAGAGCGCGAGCCGCGGCTATGAAATCGCCGATCGGGCCCGCTTGGCGCGGGCGAACGCGGAGCGGGCCTTCATGCGCCGCCGCTGGGGGCACCTGCTGGACGAGGACCCTTACCACAACCCGAACCTGCTCCTGCACGCGGAGCCGGTGACGGTGCCCGGGCCACCGCGCCGCCAACCGCCCTGGCGGCGCGCGCTGGCGTCCGCCGACGCGGGCGAGGCGCGCGATCCTTGGGACGTTCCCCAGCCTGTCCACGGCTGACCGCACCGGCGCCGGGGTTCGCGCGGCGGCACCCCGCGGCGCGTTTGTCCGGGAGCGCGCCAGCCGGCAACCATCCGTTTGAAAGCAGCGTCAGGCCACGATGGATATCGACACAGCACCACCCGACAACGCCTCCGCCCCGGCACGCGACAGGTCGGCGCCCGCCCCGGACGGCGGCCTCGGCGCGCTGGCCCAACCCGCGCTGGAGCCGGCGTTCTGGCCCGCGGAGCGGTTGGGCACGCCGAGTGCTTGGTGGCAGCACGTGCCGTTCGCGCACTGGATCGTGGCCAATGCCGCCCCGCGGACGGTGGTCGAACTCGGCACGCACGCCGGGGTGTCGTACGCCGCTTTCTGCCAAGCGGTCGTCCGCAGCGCCGTCGAGGCGCGCTGCTACGCCGTGGACACGTGGCGGGGCGATTCGCACGCCGGCGAATACGGCGACGAGGTGTTCGACGAGTTCCGGGCCTACCACGACGAGCGCTTTGCCGGCTTCTCCGCGCTGCTCCGCTGTTCCTTCGATGAGGCGCTGGGCCGCTTCGCCGAAGGCTCGATCGACTTGCTGCACATCGACGGCCTCCACACCTACGACGCGGTCAGGCACGACTTCGAAAGTTGGAAGCCCAAGCTCTCCGAGCGGGGCGTCGTCCTGTTCCACGACACCAACGTGCGGACGGGCGATTTCGGGGTGTGGCGCTTGTGGGAGGAACTGCGGCGCGAACACCCGAACTTCGAGTTCCTGCACGGGCACGGACTCGGCGTGCTGGCGGTGGGCGGATGCGTGCCTTCCGCCGTAGGAGCCTTGTGCGCCCTCGGCGACCCGGCCGAGGTCGCGGCGGTGCGCCGGCGCTTCGCCGCCTTGGGGGAGCGGGGCTTCTCCGCCACGCGCGAGAGGATGCTCGGCCAAGAAATCGGCCGGCAAGCGACGGCGGCGGCGGAGCGCGCGCGCGCGGATGAGCGGGGCAGGGCCGACCGCCAGATCCGGACGGAAACAGGCATGCGCCTGCGGGCCGCCGCGCGCACGACCGAAGCGCGGAAGGAGGCGTTCGAAGCGCGGGCCCGTCAACACGCAGCCGCCGCCGAAGCGGACGCGTTGCGCGCCGCGCTGCAAGACAGGGAGCGGATGCGCGCCGGCCTGGAACGGGAGGCGCAGGGGCTGCTCGCCGCGCTACAAGAGCGGGAAGCGATGCGCGCCGCGCTGGAGCAGGAGCGCGCAGTGCTGGAAGGGAAGGCGGGAGAGCTGCGCGCCTTGCTGGAACAGGAGCGCGCCGCCCTGCGGCGAGCGGCCGCCGAGCGTGACGGCGTCCTGCAATCGACCGCTTGGCGTGCGACCGGAGCGATTCGCCGCCTCGGCGGGCGAATGCCCGACGGAGTCCGCCGAGCTTTGCGCGGCGGGGCGAAGCTCGGGTGGTGGTCCCTGACGATGCGGCTGCCGCGGAGGTTGCGCGAGCGGCGTGCCGCCATCGATGCGCCTGCCGCCGCGGCGCGTACCGTCGAGGAGGCGCCACATGCGGCGCCACCGACCGCCGCGCCGCCGGCCGTGGTCGGCGCCGCCGCGGACGCGCCCGGGCCGGCGCCGGTCCGCGATGCGCAGGAGGCCGCCCCACCGCGCGCGGCATCCGGCGGCCGGCTTCGCGGACGGACGCGTGTCGTCTTCGTGTCCGGGGAGCACGACACGCCCGGGCACCTCTACCGCGTTGTCCGCCCCGCCGCCGCGGCCGCCTCGGTGGGAGCCGAAACCGACTGGATGCGGCCCGACGAGATCCCGTGCCGTTTGGACGAGGTCCGGGCGGCCGATGTGCTCTGGATCTGGCGGGCGTCCTGGAGCGACGGGATCGCCTCGGCGGCGGAAGCGGCACGCGGCGCCGGGGCGCGGGTCGTCTTCGACGTGGACGACCTCATGGTGGACCCGGGCTTGGCGCGCTGCGACGTTATCGACGGCATCCGCTCCCAGGACCTGACGGAAGACATGGTCCGGGACCACTACTCCCGCATACGCGCCACAATGGCAGCGGCCGACTTGTGCCTGGCGCCTACGGAGGAACTCGCCGCCCACATGCGGCAAGCGGGGATGCCGGCCCGCGTGCTGCCGAACGGGTTCGACCACGACACCTTCGCCACGTCGCGCCTCGCCGCGCGGCGCCGCGCGGTGGAGCCGCCGGACGGGCTGGTGCGCATAGGCTACGCCGGCGGTTCACGCACCCACCAGCGCGACTTCGCCCTCTGCGCTCACGCCGTCGCCGCCGCGCTGCGCGCCCAGCCGGAGTGCCGGCTCGTGGCGTTCCGCTCCCCTGACGGCACGCGCGCGATCCTCGATGTCGAGGAGTTCCCCGCCTTCCGCGGCCTGGAGGACCGCATCGAGTGGCGCAACTTCGTCCCGTTGGAGCGGCTACCCGACGAACTGGCGCGGTTCGACGTCAACCTCGCGCCGCTTGAAACGGGCAATCCCTTCTGCGAGGCGAAGAGCGAGCTGAAGTTCTTCGAGGCTGCGCTAGCCGGCGTCCCGACGATCGCTTCGCCGACCGGCCCGTACCGCCGTGCCATCCGGCACGGCGAAACGGGCTTTCTCGCGTCCACGCCGGACGATTGGAAGCGTAGCCTGGAGCGGTTGGTCGCCGACGCCCCGCTCCGCGGCCGCGTGGCCGGGGCCGCCCGCCGCGAGGTGCTGTGGACCTACGGCCCGGAGCGCCGGGCGGAACAGGTCGGCTCGCTCCTGGACCTCCTGCGCGGCGGCAGGCCCGCGGCGCTGGCCTTCGAGCGCGGAACGCTGCGCGGCCGGGACGGCGACCGCGCGCGGCCGGTTCACGTGCCCGACCACGAGGTGGTGTTCCAAACCGACCGGCTAGGCGCGGCCGAGGCCACGGTCGTGGTCCCGCTCTACAACTACGCCCGGCACGTGGCCGAGGCGCTGGACAGCGCCGCGGCTCAGACCGAGGGACGCTTGGACCTCGTGGTGGTGGACGACCGCTCGACGGACGAGTCGCTCGCGGTCGTGCTGGACTGGCTCCGATCGCGCTCGTCCCGCTTCAACCGCGTGGTCGTGGCGCGCAACAAGGCCAACTCGGGCCTCGCCTTCACGCGCAATGTCGGCTTCGACCTATCGGAAACCCCTTATGTGCTCCCGCTCGACGCGGACAACCGGTTGCTGCCGGGATGCGTGGAGGCGTGCCTGCGAGCCATCAAGGGATCCGGCGCGGCCTACGCCTACCCCACCATCCAGCAGTTCGGCGGCGGGTCGGACCTGATAAGCGCGCGCGGCTACGACCCAGTCCGGCTGTCGAACGGCAACTACATCGATGCCATGGCGCTCGTTGCCCGCGCGGCCTGGGCCGCGGTCGGCGGCTACGACCATGTGCGCAGCGGGTGGGAGGATTTCGACTTCTGGTGCGGCTTGGCGGAACACGGCCTCCGGGGCGAGCACGTGCTCGGCGAACCCTTGGCGCAGTACAGGGTGCATGCCACCTCGATGATCCAGACCGCGATGACGGACCCTGAGAAGGTGCGGGGCATGGTGGGCCAACTGAGCCGGCGCCACCCCTGGTTGACCATCGTCCCCCCGCCCTCGGCCAGCGCACAGGAGCACGCGCCAGCCTACGACGGCGACGCGAGTGGAGCGTACGAGCGGCTCGCGCGGCTGCTGCCGCTGCTGCGCTGCCCCGAGGGAGGCGGGACGCTCGCCGTGTCCCCGGACGGCGCCGCGCTGGTGTCCGAGGACGGACGGCGTTGGCCTCTGGTCCGCGGACGCCCGCTGCTCTTCCCGGGCATGGACGCGCCGCGGATCAGCCCGGACGGGCACGTCAGCAACTCCCTCCCTGACAGCGCCCTCGCCCTCATCAAAGGGACTGCCGGCCCGGTGCTGCACCTCAGCGCGGGCGGCACGGCGGAGCGGTTCGAGCACGTGGTCGAGGCCGAGGCGGCGGTCTTCCGGCACACGGACGTGCTGGCCGACGCCCACCGCCTGCCGTTCGCCGACGGAGCCTTCGAGGCGGTGGTCGCGCTCAACGCCTTCGAGCACTACCGCGAGCCGCGGCGGGCCGCGCTGGAGATCTTGCGCGTTTTGAAGCCGGGCGGGCGCGTGCTCGTCCGCACCGCCTTCCTCCAACCGCTCCACGAGGCGCCCTGGCACTTCTTCAACTGCACGCGCCACGGCCTGGAAGCGTGGTTCGAAGGCTTCGAGGCCGAGGCCTTGCGGGTGTCGGACAACTTCCACCCCGGCCATTCCCTCTGCTGGATCGCCTCCGAATGCGAAGCGGCGCTGCGCGGCCGGGTTTCGGACGCGGCCGCGGACGCTTTCCTAGCCACGACCGCCGCGCGGCTCGTCGGGCTGTGGCGCGCGCCCGAAGCGGGCCGCGGCGCGGGTGATCCCGTTTGGTCCGGCTTGGCTTCGCTGCCGCAGGACGCGCAGGAGGCGATCGCCGCGGGCTTCGAATTCGTCGGGCGGCGACCGGTGCCGTGACGAGGCAACGGCGGCGGCCGGCTTGGCGCCGGCGTGGGCCCGGTCGGCTCCGGCTGCCCGGCAAACACGGGCGACCCAAACGCGCCCCGGCGCCTTTCCTCACGTCGGCGTGAGAAGGCGGCGCCGCTGCTTTTCAGACCGTCGGTGACGCGGCACTTGCCGGGTGCGCCTGCTTCGAGGTTGGCAATGCCGGTCGAGATCGAGCGGAAGTTCCTTGTCGTGGGCGACAAGTGGAGGCCGCTCGTCCGGTCGAACCAGCGGTACCGCCAGGGTTATCTTTCCCTCGGTCCCGGTCCCACCGTGCGCGTGCGCCGGGCCGGGCCGGCCGCCTTCGTCACCATAAAGGGCGACGGGCGGATCGCGCGGCCGGAGTTCGAGTACGAGATCCCGGTCGAGGACGCGGAAGCGATGCTCGCAAACCTGTGCCACCGGCCATTGGTCGAGAAGACGCGCCACGACGTATGGGACGCGGGCGTGTTGTGGCACGTGGACGAGTTCGAAGGCGGCAACGGCGGGCTGGTCATGGCGGAGGTGGAACTCTCGGCCGCGGACCAGCCGCTCCGCCTGCCGTGCTGGATCGGACGCGAGGTCACCGACGATCCGGGCTACCGCAACTCGGAGTTGTCGCGTCGCCCCTTGCACGGGCGCGGCGACGCGAACACCTGAGCCGGCGGCGCGGCGGCTTGCCTTCGCAGCGCAGACGGCGAAGCCGTGCCGCTTGGCCGCGATCGGGTCGGTGATCGCAACTGGCTGCCCGTCGATCAGGATCCCGTCGCCCGGGTCGGCTCGGTACGCCCCGGACAGGATCCGCATCAGCGCGGACGTTAGCGCCGTTCTCGCCCATCAGAGCCAGCACCTCGCCGCCGCATGCCTTCAAGCCGACGCGCTTGATCGCCCGGGAAGATCTTGGAGATGACGCGCCTCTCCAGAGGCGGAGCGCCCCCGTCCTTGCCGGCTGTCGTTTCGCCCCACACGCTCGGTTTCTTGCCGTGCCGCCTCAGTGGCCGAACAGCGCCTCCCGGTGCGGGCCGTAGCTCGAATGCAACGGCAGCAGCGCCGCGCCGATCGCCGCGGCGTCGCGCCCGGCCGTGCCGAGCAGCAGGGTGGGCGGCCTCCTCGCCTCGGGCGCGTTGGCCGCCAACAGCACGCGCAGCCGCTCCACCAGCCGCTCGACGAGCGAGCGCGGCAGGTTGCCGTCCACGACGATGGCTTGCAGGTCGAGGAGGCTGGATATCGACAGCAGCGGGTTGACCAGGGCGTCCGCGCAGTCCTCTAACCACTCGCCGACCAGCTCCGGCTGCGCCGGGATGGCCCGTTCGAGGTCCAGGTTGGTCGCCACCGGCACGCCGTTCCGCCGCAGGTGCCGGACCAGCGCGTTCACCGAGGCGCGGTTCAGCAAGATGTCGGAACCCCGGCTCGGCCGCGGCGCCGTTGCGAGCCGGGAAGGCGGCACGGGCATCAACCCGACGTCGCCCGCGTTGCCGGTGACGCCGCGACGCGGCGCGCCGCCCAACACAACGCCGCCGCCGACAGCGGCGCCTACATAGACCACGGCGAAATCGTCCAACTCCCGGCCGTGCCCTTGAAACAGTTCAGCCACCGCGACAGCGGTGCCGTCGTTCTCGACCAGCACGGGGAGGCCCAACGCCGCGCGGAGGCCGGCTCCGAGGTCGAACCCCGTCCACGCCGCCGAAACGTCCGCCGGGAGATCCAGCTCCCGCCGCCAACTCCCGAGGTTGTACGGCACCGCAAAGCCCACCCCCGCGATGCGGTCGCGCGCCGTCCGGGGGACCGCCCGCCGAAGGGCCGCGACAGCGTCGCCCACCAGGCGCAGCGCCGTTTCCGGAGGGGGCAGGTCGCGTTCCTGGCGCCGCGCCTTGAGCACGCGTCCGGCGAAGTCCACCAACGTGCTGTCCAGGGTGCGGCGGCCCAGCTTCACGCCGATGCCGTATGCGCCGCCGGGGTCCAGGCGCAGCAGGGTGGCCGGCTGGCCGCGCAGGCCGGCACGCTTGCCGGAAGCGCGGACGAGCTTCTGGCGTTCCAGGTCGCGGACGATCTGGCCCGCGGTGTTCGACGTGAGGTTCACCTGCCGCGCCAAGTCGGCCTTGGACGCCTCGCCAAGCCTGCGCAGGGCGGAGAGTATCACGCGTTCGTTAAAGTGGCGGACGACCGCGGAGTTGCTGCCCTGCCCGCCGAGAGCGTTGCTCAACGCCGACCTCCCTGGCGCGTTGTGACCACGCGCGCGACGCCGAAGGTGATGCTTCGGGCCGCCTTCGGCGCTTGTCAATTACTAAGTCATCGTGATTTAATGAACACAAATACGATGAGCGCCGCGCCGCCAGGGTGCCGGAGCGCTCGGTGGCGCCGGGGAGGGCGCCGGACGCATGGGCGCAGTGGAGCTGAGCCGCGCGAACCTTTCCCGGCTGCGCCCGCCCGTCCGCGCGCCGCGTTTCGACCCGTCGGCCGTCCGGCCCGGCATCGTCCACCTCGGCCTCGGCAATTTCCACCGCGCGCACATGGCGCGCTACACGCACGACCTCATGGAGCGCCGGCCCGACGCGCTGCGATGGGGCATCGTCGGCGCCGGGCTGCTGCCGGCCGACCGGCGTATGCGCGACAGCCTCGTGCCGCAGGACGGCCTTTACACGCTGGTGGAGCGGAACGGCGCGGAAGAGGCCGTGTCGGTGATCGGCTCGCTTGCCGGCGTCGTCTTCGCCGGCGAGTCGTCGGCGGAACTGCTCGACGCCATCGACAGGGACGGTGTCCGCATCGTCAGCCTGACGGTGTCCGAGGACGGCTATTGCCTCAACCGCTCCACCAAGCGCCTCGACCCCCAACACCCGATGGTGCGCCAGGACCTGGCCGAGCCGGGACGCCCCCGCAGCGCCATCGGCGTGATCGTCGAGGCGTACAGACGGCGCCGCGCCGCGGGCCGCCCGGCCTTCACCGCGCTGAGCTGCGACAACATCCAGCACAACGGCGAGGTGCTGAAGGGCGCGGTGATCGGGCTGGCCGGGATGCGCGACCCCGCGCTCGCCGCGTGGATCGGGGCCGAGGCGGCCTTCCCGTCGTCAATGGTGGACCGCATCACGCCCGTCACCGACCCGGCCGACGTTTCCGCGCTGGAGGGGCGCCACGGCGTCCGCGACCGCTGGCCTGTGTTCTCCGAAACCTTCTCGCAGTGGGTGGTCGAGGACCGTTTCGCGGCGGGCCGCCCCGCCTGGGAGGAGGTCGGCGCGCAGTTCGTCTCGAACGTGGCGCCTTACGAGGCGATGAAGCTGCGGCTGCTGAACGGCAGCCACCTCGCCGTGGCCGGGTTGGGGCGGCTCGCCGGCTACACGTGCATGGACGAGTGCCTGCGCGATCCCGACATCCACGCCTACATGGCGGCGCTGATGGACCGCGAGACCGGCCCGACGGTGCCGCCGGTGCCCGGCATCGACCTCGCGGCCTACAAACGCACGCTGCTGGAGCGCTTCGGCAACGCGGCGATCCGGGACACGGTGGAGCGCATCAACACCGACGCGCCGCTCAACGTGCTGCTGGACCCGATCCGCGACCGCCTGCGGGACAACGGCGCGGTGGACCTGCTGGCGCTGGCGCTCGCCGCGTGGCTCCGCCGGGTGCGCGGCGAAGACGAGGAGGGGCGGCCGATCGAACTGCGCCACCCGTTGGCCGCGCTGCTGCGGGAGCGCGCCGCCGCGGGCGGCGCGGACCCGGGGCCGCTCCTCGGGGTGGAGGCGCTGTTCGGCGACCTGGGCGCGGACCCCCGGCTGGCGTCGCCGGTGCGGCGGTGGCTCGCTTCGCTCTACGAGGCCGGCAGCAAGCGGACGCTGGCGCGGGCGAGGGCCGAGCTGGGCTTCTGAATTCCGTTCAACGAGGCCGGCCGGGCGGGCGCCCCGGACCGCGCCGGCAAGGGAGGGACAGGCGGCGATGGTCAAACGGCGGAGGGGAGCGCTTTTAGCGTTCGGGTTCGCGCTCGCGGCGGCCTTGCTGCCGTCGGGCGGCGCGCGCGCGCAAACGACGGTCACGATCGCCACCGTCAACAACGGCGACATGGTGGTGATGCAGCGCCTCTCGTCGCGGTTCGAGCAGCAGAACCCCAACATCCGCCTGCGCTGGGTGGTGCTGGAGGAGAACGTGCTGCGCCAGCGCGTCACCACCGACATAGCCACCCGCGCCGGCCAGTTCGACATCCTCACCATCGGCAACTACGAGGTGCCCATCTGGGCGAAGCAGGGCTGGCTCGCCGCCTTCGACAACCTGCCGGCCGGGTACGACGCCGAAGACATACTGCCGACGGTCCGCACGGGCATCAGCCACGAGGGCAAGCTTTACGCGCTCCCGTTCTACGCCGAGAGCGCGATGACCTACTACCGGACCGACTTGTTGCAGCGGGCCGGGATCAGCATGCCGGAAAGGCCCACCTACGCGCAGATCCGCGAGATCGCCGAGAAGATCACGGACAAGAACAACCAAGTGTACGGCCTTTGCCTGCGCGGCAAGCCGGGCTGGGGCGAGAACATGGGCTTCGTCACGCCCCTCGTCACCGCCTTCGGCGGCCAGTGGTTCGACAGCCAGTGGCGCACGAAGATCGACACGCCCGAATGGCGCCGCGCCATCGCTTGGTACAGCGACGCGCTGCGCCAGTTCGGCCCGCCCGGCGCGACCTCCAACGGCTTCAACGAGAACCTGGCGCTGTACGCCGGCGGCCGCTGCGGCATCTGGGTCGACGCCACCGTGGCCGCGGGTCTGTTGTTCGACCCGAAGCAGTCGCAGGTCGCCGACCGCGTCGGCTTCGCGCCCATGCCGACCGGCGACTTCGCCGGCGGGCCGACCTGGCTGTGGAGCTGGAACTTGGCCATCCCGGCCACGTCGAAGCAGCAGGAGGCGGCGCGCGCCTTCGCCACCTGGGCGACGTCGAAGGAGTACATCCAGCTCGTCGCGCAGGAGAACGGCTGGGTGGCGGTGCCGCCGGGCACGCGGCGGTCGACCTACGACAACCCCGAGTACCAGAAGGCGGCGCCCTTCGCCTCCTTCGTGCTGCGGGCGATCACGGAGGCGAACCCGACCGCCAGCACGCGCGAGCCGCGGCCCTACACCGGCGCGCAGTTCGTGGGCATCCCGGAGTTCCAGGGCATCGGCACGCAGGTCGGCCAGACGATCGCCTCGACCCTGACGGGCACGGGCGTGGAGCAGGCCCTGCGGGGCGCGCAGTCGGCCACGGAACGCGCGATGCGGCAGGCCGGCTACCCGAAGTGACGTGACCGCTGAGAGAAGGAGGCGCGCCCGCCCATGTCCACCACCGTAGCCCCGCCGCTGGGCGCCCTCCCGGGGCAGGCCGACGCCCCCGAGCGCCGGCGGCCGGTCGCGTTCTTCCTGCTCTCGCCCTCCGTCGCCGTCCTGCTGCTGTGGATGGCCGTGCCGCTGGCGCTGACGCTGTGGTTCTCGTTCCAGCGCTACAACCTGCTCGACCCGACGGTGGGCGGCTTCGCCGGACTCGACAATTACGAGTTCCTGGTCACCGACCCGGACTTCTGGGCCGCCCTCGCCAACACGCTCGTGCTGGTGGGCTCGGTGCTGGCCATCACCGTGGTCGGCGGCACGCTGCTGGCGGTGCTGTTCGACCGGGAGTTCCCCGGCCGCAACATCGCCCGGCTGCTGGCCGTCGCCCCGTTCTTCGTCATGCCGACGGTCGCCGCGCTGGTGTGGAAGAACCTGATGATGCACCCGAGCTACGGGGTGCTCGGCTCGGTCGCGCGCGGCCTCGGCCTGGAGCCGGTGGACTGGTTCGCCGACTACCCGATGGCGTCGGTGATCGTCATCGTGGCGTGGCAGTGGCTCCCCTTCGCGCTGCTGATCCTGCTCACCGCCATCCAGTCGCTCGACAGCGAGCAGAAGGAGGCGGCGCGGATGGACGGCGCCGGCCCGGTCGCGCAGTTCTTCTTCATCACCCTGCCGCACCTCGGCCGCGCCATCAGCGTGGTGGTGATGATCGAGACCATCTTCCTGCTGACCGTGTTCGCCGAGATCTTCGTCACCACCTCCGGCGGCCCCGGCAACGCCACCACCAACCTGGCCTTCCTGATCTACGCCCGCGCCCTGCTGCAATTCGACGTCGGCGGCGGCTCGGCCGGCGGCGTGGTGGCCATCGTCCTGGCCAACGTCGTCGCCTTCTTCCTCGTCCGCACCATCGCCCGGCGGCTGGAGGTCTGACGCCATGCGAGAAACCGCTGCCCAGCGCGCCGTCGTCACGATCCTCGGTTGGGGCGTGGCGCTGCTCCTGTTCTTCCCCATCCTCTGGATGTTCCTCACCTCCTTCAAGGCGGAGGTCGCGGCCGTCGCCGTGCCGCCGCAAGTGCTCTTCGAGCCGACGCTGGAGAGCTACGCCGAGGTGCAGGCGCGCGCCGAGTACCTCCGCTTCGCGCTGAACAGCATCGTCGTGTCGCTGGGCGGCACGCTGCTCGGGCTCGCCTTCGCCGTGCCCGCCGCCTACTCCATGGCGTTCCACCCGACGGAGCGCACCCGCGGCACCCTGCTCTGGATGCTCTCCACCAAGATGCTGCCGCCGGTCGGCGTGCTGGTGCCGATATACCTGCTGTTCCGCACCTTGGGCGCGCTCGACACGCGCACGGGGCTGGTCGTCATCTACGCGCTGATGAACCTGCCCATCCTGGTCTGGATGCTCTTCACCTTCTTCAAGGAGGTGCCGAAGGAGATCCTGGAGGCCGGCCGCATGGACGGCGCCCGCACCGGGGGCGAGTTCTGGCACCTGCTGCTGCCGCTCACCCTGCCGGGCATCGCCTCCACCGGGCTGCTGTCGCTGATCCTGTGCTGGAACGAGGCGTTCTGGAGCCTGAACCTCACCTCCTCGGAGGCGGCGCCGCTGACGGCGTTCATCGCGTCCTTCTCGTCGCCCCAGGGCCTGTTCTTCGCCAAGCTGTCCGCCGCCTCCACCATGGCGGTGGCGCCCATCCTGGTGTTCGGCTGGCTGAGCCAGCGCCAACTCGTCCGCGGCCTGACCTTCGGCGCCGTGAAGTAGGGGCACACGCCATGGCAACCCTCACCCTCCGCAACGTCCGCAAGAGCTTCGGCGGCTTCGAGGCGATCAAAGGCATCGACCTCGACGTGGCCGACCGCGAGTTCGTGGTGTTCGTGGGCCCCTCCGGCTGCGGCAAATCCACGCTGCTCCGCATGATCGCGGGCCTGGAGGAGATCACGGACGGCGAGCTGGCCATCGACGGCAAGCGCGTCAACGAGACCGGCCCGGCGGACCGCGGCCTCGCCATGGTGTTCCAGTCCTACGCCCTCTACCCGCACATGACGGTGCGGCAGAACATGGGCTTCGCGCTGCGGATGGCCGGCGTGCCGCGCGCCGAGCGCGACCGCAAGGTGGCCGAGGCCGCGCGCATCCTCCAGCTCGAAACCTACCTCGACCGCCGGCCGAAGGAGCTGTCCGGCGGCCAGCGGCAGCGCGTCGCCATCGGCCGCGCCATCGTGCGCAACCCCAAGGTCTTCCTGTTCGACGAGCCGCTCTCCAACCTGGACGCCGCGCTGCGCGGGCAGATGCGCGTGGAGCTGACCAAGCTGCACGAGGACCTCAACGCCACCATGGTCTACGTCACGCACGACCAGGTCGAGGCGATGACGCTGGCGGACAAGATCGTGGTGCTCCAGGCCGGGCGGGTGGAGCAGGTCGGCTCGCCGCTGGAGCTGTACCACCACCCGGCCAACCTGTTCGTCGCCGGCTTCATCGGCTCGCCCCGCATGAACCTGCTGCCCGCGACGGTGGCGGAGGCGAACGGCGCGGGCTTGGCGCTGGAGCTGGAGCCCGGGGGGCCGCGGATCACGGTGCCCTCGCAAGGCGGCGCCGCCGCGGCCGGGCAGCAGGTGACGCTCGGCATCCGCCCGGAGGCGCTGCGCCCCGCCGCGGACGGCCCGCTCTACGGCGAGGTGCGGCTGGTCGAGCGGCTCGGCGGCCTGACCCTGCTGCACGTGGCGCTCGCCGGCGGCAAGGCCGTGGTGGTGCAGATCGAGGGGAGCGACCCGACCCGCGCGCACCAGCCGGTCCGCCTGGCGGCGGACGGCGCGGCCTGCCACGTCTTCGACGCCGGGGGGCGGGCGCTGCCGGCGCCGGAGCGGCACCCGCTGGCGGCCTGACGCCGTGATCCTGGTCTGCGGCGAAGCGCTCATCGACCTGTTCGTCGGCGGGCCGGGCGCCGACGGGCGGTTGCCCGCGACCGCCGCCGCGGGCGGCTCCCCCTTCAACGTCGCCGTGGGGCTGGCGCGGCTCGGCGCGCCGGCCGGCTTCTTCGGCGGGCTGTCGACCGACGCGTTCGGCGCCTTCCTCGCCGCGCGGCTCCGGGCCGAGGGCGTGGACACGCGCCTCGCCAAGCGCAGCGCCAAGCCGACGCCGCTGGTGGTGGTGTCGCCCGACGCCGCCGGCCACCCGGCCTACGCCTTCCACGCCCATGACTGCGCCGACCGCGACGTGGCGGAAGCCGACCTGCCGCCGGCGCTCGGCCCCGAGGTGGAGGCCCTGGCGATCGGCTCCTGGCCGATGGTGGTGCCGCCGGTCGGGGACGCGCTGCTCGCCTTGGCCGAGCGCGAAGCGGGCCGCCGGGTCGTCAGCCTCGACCCGAACCTGCGCCCGAGCATGGTCGGCGACCTCGCGCGCTGGCGCGAGCGCTTCGGGCGTTTCGTCCCCACGGCCGCGATCATCAAGGTCAGCGAAGAGGACATCCAGATCGCCTACGGCCCGGGCGCCGACCCGTCGGCGCTGGCGCGCGGGTGGTTGGGCGCGGGCGCCAGCCTCGTCGTGCTGACGCGGGGGCCGAACGGCGCCACCGCCTTCCACGCGGCGGGCGTGTCCGACGAGCCGGGCAGGCCGGTCCCGGTGGTGGACACTGTCGGCGCCGGCGACACCTTCCACGCCGCCCTGCTCGCCCGCCTGCGGCAGCGGGGGCTGCTGCGCCGCGACGCCCTGGCGGCGCTCGACCCCGCCGCCCTGCGCGACGCGCTGCGCTACGCGGTGGCGGCCTCCGGCGTCACGTGCTCGCGGCTCGGCGCGGACCTGCCCGGCGATCCGGACGTGGACGCCGCGCTGGCG
>NZ_BAAAFZ010000007.1:0-76269 GCF_039523795.1 Craurococcus roseus | reverse complement strand
GCCTGACAGCGCGCCGCGGCGGCCGGGGAGGGCGCATGTTCCTGGGGCTCGACTTCGGCACCTCGTCCGTGAAGGCGCTGCTGGTGGACGGGGAGCAGCGCGTCCTGGCCGACGCCGCCGAAGCGCTGGACGTCTCGCGCCCTCGCCCGGGCTGGAGCGAGCAGGACCCGGAGGCGTGGTGGCGGGCGATGCTCGCCGCCGTGGACGCGTTGAAGGCGGCGCGGCCGCGCGAGCTGGCGGCGGTGCGCGGCATCGGCCTGTCCGGCCAGATGCACGGGGCGGTGCTGCTGGACCGGAGCGGCGCCGTGCTGCGCCCTTGCATCCTGTGGAACGACACGCGCGCCACCGACGAATGCCGCGAGTTGGAGGCCGCCGTCCCGTCCCTGCACGCGACCGCCGGCAACCTCGCCATGCCCGGCTTCGCCGCGCCCAAGCTCCTCTGGGTGCGCCGGCACGAGCCGGACATCTTCGCGCGCACCGCGCGCGTGCTGATGCCCAAGGCCTGGGTCCGCTTCCGCCTGACCGGCGAGATGATCGAGGACATGTCGGACGCCTCCGGCACGCTCTGGCTCGACATCGGCCGGCGCGACTGGTCGGACGAGCTGCTCGGGGCGACCGGGCTGGGCCGCGCCGCCATGCCGCGCCTCGTGGAAGGCGACGCGCCGGCGGGCGCGCTGAGGCCGGAACTGGCCGCCCGCTGGGGCATGGCGCGGCCGCCGGTCCTCGCGGGCGGCGCCGGCGACAACGCGGCGGGCGCCGTCGGGCTGGGGGCGATCCGCGCCGGCGACGCCTTCGTGTCGCTCGGCACCTCCGGCGTGCTCTGGGCCACCACGGACCGCCACGTGCCCTGGCCGCGGGGCGCGGTCCACAGCTTCTGCCACGCCCTCCCGCGCACCTGGCACCAGATGGGCGTCACGCTCTCCGCCGCCGCCTCGCTCGCCTGGTGGTCGGGCGTCACCGGCCGTTCCGAATCCGACCTGCTGGCCGAACTGCCGGCGCCCCGCGCGGCGAGCCCGGCCGTGTTCCTCCCCTACCTTTCCGGCGAACGCACGCCGCACAACGACGGCGCCGTCCGCGGCGCCTTCGCCGGCCTGTCGCACGACACCGGGCGCGCGGCCCTGACCCAGGCCGTCCTGGAGGGCGTGGCCTTCTCCTTGCGCGATTGCCTGGACGCGCTGGCCGCGTCGGGCACCGCGATCCGCGAAGCGGCGGCGATCGGCGGCGGCTCCCGTTCGCGGGCTTGGGTGGCGATCGCCGCGGCGGCGCTCGGCGTCCCGCTGCACCGCGTCGCGTCGGGCGAACTCGGCGGCGCCTTCGGCGCGGCGCGCCTCGGCCGGATGGCCGCGACCGGCGAAGCGCCGGAGGCCGTCTGCGCCCCGCCCGCGCGCGTCGAGACGGTGGAGCCCGACCCCGCTCTCGCCGAAGCCTACGCGGCGCGCCTGCCCCGCTACCGCGCGCTGTACCGCGCCCTGTCGCCGTTGGAGGGAACGCCATGAGGCTCGCCGGCAAGTCGGCCCTGGTCACGGGCGCCGCGCGCGGCATCGGCCGCGCCGTGGCCGAGCGCTACGTCCGGGAAGGCGCCCGCGTCGCCGTCGCCGACCTCAACGAGGAGGCCGCGAAGGGCGCCGCCGCCGCGATCGGCGGAGGGGCCGTCGCCCTCGGCATGGACGTGACGCGGCAGGAGTCCATCGACGCCGCCGTCGCCGGCACCGTGTCCGCCTTCGGCCGGCTCGACATCCTGGTGAACAACGCCGGGATCTTCGACCTCGCGCCCATCGTCGAGATCACGCGTGAAAGCTACCGGCGCGTCTACGCCGTGAACGTGGAAGGCCTGCTGTTCACGCTGCAAGCCGGGGCGCGCCAGATGATAGCGCAAGGGCAAGGCGGCAAGATCGTCAACTTCGCGTCCCAGGCCGGCCGGCGCGGCGAGGCCCTGGTGGCCGTGTACTGCTCGTCCAAGGCGGCCGTCATCAGCCTGACGCAGAGCGCCGGGCTCGACCTCATCAAGCACGGCATCAACGTCAACGCCGTCGCGCCCGGCGTGGTGGACAACGAGCACTGGGACGACGTGGACGCGCGCTTCGCCCGGTACGAGAACCTGCCGCCCGGCGAGAAGAAGCGCCGCGTGGGCGCGGCGGTGCCCTTCGGCCGCATGGCCCGGCCGGAGGAGATCGGCGGCCTCGCCGCGTTCCTGGCAAGCGCCGACGCCGACTACATCGTCGCGCAGACCTACAACATAGATGGCGGCAACTGGATGAGCTGAGCGGGCGCACCGCCGGCTACGCCCTGCGCCCGGCCTCTCCCGCACGATCGGTGGGCCTCCGCCGATCCCTCGCGGCGGCTCAAGCCCCGAAGGCGATGCCCTCCTTGCGGTACATCTCCTTCACCAGCCGGAGCACCAGCTTGATCTCCGGCGACGCGTCGCCTTTGCGCGCGCTCATGATGATGGGCGAGACGGCCCCCGACTCGTCGAGCGGCCGGTAGACAACGTTGTCGCGGCGCAGCCGCTCGACCGAAGCCGGCACCAGGCACACGCCGGTCTCCGCGGCGACCAGGCCCAGCGCCGTTTGCAGCTCCCGGACCTCGTGGACCGCCGGCGGCTTCAGGCCGCGCCCGCGCAGCAGGCCGAGCACCTGGTCGGCGTAGCTCGGGCGCGGCGCCTTCGGGTAGACGACCAGGGTGTCGCCGGCCAGCTCCTCCAGCCGCAGCCGGCCGGTGCGCGACGCGAGGGGGTGGGATAGGGGCAGGGCGGCGCTGAGCTTCTCGTTGCGCAGCAGCGTCCGCTCGATCGCCGGGTCGTCGAAGGGGATGCGGCCGAAGCCCACGTCGATGCGGCCCTCCTTCAGCGCCGCGATCTGCTCCATCGTGGTGAGCTCGAGCAGCGTGAGCTCGACGCCGGGGCGCGCGCCGCGGTAGCGGCGGATCACTTCGGGCAGGTAGCCATACAGCGTCGAGGCCACGAAGCCGATGCTGAAGCGCGGCTTCTCCGCCTCCAGCAGCCGGCGGGCCATCGCCTTCATCTCGTCCATGCGGTCGAGCACCTGCACGGCCTGCTCGAAGAGGAGCCGCCCGGCGTCCGTCAGGGCGAGCGGCCGGCTGCCGCGGTCGAACAGGGCAACCCCGAACTCCTCTTCGAGCTGCTGGATCTGCCGGCTCAAGGGCGGCTGCGCGATGCGCAACTTCTCGGCCGCGCGGGTGAAGTTCCGCTCGCGTGCTACGGCCGCGAAATAGCGGAGCTGGCGCGACTCCAGGCGATACCTCCCAGGTATGGTTGCGACCAATTTAGTCTTGGACCGGCAGCATTGAAAGCTGCGATTTGGGCGGCAACGGAGGAACAAGATGATCCAAGTATCATCCAGGGCCAAGAACACCAGGTCCGCCATACGCCGTCCCGGGGCAGCCCCGGCCCGCCCGTCGCGCCGTCGGGCCGCCGCGCGCCCGTCGAGCCGCCGCCCGGATTGAGGCGCGCCGCGATGTACCTCTGCCTCTGCAACGCGCTGAGCGACCTCCAGGTCAGGCAAGCCGTCCACGACGGCGCCAAGCGCCCCCGCGAGATCTACGCCGCGTGCGGCTGCCGCGCCCAGTGCGGCGCCTGCACGAAAGGGCTCCTCGGGATCATCCGGGACGGCGCCTCGGCGCCCCCCGGCGCCTCCGCGAACCAATAAACACGGGAGAAAACTCATGCTCGACAGCGTCCAGACCAGGATCGACACCGCCCTCGAGGACGACGCCGCGAAGGGCGTCTACCGCGTCGGCCGGGACATCTTCACCGACCCCGAGTTCTTCGAGCTCGAGATGAAGCACATCTTCGAAGGCAACTGGATCTACCTGGCGCACGAGAGCCAGATCCCGAACAACAACGACTACCTCACCGGCTGGATGGGCCGGCAGCCCATCTTCATCGCGCGCAATCGGCAGGGCGAGCTGAACGCGTTCATCAACGCGTGCAGCCACCGCGGCGCGATGCTCTGCCGCCACAAGCGGGCCAACAAGAGCACCTTCACCTGCCCCTTCCACGGCTGGACCTTCAACAACTCCGGCAAGCTGCTGAAGGTGAAGGACCCCGAGGGCGCCGGCTACCCGGACAACTTCAACAAGGGCGGCTCGCACGACCTGACGAAGGTGGCGCGCTTCGAGAGCTACCGCGGCTTCCTCTTCGGCAGCCTCAACCCCGACGTGGCGCCGCTGAAGGAGCACCTGGGCGAGGCGGCGAAGATCATCGACATGATCGTGGACCAGTCGCCGGAGGGCCTGGAGGTGCTGCGCGGCTCCTCGACCTACGTCTACGACGGCAACTGGAAGCTGCAGACGGAGAACGGCGCCGACGGCTACCACGTCAGCGCGGTCCACTGGAACTACGCCGCCACCACCAGCCGCCGCAAGGAAGCGGAGCACGTGGACAACACCCGCGCCATGAGCGCGGGCGGCTGGGCCAAGCAGGGCGGCGGCTTCTACTCCTTCGAGAACGGGCACCTGCTGCTCTGGACCAATTGGTCGAACCCGGAGGACCGGCCGAACTGGGAGCGCCGCGAAGAGCTGGCCGCGCAATACGGCCAGGCGCGCGCGGACTGGATGGTGCAGCGCAGCCGCAACCTCTGCCTCTACCCGAACGTGTACCTGATGGACCAGTTCTCCTCGCAGATCCGCCACTACCGGCCGATCTCGGTGGATAAGACCGAGGTCACGATCTACTGCATCGCGCCCAAGGGCGAGGCGCCGGAGGCGCGGACGCGCCGCATCCGCCAGTACGAGGACTTCTTCAACGCCTCCGGCATGGCGACGCCGGATGACCTGGAGGAGTTCCGCGCCTGCCAGATGTCCATGCTGGGGCGCGCGGCCCGCTGGAACGACATGTGCCGCGGCGCCAAGCACTGGATCGACGGCCCCGACGAAGCAGCGGACGCGATCGGCCTCAAGCCGGTCATGAGCGGCGTGAAGACCGAGGACGAAGGCCTCTTCGTCGTCCAGCACAAGTACTGGCAGGAGGCCATGCGGCGCGCGCTGGCCGCCGAGGCCGGCAAGCCCCAGGGCTGAGGAGGAGAAACGCCATGTCCGCCACGATCGAAGCCCCCACCCGCGCCGCCGCCTTCACGCTGCAGGACGCGCAGCGGTTCCTGTACCGCGAGGCCCGCGCGCTCGACGACAAGGATTGGGACGCCTGGCTCGCCTGCTACGCGCCCGACGCCGAGTTCTGGATGCCGTCCTGGGACGACGACGACAAGCTGGTCGAGGACCCGCAAACCGAGATCTCGCTGATCTGGTACGGCCACAAGGGAGGGCTCGAGGACCGGGTCTTCCGCATCCGCACGGAGCGCTCCAGCGCCACCAGCCTGCCGGAGCCGCGCACCTCGCACAACATCAGCAACGTCGAGATCCTGGAGCAGTCCGGCGGCCTGGCGAAGCTGCGCTTCAACTGGGTGACGTTCAGCTACCGCTACAAGACCACGGACACCTACTTCGGCACCTCGTACTACACGGTGGACACCGCCGGCGCGCAGCCGCTGATCCGGCGCAAGAAGGTCGTGCTGAAGAACGACTACATCCACCACGTCGTCGACATCTACCACATCTGAGCGGCGGGCGAGGGAGGACGAACACCATGGGCCACAGCATCGCGCTCAACTTCGAGGACGGCGTCACGCGCTTCATCGAGTGCCGTTCCGGCGAGACGGTGGCCGACGCGTCGTACCGCGTCGGCATCAACATCCCGCTGGACTGCCGCGACGGCGCCTGCGGCACCTGCAAGTGCCGCGTCGAGTCCGGCCGCTACGACGGCGGCAGCTACATCGAGGACGCCCTGACGGACGAAGAAGCCGCCGGGGGCCTGGCCCTCGCCTGCCAGATGCGGCCGGAAACAGACCTCGTCCTGGCCATCCCCGCCTCGTCGGAGGTGTGCAAGACCAAGGGCCAGAGCTTCGAGGCGCCGCTCCGCGCGGTGGAGCGGCTCTCTGAGACGAGCATCGCGTTCTCGCTGGACGCGCCGGCCGGCCTCGCCTTCCTGCCCGGGCAGTACGTCAACATCCTGGTGCCGGGCACGGACCAGCGGCGCTCCTACTCGTTCAGCTCGGCGCCGGGCGCCGCGGCGGTGTCCTTCCTGGTGCGCGACATCCCGCGCGGGATGATGAGCACCTGGCTCCGCGAGGGCGCCGCGCCGGGGACGCCGCTGGAACTCGTCGGGCCGGCGGGCAGCTTCTACCTGCGGGAGGTGAAGCGCCCGCTGCTGTTCCTCGCCGGCGGGACCGGCTTGGCGCCCTTCCTGTCCATGCTCGGGAAGCTCGCCGCGGCGGGCACCGGCGGGCAGCCGGTCCACCTCGTCTACGGCGTGACCAACGACGCGGACCTGGTCGAGGTGCCGAGGCTGGAGGAGTTCGCCGCCAGCCTCCCCGGCTTCACCTTCGCCACCTGCGTCGCCGCCGAAGGCAGCGCCCACCCGCGCAAGGGCTACGTCACGGCGCACATCGAGCCCGCGCACCTGAACGGCGGCGAGGTGGACGTGTACCTGTGCGGCCCGCCGCCGATGGTGGACGCGGTGCGCGCCTGGCTCGGCGGGCAGGGCGTGGCGCCGGCGAACTTCTACTACGAGAAGTTCTCGCCGAGCGGCGCCGTGACCGTCACCGGCGAAACCCACCGGCAAGCGGCGTGAGGCGGCCATGACGCCCCATCCGGACCGCTTCGCCGGCAAGGTCGCCCTGGTGACGGGGGCGGCGCAGGGCATCGGCCGCGCCGTCGCGCTGCGGCTGGCGCGGGAGGGGGCGCGGGTCGCCCTCGTGGACCGCTCGGACCTCGTCGAGGAGGCCCGGCGCGAGGCCGGCGCGGAGGCGCTGGCCATCACCGCCGACCTCGAAACTTATGCCGGCGCGACCGCGGCCGTGGACGGGGTGCGCGGGCGCTTCGGCCGCCTCGACGTCCTCGTCAACAACGTCGGCGGCACGATCTGGGCGAGGCCCTACGCCGAGTATCAGGAGGCGCAGATCGAGGCGGAGATCCGCCGCTCGCTGTTCCCGACGCTGTGGTGCTGCCGGGCCGCGCTGCCGGCCATGCTGGAAGGCGGCGGCGGCGCCATCGTCAACGTCTCCTCGGTGGCGACGCGCGGGGTGAACCGCGTGCCCTACGCGGCGGCGAAGGGCGGCGTGAACGCGGTCACAGCCTGCCTCGCCTGGGAGTACGCCGAGCACGGCATCCGGGTGTGCGGCGTCGCGCCCGGCGGGACGGAGGCGCCGCCGCGCCGCATCCCGCGCAACACCGCCGCTCCCGTGGAGCGGAGCGAACAGGAACAGGGCTGGTGGCGCGAGGTGGTGGAGCAGACCAAGGCGTCCAGCCTCATGCGCCGCTACGGCACCACGGAGGACCAGGCCGCGGCGATCCTGTTCCTGGCCTCCGACGAGGCCTCGTACATCACCGGCGTCACCCTGCCCGTGGCGGGCGGCGACCTCGGCTGAGGAGCGGCGGCCGGACCGCTTCCGGCCAAGACCACCCGAACGGAGGAACGAGACATGAGCGACAGCCTGATGGAGACCAAAGAGGTCAAGGACCTGCTGATGAAGGTCAGCAACCTCGGAGACGGCAGCGGCGACCTGCGCCTGAAGCGCATCGTCCACCGCGTGGTGTCCGACCTGTTCCGCACGATCGAGGAGTTCGACGTGCAGCCCGACGAGTTCTGGTCGGCTATGGGCTACCTGACGCGGCTCGGCCAGGCCAACGAGGTCGGGCTGCTGGTCCCGGGCCTCGGCCTCGAAACCTTCCTCGACCTGCGCATGGACCAGGCCGAGCGTAAGGCCGGCCTTGAGGGCGGAACACCGCGCACCATCGAAGGCCCGCTCTGGATCGAAGGCGCGCCGCTCTCCAAGGGCGAGGCGCGGCTGGACGACGGCAGCGAGCAGGGCGAGGTGCTGTTCATGGACGGCCAGGTCCGCGGCGTGGACGGCAAGCCGGTGGCCGGCGCCATCGTCGACGTCTGGCACGCCAACACGCTCGGCGGCTACTCCTTCTTCGACCCCTCGCAGCCGAAGTACAACCTGCGCCGCCGCATCGAGACGGACGCCGAGGGCCGCTACCGCTTCCGCTCTATCCTGCCGTCCGGTTACGCCTGCCCGCCGGACGGGGTGACGCAGCAGCTCCTCGACCGGCTCGGCCGCCACGGCCACCGCCCGGCGCACATCCACTTCTTCGTCACGGCGCCCGGCCACCGGAAGCTGACGACGCAGATCAACATCGACGGCGACGAGTACCTGCACGACGACTTCGCCTTCGCCACGCGCGACGGTCTGATCCCGGAGGTGCGGCGGGTTTCGGACGCCGCGGCGGTGCGCGCGAAGGGCCTCAACGCGCCCTACGCCGAGATCACCTTCGACTTCGTGCTGCACGCCGAAAGCGCCGCCGCGCCGGACACGGTCGTGCACCGCGAGCACGCCCCGGCGGGCTGACCCCGACCGCCCGGCCGTCGCCTGGCGGCCGGGCCTCCCGACCACAACCGAGCCCCGCCCCGGCGGGGAGAACGCGCGGCGCGCCCCGGCGCGCGCCGCCTCCCCTTCTTGCGTCCCGAACGGAAGCCGATCCCCATGCCCGACAGCACGATCACCGTCCCGGCCGACCTCCGGCGCGACCTCTCCATCGCTTCGGTCCGCAGCACGATCGTGGACGTGCCGACGGTCCGGCGCCACAAGCTCTCCCAGACCTCGGTGACCGCGCAGAGCTACGTCATCGTCGAGGTCCGGCTCGCCAACGGCGCCGTCGGCGTCGGCGAGGCCGCGACGCTCGGCGGCCCGCGCTGGAGCGAGGAGAGCGTCGAGGCCATCAAGGCCAACATCGACGCCTACCTGGCTCCCGCCCTGGAGGGCTTGCCGGCCGACCGCTTCGAGGCCGCGGGCGCCCGGATGGACGCGGCGGCCAAGCGCAACAACGCCGCCAAGGCGGCGGTGGAGACGGCGCTGTTCGACGCGGTGGGCAAGACGCTCGGCCTGCCCGCGTCCGCGCTGCTGGGCGGCGCGGTGCGCGAAAGCGTGCCCGTGCTCTGGACGCTCGCCTCCGGCGACGTAGGGCAGGAGATCGAGGAAGCCGAGAACAAGCTCGCGGCCCGGCTGCACGACACCTTCAAGGTGAAGGTCGGCGCCCTGTCGCCAGAGGCCGACCTCGCCCGCTTGCGCCGCCTCGCCGGGGCGCTGGAAGGGCGGGCGGGCTTGATCGTGGACGCCAACCAGGCTTGGGACGAGACGACGGCGGTGCGCTGCCTGCCGGTGTTGGCCGAGCTCGGCGTGCGCCTGATTGAGCAGCCGCTGCCGGCCTGGAACATCCCCGGCATGGCCCGCGTCCGGGCGCGCTCCGCGGTGCCGCTGATGGCCGACGAGTGCGTGTTCTCGGCGCACGAGATGCTCGCCGTCGCCCAGGCGGCCGCGGCCGACGCGGTGTCGCTGAAGCTGGTGAAGCACGGCGGACTGCTGAACCTGCGCAAGGTCGCCGCCGTCGCCGAGGCGGCCGGCATCGGCCTGTACGGCGGCTGCCTGCTGGAAAGCTCGGTCGGCGCCGCGGCGCACCTCCAGGCCTTCGCCGGTCTGCGCGAGCTGGCCTGGGGCTGCGAGCACTTCGGCCCGCAGATCCTCACCGACGACTTGGTGCAGGAGCCGCTGCGCTTCGAGGACTTCCACGTCCACCTGCCCGCCGGTCCCGGCATCGGGATCACGCTCGATCAGGACAAGTTGCGCGGCTACGCGCGGCGGTGAGGAGGGAACGATGCTCTACCACGTCAGGATGGACGTGCGCGTGCCGCACGACGTCGACCCAGCCCGTTTCGAGCGGCTGAAGGCGGAGGAGAAGGCGCGGGCTCAGGAGCTGCAGCGCGCCGGCAAGTGGCGGCACCTGTGGCGGATCGCGGGGCAGTACGCGAACGTCAGCGTCTTCGACGTGGCCGACCACGACGAGCTGCACGCGATCCTGTCCTCGCTGCCGCTCTTCCCCTTCATGGACATCGCCGTCGCGCCGCTCGCGCGGCACCCCTCGGCGATCGACTGACCGCGGCCCGGGCCGCCCCGCCCGTCCGGCGGGGACGGGGCGGCCCGCGACCGAGCCCGCCGGCAATCCGATCAACAGGGAGACTTCAAGTGTCCACGGCACGCAGCATCGACGTCCAGGACGTCATAAACGCCCATCCCGTCTCGGGATTCCAGAAAATCGTCATCGCGCTCTGCTTCCTCGTGGTGGCGATCGACGGCTTCGACACCGCCGCCGTGGGCTTCATCGCCCCGGCGCTCCGCAAGGAATGGGGCGTGACGCCGGCGCAGCTCGCGCCGCTGTTCGGCGCCGGGCTGTTCGGCCTGATGGTCGGCGCCTTCGTCTTCGGCCCGCTCACCGACAAGGTGGGGCGCAAGCCCGTCCTGATCGCCACGACGGCGTTCTTCGGCGCCGCGACGGTCGCCTCGGCCTTCGCTACTTCGATCGAGGTGCTGACGGCGCTGCGCTTCGTCACCGGCATCGGGCTCGGCGGCGCCATGCCGGCGGCGATCACGCTCACTTCCGAATTCTGCCCGGAGAAGAAGCGGTCCACTCTGGTGACGCTGATGTTCTGCGGCTTCACGATAGGCTCGGCTGCGGCCGGCTTGGCGGCCTCTCACATCGTCGCGGCCTATGGCTGGCAGGGGCTGCTGGTGCTCGGCGGCGTGCTGCCGCTGTTGCTGGTGCCGGTACTCTGGGCGCTGCTGCCGGAGTCGGTGCGGTACCTGACCCTCAAGGGCGAGAGCCCGGAGAAGATCGCCGCGGCGCTGCAGCGGGTGGCGCCGGAGGCCGACCTCGCCGGCGCGGCCTTCACCGGCGTCCGCAAGCCGAAGGGCTCGCCCATGCTGCAGCTCTTCAAGGACGGCCTGGCCTCCGGCACGCTGCTGATCTGGCTCACCTTCTTCATGAGCCTGCTGGTGTTCTACCTGCTGTCGAGCTGGCTGCCGCTGCTGATCACCACCGCCGGCTTCTCCATGGCCAACGCCTCGCTGATGGCGGCGACGCTGGCGACCGGCGGCACGGTGGGCGCGGTCGTGATCGGGCGCCTGATGGACCGCTTCAACCCGCACCATGTGCTCGCCGTCGCCTACCTGCTGGCCGGCGCCTTCGTGGTCCTGCTCGGCAGCGCCACGGCCCTGCCTTGGCTGCTGGTGTTCGCCATCTTCGGCGCCGGCTTCGGCGTCGCCGGCGCGCAGGTCGGCGTGAACGCCCTCGCCGCGGCCTACTACCCGACGGCGAGCCGCGGCACGGGCGTGAGCTGGGCCAACGCCGTCGGCCGCGTCGGCTCGGTGCTCGGGTCCATGGTGGGCGGCTTCCTGCTGTCCCTGGGTTGGGACCTCTCCACGGTGTTCACCGTGGCCGCGGCGCCGGCCTTCCTGGCTGCTGCCGCCATGTTCGCCAAGGGCTCACTCAGCGCCCCCGTGCCGGCCGTGGCCGCCGTCGCGGCGGAGTAGCGACGGCGACGCATGGTCCGGGGCACGGGCGTGACCCGTGCCCCCCCACCCAACTCAAGGGAGGACGACATGGCTGCTTCCTGCATCATCTCCGTCGCGATCACCGGCTCGGTGCCGCGCAAGCGGGACAACCCGGCGCTGCCGGTCACCGTCGCCGAGCAGATCGAGAGCACGCACGCCGCCTACGAGGCCGGCGCGTCCCTGGTGCACGTCCACGTCCGGAACGACGACGAGACGCCGTCGAGCGACCCGGAGAAGTTCGCCGCCTTCCAGGAAGGCGTCCGCCGCCACTGCCCCGACATCATCGTGCAGTTCTCCACCGGCGGCCGCGGCCGCGCGCTGGAGGCCCGCGGCGCGATGCTGCACCTGCGGCCCGACATGGCCAGCTTGGCCACCGGCAGCGTGAACTTCCCGACCATCGTCTACGAGAACCCGCCCGATTTCGTGCGGTCCCTCGCCGGCACCATGCGCGACCTCGGCATCAAGCCAGAGATCGAGGTGTTCGACCTCGCCATGCTCACCAACACCGCGGACCTGGTGGCCGAAGGCCTCATCCTGCCGCGGCCGCATGTGCAGTTCGTCTTCGGTGTGAAGCACGCCCTGCCGCCGCGCGAGGACATCCTGGACTTCGAGCTGTCCCTCCTGCACGAGCTGATCCCGGGCGCGACCTGGACGGCGGCCGGCATCGGGCGCGATCAGTTCACCGTCACCCGATGGGCGCTCGCCCGCGGCGGCCATGTCCGCACCGGGCTCGAGGACAACATCCGCATGGACCGGCATACGCTGGCGCCCTCCAACGCCGCCCTGGTGCGCCGGACGGCGGAACTGGCCGCCGAGGCCGGGCGCGCGGTGGCCGATGCCGCCACGGCGCGCCGCATCCTCGGCCTGCCCCCCGTGCCGGTGCGGAGGGCCGCGTGATGCTCCGGCTCCGCCCCCTCCTCGGCTCCGCACCGCGCGCCCCGCTGACGGCGGGAGCGGTCGCGCCGGCCGCCACGCGGCGCGGTTTCCTGGCCGCCTGCGCCTGTTGCGCCGCGGGCGCGCTCGCCGCCCCCCGCTTCGCCGCGGCGCATGTCCCGCCCGGCCCGGCCTCCGCCCTGCACGCGCGGCTGGACGCCGCGGCCTCGGCGATCGAGGGGCGCATGATCGCTTGGCGCCGGGACATCCATTCGAACCCCGAGCTCGGCAACCAGGAGCACCGGACCGCCGCGCTGGTCGCCGCGCATCTCCGCCGCTTGGGCTTCGAGGTGCGGGAGGGCGTGGCCGCCACCGGCGTCGTCGCCACGCTGCGGGGCGGCGCCGGGGACGGCCCGGTCGTGGCGCTCCGCGCCGACATGGACGCCCTGCCGGCGCAGGAGCCGGAGGGCCTGCCCTTCGCCTCGCGCCGCCGCGCCACTTGGGACGGCGCGGAGGTGCCGGTGATGCACGCCTGCGGGCATGACTGCCACGTCGCCATCCTGATGGCCGCGGCGGAGGTGCTGGCCCTCCATCGCGCCGAGATGCGCGGCACCGCCGTGCTGCTGTTCCAGCCTGCCGAAGAGGGGCTGCCGGGTGGCGAGATCGGCGGCGCGCGCCGCATGCTGGCGGAGGGCGCATTCGACTCGCCGAGGCCCGACATGGTGTTCGGCCTGCACGTGCTGACGAGCATGACGACCGGCCAGATCGCCTACCGCCCGGGTCCCGCCCATGCCAGCTCCGACACTTTCCGGATCACCGTTCGGGGCCGGCAGGCGCATGGCGCCATGCCGTGGGACGGGGTGGATCCGGTGGTGATCGCCGGGCAGATCGTCACCGCGCTCCAGACCATCCAGAGCCGGCAGGTGGACGTGAACGACCCTTCGGTGCTCACCATCGGCACCATCCATGGCGGCACGCGCCACAACATCGTTCCCGACCGCGTGGAGCTGAGCGGCACGCTGCGCACCTACGACGAGGGCCGGCGCGCCTTCATGCAGCGCCGCGTCAAGGCGCTGGCCGAGGGCGTCGCGCAGGGCATGGACGGCGCGGCGGAGGTGGTGTGGGAGCCGGGCGGCTACGCCGCCCTGGTCAACGACCCTGCGCTCGCGGACCGGATGGCGCCGAGCCTCGCCCGCGTCGCCGGGCGGGACGGGCTGCGGATCAACCCGCGCCATACGGCGAGCGAGGATTTCGCCTTCCTCGCGCAGCGGGCGCCGGGCCTGTTCTTCTGGGTCGGCGTGACGCCCCCAGGCCAGGACCCGGCGCGCGCCGCGCCGAACCATTCGCCGCACTTCACTGTGGACGAGGCCGGATTGCTGGTCGGGCTGCGGGCGATGCTGCACTTGGTCGCCGACGCCACCGGCAGCGGGATGGCGTGACGTGCCACCTATCCCCAATAACGCAGCCGCGACCCAGGCCGGATCGGCCGCGCGAGCGGCGATCAGGTTCCGCAGGCGCAAGAACGACGCCAACTCAGGGAGCCGTGTAGCAACGGTGTGCTTGCCCCAGTCATCTTGGCCTCAGCGAGCGGACTCTGGACGTGGGGGAACTCGCGGCGGGAAACGGGAGATGGGGCGCTTAAAGCCAACAAAACAATGCTTTAAGGCAATAAAATGGCGTCCCATAGGGGATTCGAACCCCTGTTGCCGCCGTGAGAGGGCGGTGTCCTAGGCCTCTAGACGAATGGGACCCTGGCCGAGCAGTGAGCATGTAGCCCCGGCCGCGCGACCGATCAAGCGGGCTCCGGCGCCCGCCCGCGCTCACGACAGTTGCAGCGGCCGGGGCGGCGTCCCATAGAATGGCGACCAGACCACCACAGCAGGAGCCGCCACCATAGCCAGAGGCCCGATGCCCAACCAATTGCCGCCGCGCGATGGGCCGCGCGTCAACGAGGACATCCGCGTGCCGCAGGTGCGGCTCATCGACCAGGACGGCGAGATGCTCGGCGTGATGTCGGCGCGGGATGCGCTGACGCGCGCTTACGACGCCGGGCTCGACCTTTTGGAGATCAGCCCGAACGCCGTGCCGCCGGTCGTCAAGATCCTCGACTACGGCAAATACAAGTACGAGCAGCAGAAGAAGGCAAACGAGGCCCGGAAGAAGCAGAAAGTAGTCGAGATCAAAGAGGTCAAGGTCCGTCCGAACATCGACGACCACGACTACGACGTGAAGATGCGCGCGATGAAGTCTTTCATAGGCGAGGGCGACAAGGTGAAGGTGACGCTGCGCTTCCGCGGCCGCGAGATGGCCCACCAGGACCTCGGCATCAAGGTGCTGGAGCGCATCCGCCAGGAGCTCGGCGAGACCATCAAGGTCGAGCAGATGCCCCGGCTCGAGAATCGCCAGATGATCATGGTGCTAGCGCCGAAGTAGCGGCGCTGCCGACCTTGCGTCCGTAACGGAGGACGAAAGCCGCCGTACTCCTCCCGTTCGGTGTTTGGGGCTACCTGCGGTGGACCCGGGACGCTCGCGGTGAACATTCGTACCCAGCCGAGATCGGAGACGAGCCCCCGCGTCGCCGATGATGGCGTGCCATGCGGGTTCTTGACACAGAACGTTGTTTCGGCTACAAAAATCGATCACCGGGATAGTCCCGGCCGATCGGTCGTCCGCCTTCGCGCGGTCGGCTCCGCCGCTCCGCGAGTGTTCGCGCAGCGGCGCGTTCCGTCTTGGGGCATCGGCAAGCACCGGCGTTCACCCGCCGCCACGAGGCCACGATGGGCGAAACAGCAGCGCATCCTGGGATGACCCCAACTGCCGTGCGTTCCGTCGCGCCTGAGGGATTTGTCCGAATGCCGCAAAAGACGGGGCGCGGGCCACAGCACGACGGCAACGCCGGCGGTGACGACGGCCTGCGGCATTCGTCCGGATTGGGCAGAATGGCGGTTCGCCGTCCGGCGAGCCCGCCCAGGCCCGCGCGGCGGGTGAGGTAGGCCACCCGCCATGTTCGAAGCGCTCTCCTCCAAGCTGAACGGCGTGTTCGACCGGCTGCGCCGCCGCGGCGCGCTGTCGGAAGCCGACGTGTCCGAAGCGCTGCGCGAAGTCCGCGTGGCGCTGCTGGAGGCCGACGTCGCGCTGCCCGTGGTGAAGGACCTCGTCGCCAAGGTGCGCGAGCGCGCGGTCGGCCAGGAGGTGATCCGCTCCGTCTCGCCCGCCCAGCAGGTCGTCAAGATCGTCAACGACGCCATCGTGGAGGCGTTGGGCGGCGGCGGCGAGACCCCGGCGCCCTCCGGCCTGGACCTCAGCGCCCCGTCGCCGGTGCCGATCCTGATGGTCGGCCTCCAGGGCTCGGGCAAGACCACGACCTCCGGCAAGATCGCGCTGCGCCTCAAGAACCGCGACCGCAAGAAGGTGCTGCTGGCGTCCCTCGACGTGCAGCGCCCCGCCGCGCAGCTCCAGCTCGCCCAGCTCGCGCAGCAGGCGGGCGTCGCCAGCCTGCCCATCGTCCCCGGCCAGACGCCTTTGGAGATCGCCGCCCGCGCCATGGACGTGGGCCGGCGCGAACTCTACGACGTGGTGGTCCTCGACACCGCCGGGCGGCTGGCCATCGACGAGGCGCTGATGGGCGAGGTCGCGGCGGTGAAGGCCCAGGCGCGCCCGCACGAGACGCTTCTGGTCGTTGACGCCATGACCGGCCAGGACGCGGTGAACACCGCCCGCGCCTTCCAGGAGCGCGTCGGCGTCACCGGCATCGTCATGACGCGCGTGGACGGCGACGCCCGCGGCGGGGCGGCTCTTTCCATGCGCCAGATCACTGGCGCCCCCATCAAGCTGCTCGGCGCCGGCGAGAAGCAGGACGCGCTGGAGGACTTCCACCCGGACCGCATCGCCGGCCGCATCCTCGGCATGGGCGACATCGTCTCCCTGGTCGAGCGCGCCGCGGAGACCATCGACCGCGACGAGGCCGAGAAGCTCGCCGCCAAGATGCAGAAGGGCAAGTTCGACCTGGAGGACTACGCGAGCCAGCTCAAGCAGATCGGCAAGATGGGCAGCCTGTCCGGAATCCTCGGCATGCTGCCCGGCGTGGGCAGGATGAAGCAGCAGATCGAGGACGCGAACCTCGACAACACCATCCTCAAGCGCCACGCCGCCATCATCGGCTCCATGACGCCCAAGGAGCGGCGGACGCCCGACATCATCAAGGCGTCGCGCAAGCGCCGCATCGCCGCCGGCGCCGGCACCACCGTGCAGGAGGTGAACCGGCTGCTGAAGCAGTTCGACGACATGTCCGCGATGATGAAGCGGATGAACAAGATGGGGCAGAAAGGGATGATGCGCGGCGGCCTCGCGGCGCTGATGCCCAAGGGCATGCAGCCCCCCGGCGGCGGCCGGCGCCCGTTCTGAACAGCAACGCGAACCAACCAAGGAGCACCCGGAGAACCCATGGGCCTCAAGATCCGCCTCGCCCGCGCCGGCGCCAAGAAGCGCCCCTACTACCACATCGTGGTGGCCGACAGCCGCTCGCCGCGCGACGGCCGCTTCATCGAGAAGATCGGCTCCTACAACCCGATGCTGCCGTCCGAGCACGCCGACCGCGTGCGCCTGCAGGACGAGCGCATCAAGCACTGGATGGGCCAGGGCGCGCTGGCGACCGACCGCGTGGCCAAGTTCCTCGGCAAGGCCGGCCTCGCCCCGATGCCGGTGATCCGCGAGCAGCCGAAGCAGTCCGCGCCGAAGAAGAAGGCGCAGGAGCGCGCCGCCGCTGCCGCGGCCGCCTCCGCGGGCTGAGGAACGGGGGAGGGGCTGAAAGGTGGCTCCGGCGGGGCGCATCCTGGTGGGCGAGATCGGCCGGCCGCACGGCGTGCGCGGCCTCGTCAAGCTGCGCTCCTTCACCGCCGACCCCGCCGCCATCGCCTCCTATGGCCCGCTCACGGACGAGACGGGACAACGCCGCTTCGCGCTCACCCTCCTCTCGGACGGCCTCGCCCGCGTGGAGGGCGTGGAAGACCGCGACGCGGCGGCGCGCCTGACCGGCGCCCGGCTCTACGTGGAGCGCGCCAGCCTGCCGCCGCCGGACGAGGACGAGTTCTACCTCGCCGACCTGGTCGGCCTGCGCGCCGAAACCGCCGCGGCCGAGCCGCTCGGCCGCGTCCGCTCGGTGGAGGACAACGGCGCCGGAGCCTTTCTCGTGCTGGACGGCCCGCGGGGGGAACGCTTCGTGCCCTTCACCCGCGCCTGCGTACCGGTGGTGGACGTGGCGGCCGGGCGGGTGGTGGTCGAACCGCCCGAAGAAACAGCCGCGCCGCCGCCCCCGGACGAGGAAGCTGCGGCATGACCCCGTGGCGCGCGACCGTCCTCACCCTCTTCCCCGAGGTGTTCCCCGGCCCGCTCGGCGCGTCCCTCGCCGGGCGCGGCCTGCGCGAAGGGCTCTGGCGCCTCGACGCGCTCGACATGCGCCCTTTCGGCATCGGCCGCCACCGCAGCGTGGACGATACGCCTTTCGGCGGCGGCGCCGGCATGGTGCTGCGCCCGGACGTGGTGGACGCCGCTTGCGAAGCGGCGCTGGCCGAGGGGCCGAACCGCCCCCTGGTGGCGCTCACGCCGCGCGGCGAGCCGCTCACGCAAGCCGTCGTGCGCGACCTCGCCGCCGGCCCCGGCGCCGTGCTGCTCTGCGGCCGGTACGAGGGCGTGGACCAGCGGGTGGTCGAGGCGCGCGGGATGCGCGAGATCTCGATAGGCGACTACGTCCTGTCCGGCGGCGAGACGGCCGCGATGGTCCTGCTCGACGCCTGCGTGCGCCTCCTGCCCGGCGTCATGGGCGCCGCCGAGAGCGCCGAGGAGGAGAGCTTCGCGCCCGCCGCGGACGGCCTCCTGGAGTATCCGCATTACACCCGCCCGGCCGAGTGGAACGGCCTCCGCGTGCCGGAGGTGCTGCTGTCCGGCCACCACGCCGGCGTCTCCCGCTGGCGCCGCGCCGAGGCCGAGCGCGTGACGCGGGAACGACGCCCCGACCTGTGGGCGCGCCGTGCCCAACCGACTCCAACCGTCGCGGGAGAGGGGACGGCGCCGCCGCCATCGCTTGCCGCCCGCCCCGACGCCGCCTAAACCGAACGCGAGAAGGACCTTACCCATGAACCTGTTGCAGCAATTCGAGGCGGACCAGCAGGCCCGGCTCCTCGCCGCCCGCGCCGTGCCGGAGTTCGACCCCGGCGACACCGTGCGCGTGATGGTGCGCGTGGTGGAAGGCGAGCGCACCCGCCTCCAGGCCTACGAGGGCGTGGTGATCGCGCGCTCCAACCGCGGCGTGAACAGCAACTTCACCGTGCGCAAGCTCTCCTACGGCGAGGGCGTGGAGCGCGTGT
Source organism: Craurococcus roseus (assembly GCF_039523795.1). NCBI lineage: Bacteria > Pseudomonadati > Pseudomonadota > Alphaproteobacteria > Acetobacterales > Acetobacteraceae > Craurococcus > Craurococcus roseus. Next base: position 57,575 of record NZ_BAAAFZ010000007.1, on the reverse strand, counting down.
TCCCGCTCTACTCGCCCTCCGTCGCGGAGATCGTGGTGGTGCGGCGCGGCAAGGTGCGGCGCGCGAAGCTGTACTACCTCCGTGGCCGCACCGGGAAGTCGGCCCGCATCCAGGAGCGCGCGGCCGACAACAAGGCTACGGCGGCCGCCAAGGCGAACGCGACCGCGGCCGCCGCGCCCGAGTCCACCGAACAGCCGCAACAGGGCTGAACCCAAGCACCGAAACGACGAGGACACTCCGCCGATGCCAGCGCAAGCGCCGCGCACGCTCTTCGACAAGATCTGGGCCGCCCACGTGGTGGACACCCTCCCGGACGGCACGGCGCTGCTCTACATCGACCTGCACCTCACCCACGAGGTGACGACGCCGCAGGCCTTCGAGGGCCTGCGCGCCGCCGGGCGCAAGGTGCGCCGGCCGGAGGCGACGCTGGCGGTGGTGGACCACAACATCGCCACGGACAGCACGCGCCGCACCGGCATCGACGACGCCGAGAGCCGCCTCCAGGTGGAGACGCTGGAGCGCAACGTTTCCGAGTTCGGCGTGCCCTACATCCCCTTGCTGAGCGACCGGCAGGGCATCGTCCACATCATCGGCCCGGAGCTGGGCCGCTCCTTGCCCGGCATGACCATCGTGTGCGGCGACAGCCACACGAGCACGCACGGCGCCATGGGCGCCCTTGCCTTCGGCATCGGCACCTCCGAGGTCGAGCACGTGCTGGCGACGCAAACGCTGCTCCAGAAGCCCGCCAAGAACATGCGGGTCAACGTGGACGGGAACCTGGCGTTCGGCTGCTCCGCCAAGGACATCGTGCTGGCGATCATCGGCAAGATCGGCACCGCCGGCGGCACCGGCCACGTGGTCGAGTACGCCGGCGACGCCATCCGCGCCCTCGACATGGCCGGGCGCATGACGGTGTGCAACATGTCCATCGAGGGCGGCGCCCGCGCCGGCATGATCGCCCCCGACCAGACCACCTTCGACTACATCGCCAGGACGCCGCACGGTCCCAAGGGCGAAGCGTTCGAACAAGCGCTGCGCTGGTGGCGCACCCTGCCCACCGACGAAGGCGCTCGCTTCGACCGCGAGGTGCAGCTGGACGCCCACGCCATCGCGCCGCAGGTCACCTGGGGCACCAGCCCGGAAGACGTGCTGCCGATCACCGGCGCGGTGCCGGACCCGCAGGAGGCCACGGACGAAGCGCGCCGCGCCCAGCTCCGCCGCATGCTGGAGTACATGGGCCTCCAGCCCGGCCAGCGCCTGCAGGACCTGCCGGTGGACGTGGTCTTCATCGGGTCCTGCACCAACAGCCGCATCGAGGACATCCGCGCCGCCGCCGCCGTCGCCCGCGGCCGCAAGGTGGCCGACGGCGTGCGCGCCATGGTGGTGCCCGGCTCGGGCTTGGTGAAGAAGCAGGCGGAGCAGGAGGGCCTGGACCGCGTCCTGCGCGAGGCCGGCTTCGAGTGGCGCGAGGCCGGGTGCTCCATGTGCCTCGGCATGAACCCGGACAAGCTCAAGCCGGGCCAGCGCTGCGCCAGCACCTCCAACCGCAACTTCGAGGGGCGCCAAGGCCCCGGCGGCCGCACGCACCTGCTCTCGCCCGCCATGGCCGCGGCGGCGGCGCTCGCCGGCAAGCTGGCCGACGTGCGCGACTGGCAGCCGAAAGGGGAGGCCGCGTGATGCAGCCCTTCACCACGCTCACCGGCGTCGCCGCGCCGCTGCCCATGGCCAACGTGGACACGGACAAGATCATCCCGGCGCGCTTCCTGAAGTCCATCAGCCGCAGCGGCTTCGGCAAGAACCTGTTCTACACCATGCGCTTCCGCGAGGACGGCTCGGAGAACCCGGACTTCGTGCTGAACCGGCCGCCCTACCGCAACGCCGAAATCCTGGTCGCCCACGAGAATTTCGGCTGCGGCTCGTCGCGCGAGCACGCGCCCTGGGCGCTGCTCGACTTCGGCATCCGCTGCGTCATCGCGCCCGACTTCGCCGACATCTTCAACAACAACTGCTACAAGAACGGCATCCTGCCGGTGCGCCTGCCGCGCGAGGTCTGCGATAAGCTGATGGAGGACGCGCGCCTCGGCGCCAACGCGCGCATCACGGTGGACCTGGAGCGGCAGGTGGTGGTGCGGCCGAACGGCGAGGAGATCCACTTCGAGGTGGACCCGCTCCGCAAGCACCTGTTGCTGAACGGCCTGGACGACATCGGCCAGACGCTCCAGCACGCCGCCGCCATCGACGCCTTCGAAGCGAAACGCAAGACCGCGCAACCCTGGCTCGCGGGCTGACCGCGGCGCCAGAGGGGCGCGCCAGTGGGAGGAGACCGGACATGACGGCCAACAAGAAGCTCCTCATCCTCCCAGGCGACGGCATCGGGCCCGAGGTGATGCGCGAGGTGCGCCGCCTCATCGACTGGATGGCCCACCGCCGCCGCGTTTCCTTCGACGTGCAGGACGGCTTGGTCGGCGGCGCCGCGCTGGACGCCACCGGCTCGCCCTGTCCGGACGGGACGGTGGAGAAGGCCCGCGCCGCAGACGCGGTGCTGTTCGGCAGCGTCGGCGGCCCGAAGTGGGATGCGCTGCCTTTCGAGCAGCGCCCCGAACTCGGCATCCTCCGGCTCCGCAAGGACCTCGGCCTCTTCGCCAACCTGCGCCCGGCGGTGGTGCTCGACCCCTTGGTGAACGCCTCCTCGCTCAAGCCCGACCTGGTGCGCGGCCTCGACGTCATGATCGTGCGTGAGTCCACCGGCGGCATCTACTTCGGCGAGCCGCGCGGCATCGAGACCGGGCCGGACGGCAAGCGGCGCGGCGTCGACACCGAGGTCTACACCGAGGACGAGATCGCCCGCGTCGCCCGCGTCGCCTTCGACCTGGCGCGCAGCCGCCGCAACCACGTCACCAGCGTCGAGAAGGCCAACGTCATGCAGTCCGGCCGCCTGTGGCGGGCGGTGGTGTCGGAGGTAGGCAAGGCCGAGTACCCGGATGTCGAACTCCAGCACATGTACGCCGACAACTGCGCCATGCAGCTCTGCGCCCGGCCCAAGCAGTTCGACGTGATCCTGGGCAGCAACCTGTTCGGCGACCTGCTTTCCGACCTCGCCGCGGCGCTCACCGGCTCGATCGGCATGCTGCCCTCGGCGACGCTCGGCGCCGTGGGGCCGGACGGCCGCCGCAACGCCCTCTACGAGCCGGTCCACGGCTCCGCGCCCGACATCGCCGGCAAGGGCGTCGCCAACCCGCTGGCCCAGGTGCTCTCCTTCGCCATGCTGCTGCGCTGGTCCTTCGGCATGGAGGAGGACGCCAAGCTCATCGAGGACGCGATCGGGCGGGTTCTGGCGGGCGGCATGCGCACCGCCGACATCATGCAGCCCGGCATGGCGCGCGTGGGCACCGGCGTGATGGGGGAGGCGCTGCTGCGCGAACTGGACAAGGCGGCGGCCTGACGAGGGCGCCGGTTGGGGTTGCGCAGGCGGGGTTGCGCCGCCGGGGCCGCTCGGCTATTCCCGCTCCCCCAAGGGCGCCCGTAGCTCAGCTGGATAGAGCACCAGACTACGAATCTGGGGGTCAGGAGTTCGAATCTCTTCGGGCGCGCCACTCTTCGCCCGGGCCCGTTGCCGGCCTGGGATCGCGGGCGGGTCAGGCGCCCAGCCCGAGCCGCTTTTCCAGGGGGGGGCGTCCCTCGGCCGCCGTTACGGCGGTGCGCCGCGGAAGTAGGGTTCGACCGTCCCCTGCACCTTGACCGTGAGCGGCGCGCCGGTCCTGTCCACGCCCTTGCCGACGGACAGCCGGACCCACCCCTCGCTGACGCAGTACTCCATCACGTTGGTCTTCTCGACGCCCTTAAAGCGCACGCCCACCCCCCGTTCGAGCAGGGCGGCGTCGTAGTAAGGGCTCTTCGGGTCCGCGGCCAAGCGGTCGGGCGGCGCGTCTTCCATCGGGTCGTCTCGTCGTGCAGGTCGAGGCGCCGGCCGCGCCCCGTCCGGGTGTCGTACATCCGGAGCCGCTTGTCCAATCCGGCAGGGCGCCGCCCAGTGCCGCTCGTCTTTTGCCGGATCGCACGGACTGTCCACCGGCAGGGGCGGGCAGGGGACGGGCGCGGCGGTCTAGCCTGGACGGCGCGGAGGCTCCATGCACGGATTCGGTCCCGGAGGTCCGTCCATGGGGATGCGTGTCGCGCTGCGTAGCGAAATCCTGCGCGAGCCGCTTTCCAGGCGCCGGCGCGAAGCCGCGCCGCCCCTCGGCCACGACCGCCCGGAAGGAGCCGCCGGATGAGCGCGCCGCGGTTCGCCCTGCTCGGGACGGAGCGGCGGGAGTGGCCGTTCCGGCTGCGGCTCCCCTTCCGCTTCGGCGCTGCCACCGTGACCCACGGCCGCCAAGCCGTGGTGAAGGCGCGCATCCGGCTCGAGGACGGCCGGGAGGCGCTCGGCGTCGCGGCGGAAACGCTGGCGGCGAAGTGGTTCGACAAGGACCCGCGCCTCACCGACGCGCAGAACGAGGACCAACTGCGGCGCGCGCTGGAACTCGCCGAGGAGGCGGCGCTGGCGGCGGGCGTGAACACGGCCTTCGGCCACTTCGCGGACGCTTGGGCCGCGTGCGAAGCGGCGTGCGGGGCGGAGGGGCTCAACCCGCTCGTCGCGGCGTACGGGCGGGCGCTCCTGGACCGCGCGATGCTCGACGCGCTGCTGAAGGCGCACGGGGCGTCGTTCTTCGCGGGGATGCGCGCGAACATCGGCGGGATGGCGCCGCACGCCGTCTGCGCGGACCTCGGCTGCTTCGATTTCACGGCGATGCTCAGGGGAGCGGACACCGCGCGGACGATCCAGGCGCGGCACACCGTCGGCCTCGTCGACCCGATCACGGCGGCCGACCAACCCGAGCGCGTGGGCGACGGGCTGCCCGAGACGCTGGAGGAGGTCCAGGTCGCCTACGGCCACCGCTACTGGAAACTCAAGGTCGGCGGCGACATCGGCGCGGACGTGGACCGCTTGTGCCGCATCGCGGCGGTGCTGGACCGCGCGCCGGGCTACCGCGCGACGCTCGACGGGAACGAGCAGTATGAGGACGCGGAGGGCGCGGCGGCGCTGTGGCGCGCGATGGAAGCGGAGCCGCGCCTCGACCGGCTGCGGGACTCCGTCCTCTTCGTGGAGCAGCCGGTGAAGCGCGCGAGGGCGCTGGCGGTGCCCATGTCGGCGCTCGCGGCGTCGCGCCCCGTGGTCGTGGACGAGAGCGACGGGCCGATGGACGCCTTCGTCACGGCGCGGGCGATGGGCTATGCGGGCGTGTCCACGAAGGCGTGCAAGGGCGTGTGGCGGTCGCTCGTCAACCACGCGCGCTGCCGCGCCTGGAACGCCGAGGCCGGGCCGGGGCGTTTCTTCATGTCGGCGGAGGACCTTACGACGCTGGCCGGCCTCTGCGTGCAGGGGGATTTGGCGCTCGTCGCGCTCATGGGCATCGGGCACGTCGAGCGCAACGGGCACCACTTCGTCGCTGGCTTCGAGGGGCGGCCGCCGGCGGAAGCGGCGGCTTTCGCGTCCGCGCACCCCGACCTCTACGCCGACGCGGGGCACGGCCCGAGGCTGCGCATCGGCGGCGGGATGCTTGCGATCGGCTCGCTCGACACCCCCGGGCTCGGGGCGAGGGTGGAGCCGGACCAATCCGCGATGGCGCCGATGCCGAAGGCGGCTTGGCCGCCGGCGTGAGGCGCCACGACAGCCAGCGCTGAAGGTTCTCCGGAAAGGGGCCGCCGTCCGTGAGACCGGGGTGGTGCGCGGCGGCGGCGATCGAGTCGCGAAAGGCCGCCGGATTTTCGGGCGTCGGTGGTGCCCAGGAAAGGACTCGAACCTTCACGGCCTTGCGGCCACTGGCACCTGAAGCCAGCGCGTCTACCAATTCCGCCACCTGGGCATCGGCCGCGGCGCCGATGGCGCCGCGAAGGGCGCCGCCGGAGCGAGCGCATTTAGAAGCGGCGCGGGGAGGCGTCAAGCGGATGCCGGCGCCCCGGCGGCCGATTGGCGCCGCCGCGGATGCGGCCATATGGTCGCGCCCTTCTCGGCTTCGTCCGCCAAGCTTCCCTCGGAGTCCGCCGCCCATGCGCGCCACCACCCAACGCAGGATCGCCACCGTGTTCGGGGGCTCGGGCTTCATCGGCCGCTACGTGGTGAAGCGCTTGGCGCGGGAGGGCCACACGGTGCGCGTGGCGGTGACCGATCCCGGCGGGGCGCGCTTTTTGCAGACGCAGGGCAAGGTCGGGCAGATCGTGCCGCTGGCAGCCGGCGTCACCGAGGAGGAAGCCGTGGCGCGCGCGGTCGCCGGGGCTGACCTGGTGGTGAACCTGGTGGGCATCCTGTTCGAGCGCCGGGCCGGCGACTTCCAGCGGCTGCATGCCGAGGGCGCCGGACGCGTCGCCCGCCTTTCGGCCGCCGCTGGAGCGGCGCGGCTGGTGCACGTCTCGGCCATCGGCGCCGACCCGGCCAGCCCCAGCGCCTACGGCCGCACCAAGGCGGAGGGCGAGGCGGCGGTCCGCGCGGCCTTTCCGTCGGCGACCATCCTGCGCCCGTCCATCGTGTTCGGGCCGGAAGACGAGTTCTTCAACCGTTTCGCCGGCCTGTCACGCATACTGCCCTTCATGCCGGTGATCGCGGGCGACACGCGCTTCCAGCCGGTCTACGTCGGCGACGTGGCGGACGCGGTGCTGGCCGCGGCGGAACGGGACGACGCGCCCGGGCGGACCTACGAGCTGGCCGGCCCCCGCAGCCACACCTTCCGCGAACTGCTCCGCTACATCCTGGAGGTGACGGGGCGCCGCCGGCCCTTGGTGGACATCCCGATGGGCCTCGCCCGCATCCAGGCCCGCCTCGGCGAGTTCCTCCCCAACCCGCCGCTGACCCGCGACCAGCTCCTCATGCTCCAGCGCGACAACGTGCCGGCTCCTGGCGCATCGGGGCTCGCGGAACTGGGCATCCAGCCAAAGGCACTCGAAGCGGTGGTGCCGAGCTATCTCACACGCTTCCGCACGGGTGGGGGGCGACGTCCTTCCGCCGCGTGAAAGGACCGATCCGGACCTTATTATGCGCTTAAAAGTTGCTTTGCGTAATAGGTTCTTGCCCTCACTGATATTAAAGGGCAGTTTCACTGTCCTGACGGCCACCAAACTCTTTGTGCCCCTGTGCATCTGGGGTAATGCTGCGCCACAACACAGGGCGGGGCGGTTGCCTGCCGGAGCGGGCCGCCGCGCCGGACGGGCGCGCCCCGCCTCGGCGCGCAACCCAGGATCTCGCCCATGGCCGACCGCATGCTGCAATTCGTCCGCCTGTCGCAGGCGCAGCCGGAAAAGCGCGGCGTCGGCGAGCGCCGGAAGGACTTCGGCGAGATCTACCGCGAGTTCGAGCCCGCCGCCGCCGCCCAGCAGGCGAGCCGTTGCAGCCAGTGCGGCGTACCCTTCTGCCAGGTGCATTGCCCGCTCTCGAACAACATCCCGGACTGGCTGAAGCTGACGGCCGAAGGCCGGCTGGAAGAGGCCTACGAGGTCGCTTCCGCCACCAACACCTTCCCGGAGATCTGCGGCCGCATCTGCCCGCAGGACCGCCTTTGCGAAGGCAACTGCGTCATCGAGAAGGGCTTCGAGAGCGTCACCATCGGCGCCGTCGAGAAGTACATCGCCGACACCGCCTGGGAGCGCGGCTGGGTGACCGCGCCCCGCGCCAAGGCCGAACTGCGGCAGAGTGTCGGCATCATCGGCGCCGGCCCGGCCGGGCTCGCCGCCGCCGAGCGCCTGCGCAGCCGCGGCTACCAAGTCCACGTTTACGACCGGCACGACCGCGCCGGCGGGCTGATGATCTACGGCATCCCCAACTTCAAGCTGGAGAAGGAGGTGGTGGTCCGCCGTTGGCGCTCCTTCGAGCAAGGCGGCATCCGCTTCCACCTGAACTGCGCCATCGGCCGCGACGTGACCTTGCCGGAGTTGCGCGAGCGGCACGACGCCGTGTTCATCGCCACCGGCGTCTACAAGGCGCGCGACATCGGCGGGGAAGGGGCCGGCCTCGAGGGCATCGTCCCCGCGCTCGACTACCTGATAGCCTCCAACCGCGACAACCTCGGCGACACCGTGCCGGAGTTCGCGTCCGGCGCCCTGAACGCCGCCGGCAAGCGGGTGGTGGTGCTGGGCGGCGGCGACACGGCCATGGACTGCGTCCGCACCGCCGTCCGCCAGGGCGCCGCCTCCGTCACCTGCATGTACCGACGCGACAAAGCCAACATGCCCGGCTCCATGCGCGAGGTGGCGAACGCCGAGGAGGAGGGCGTGGAGTTCATGTGGCTCGCCGCGCCGGAGGGCTTCGAGGGCGCGGACGGCCACGTTTCCGGCGTGCGCGCGGTACGGATGCACCTCGGCCTGCCGGACGCCACCGGCCGCCAGCAGGTGGTGCCGATCAAGGGCAGCGGGTTCACGCAAGGCTGCGACCTCGCCATCAAGGCGCTCGGCTTCGACCCCGAGGACCTGCCGGCGATGTTCGGCGAGAAGGCGCTGACCGTGACGCGCTGGGGCACGGTGAAGGTGGACCACCGCACCATGATGACCGACCTGCCCGGCGTCTTCGCCGGCGGCGACATCGTGCGCGGCGCGTCCCTGGTGGTGTGGGCCATCCGCGACGGCCGCGACGCGGCGGAGCGGATCGACGCCTACCTGAAGGAACAGGCGGCGCCGGCCGCCGTGGCGGCGGAGTAGTGGGCATGAGCGAGAACGGCGCCGAGTTCGTCCGGTCCTACGCGGGCAACGCCACCCTTCTGGCGGGGCAAGGGCATGTCGATCTCACGGAGCACGACGCCTGCGGCGTCGGCCTCGTCGCCGCGCTCGACGGCAAGCCGCGCCGCGAGGTGGTGCAGGCCGGCATCGACGCGCTGAAGGCCGTGTGGCACCGCGGCGCCGTGGACGCCGACGGCAAGACCGGCGACGGCGCGGGCATCCACGTCGAGATCCCGCAGGACTTCTTCGCCGAGGCCCTGGAGCGCGGCGGCGACCGGCGCCGGCCTGGGCGCATCGCGGTGGGGATGGTGTTCCTGCCCAAGACCGACCTGGGCGCGCAGGAACGCTGCCGGCAAATCGTCGAAACCGAGATCCTCGCCGCCGGCTACGCCATCTATTGCTGGCGGCAGGTGCCGATCGACGTCGGCTGCATCGGCGAGAAGGCCAACGCCACGCGGCCGGAAATCGAGCAGATCCTGCTTTGGAACCCGCGCGGCACCGATGACGCCACCTACGAGCGCGACCTCTACATCATCCGCCGCCGCATCGAGCGGCAGGCGATCGCGGCGCAGATCCCGGAACTCTACATCTGCTCGCTCTCCTGCCGCTCCGTGATCTACAAGGGCATGTTCCTCGCGGAGCACCTGACGGAGTTCTACCCGGACCTGCTCGACGCGCGCTTCGTCAGCCGCTTCGCCATCTACCACCAGCGCTACTCCACCAACACCTTCCCGACCTGGAAGCTGGCCCAGCCCTTCCGGATGCTGGCCCACAACGGCGAGATCAACACCGTCTCCGGCAACGCCAACTGGATGAAGAGCCACGAGACGCGGCTCTCCCACCCGTTGCTCGACCCGTACCTCGACGACATCAAGCCGGTGGTGCAGGCCGGCGGTTCCGACACCGCGACGCTGGACAACGTCTTCGAGCTGCTGGTGCGGGGCGGGCGCGACGCGCCCATGGCCAAGGCCATGCTCATCCCGGAGTCCCTGGGCAACAACGCCACCATGCCGGCGGCGCACCGCGACCTGTTCCTTTACTGCAACGCGGTGATGGAGCCCTGGGACGGCCCGGCGGCCATCGCCGCCACCGACGGGCGCTGGGTGGTCGCGGGGCTCGATCGCAACGGCCTCCGGCCCATGCGCTACACGGTCACCCACGACGGCCTGCTCGTCACCGGCTCCGAGACCGGCATGGTCAAGCTCGCCGAGGAGCGCATCGCCGCCAAGGGCCGCGTCGGCCCCGGCCAGTGCGTCGGCGTGGACCTCGACACCGGCCGCTTCTACACGGACGCCGAGCTGAAGGACGAGCTCGCCGCCCGCAAGCCCTTCGGCCAGTGGACCGAGCGCACCACCCGCATCGACGACATCGTCAGGGCGGACGCGGTCGAGAAGCCCGTCTTCGGCTCCGAGGAGCTGCGCCGCCGCCAGGTGGCGGTCGGCTACACGCTGGAGGAGCTGGAGGCGATCCTGCACCCGATGGTGGAGGAGGCGAGCGAGGCCGTCGGCTCCATGGGCGACGACACGCCGGTGGCCGTGCTCTCGCGGCAGTACCGCGGCCTGCACCACTACTTCCGCCAGACCTTCAGCCAGGTCACCAACCCGCCGATCGACAGCCTGCGCGAGACGCGGGTGATGACGCTCAAGACGCGCCTGGGCAACCTCGGGAACATCCTCGACGAGGACCCCACCCAGTGCGACATGCTGATGCTGGACAGCCCCGTGCTGTCCAACGCCGAGTTCGACGCCATGCGCGCCTACATGGGCGCCACCTGCTGCGAGGTGGACTGCACCTTCGCCGCCGCCGAGGGCGAGGCGGGGCTGCGCGCGGCCTTCGAGCGCATCCGGCGCGAGGCCGAGGAGGGCGTCCGCAGCGGCTGCGCCCACGTCGTCCTGACCGACCAGGCGCAGGGGCCGGCGCGCGCGCCGATCCCGATGATCCTGGCGGTGGGCGCCGTACACACGCACCTCGTCCGCCACTCGCTCCGCACCTTCACCAGCCTCAACGTCCGCGCCGCCGAGTGCCTGGACGTGCACTACGCCGCGGTGATGATCGGCGCCGGCGCCACCACGGTGAACGCATACCTCGCGCAGGAGAGCGTCGCCGACCGCCAGCGCCGCGGCCTGTTCGGCGACATGCCGCTCAGGGACTGCGTGTCGCGTTACAAGAAGGCGGTGGACAAGGGGCTGCTCAAGGTGATGTCCAAGATGGGCATCTCCGTGCTCTCCTCCTACCGCGGCGGCATGAACTTCGAGGCCATTGGCCTCTCGCGCGCCCTGGTGAACGAGTTCTTCCCCGGCGTGCCGAGCCGCATCTCCGGCATCGGCCTCTCCGGCATAGCGCAGCGCGTGCTGGCGCTGCACCGCAAGGCCTGGGACGAGGACGCGGTCCACCTGCCGGTGGGCGGCCTCTACAAGCTGCGCCGCCGCGGCGAGAGCCACGCCTTCGACGGCGGGCTGATCCACACCCTCCAGCGCGCGGTGGACACCGACAGCTACACCACCTTCAAGCGCTACTCCGAAGCGGTGCGCCGGCTGCCGCCCGTGGCGCTGCGCGACCTGCTCGACTTCCGCGCCGAGGGCCGGACGCCGGTGCCGATCGAGGAGGTGGAGAGCATCACCGAGATCCGTAAGCGCCTCCTCGCGCCCGGCATCTCGCTCGGCGCCCTCAGCCCCGAAGCGCACGAAACGCTCTCCATCGCCATGAACCGCATCGGCGCCCGCTCCGACAGCGGCGAGGGCGGCGAGGACCCGGGGCGCGCCAAGCCGCGCCCGAACGGCGACAACGCCAACTCGGCGATCAAGCAGATCGCCTCCGGCCGCTTCGGCGTCACCGCCGAATACCTGAACAACTGCCGCGAGATCGAGATCAAGATCGCCCAGGGCGCGAAGCCGGGCGAGGGCGGCCAGCTCCCCGGCTTCAAGGTGACGGGGCTGATCGCCAAGCTGCGCCACGCGACGCCCGGCGTCACGCTCATATCGCCGCCGCCGCACCACGACATCTACTCGATCGAGGACCTGGCGCAGCTCATCTACGACCTGAAGCAGATCAACCCCGACGCCACGGTCTGCGTGAAGCTGGTGGCGCGGTCGGGCATCGGCACCATCGCGGCCGGCGTCGCCAAGGCCAAGGCGGACGCGATTTTGGTTTCCGGCCACTCCGGCGGCACCGGCGCCTCGCCGCAGTCCTCCATCAAGTACGCGGGCCTGCCCTGGGAGATGGGACTCAGCGAGACCCACCAAGTGCTGCTGCTCAACCGGCTGCGGCACCGGGTGAAGCTGCGCACGGACGGCGGCATCAAGACCGGCCGCGACGTGGTGGTGGCCGCCATGCTCGGCGCCGAGGAGTTCGGCATCGGCACCGCCTCGCTCGTCGCCATGGGCTGCATCATGGTGCGGCAGTGCCACTCCAACACCTGCCCGGTCGGCGTCTGCACCCAGGACGAGACGCTGCGGAAGAAGTTCAGCGGCAGCCCGGAGAAGGTCATCAACCTGTTCTCCTTCGTGGCGGAGGAGGTGCGGGAGATCCTGGCCTCGCTCGGCTTCCGGCGGCTGACGGAGGCGATCGGCCGGACCGACTTGCTCAAGCAGGTCAGCCGCGGCTCGGAGGACCTGGACGACCTCGACCTCAACCCGCTGCTGGTGAAGGCGGACGCCGGCCAGAACGCGCCCTACTGCACGCTGGAGGGCCGGAACGAGGTCCCGGAGACGCTCGACGCCGACATGATCCGCGACGCCGCGGCCCTGTTCGAGCACGGCGAGAAGATGCAACTCCACTACAACATCCGGAACACCCACCGCGCCATCGGCACCAAGATCAGCAGCCGGATCGTGCGGAAGTTCGGGATGGAGGGGCTGCAACCCGGGCACCTCAGCGTCCGCCTGCGCGGCTCGGCCGGGCAGTCGCTCGGCGCCTTCGCCGTGCGCGGCCTCAAGCTGGTGGTGTTCGGTGATGCCAACGACTACGTCGGAAAGGGCCTGTCGGGCGGAACCATCGTGGTGCGGCCTGCCCCGTCGTCGACGCTGGTGTGGAACGAGAACGCCATCATCGGCAACACCGTGCTCTACGGCGCGACCGCGGGCGAACTCTACGCCGGCGGCCAAGCGGGGGAGCGCTTCGCCGTCCGCAATAGCGGCGCGACCGCGGTGGTGGAGGGCTGCGGCGCCAACGGCTGCGAGTACATGACCGGCGGCGCGGTGGCGATCCTGGGGCCTGTTGGAGACAATTTCGGCGCCGGCTTCACCGGCGGCATCGCCTTCCTCTACGACCCGGAAGGGACCTTCGAGCGCCGGGTCAACCCGGACACCCTGCTCTGGTCGCGCGTCGGCCGCGGCCATTGGGACGCCGAGCTTCGCGCCCTGGTCGGCCGGCACCTGGAGGAGACGGGCTCGCGCCTCGCCGCCCGCATCCTCAACGACTGGGAAGGCCAGCGCGGCCACTTCTGGCACGTCGTGCCCAAGGAGTACGCGCGCTACCTGCCGGCGCCGATGGAGGGCTTCCAAACGGCCGCCGCCGAGTGAATTCGCCTGCTGCGGGAGAATCTTCTCCCGCAGCACCTATCAATTATCGCCTTCTGGTGGCATAAGCCCGGCCCGTGCGCGTCCTCTTCCACCTCCCCCTCTCGCCCTATTCCCGCAAGGTCCGGCTCGCCATGGCCGAGAAGGGGATACCGTTCGAGTTGCGGATGGAGCGCATCTGGGAGCGCCGCGACGCCTTCCTGGAGATGAACCCCGCCTGCACCGTACCGGTGTTGCGGGAAGAGAACGGCCTCGCCGTCGCCGACAGCTACGCCATTTGCGAGTACCTGGAGGAGGCCTATCCCGACACCGGCCTCTTCGGCCGCACGCTGGCCGAGCGCGCCGAGGTGCGCCGCTTGGTCGCCTGGTTCGACGGCAAGTTCGCCGCCGAGGTGACCAGCCACCTCCTGTACGAGAAGCAGCTCAAGCGCCTGCTCGGCCGCGGCAACCCCGATGCCTCCGCCATCCGTGTCGGCTACGCCAACATGCGCCCGCATCTCGAATACCTCGGCTGGCTGGCCGAGACGCGCCCTTGGCTGGCCGGGCCGCGCATCAGCTTGGCCGACTTCGCCGCCGCCGGGCACCTTTCGGCCCTGGACTACATCGGCGACGTGGACTGGTCTCAGAACGAGTCCGCGAAGCAGTGGTACGCCCGCATGAAGTCGCGCCCGAGCTTCCGCGCACTGCTGGCCGAGCGGGTCAGCGGTCTGGAGCCGCCGGCCCACTACGACGACCCGGATTTCTGAACCGCCACCTGCGGCGTCAGCGCTGCCGCCGCTGCGGCGGCAAGGGATTGAGTTCGAGGTTCCGCCGCGCCAGGTCCGCCGTTTCGGAGTCGGTGGCCATCCGCATGGCGCGCTCCCAGTCCGCGCGGGCGCCCCGGACGTCGCCCTTGGCCCGGCGCAGGGCCGCGCGCTCCAGCAAAGCCTCCGCGTTGTCGGGCGCGAGGGAAAGCGCGTGGGCCACGTCGCGCTCCGCCTCCGCCGCCCGGCCGAGCTGGCGCTTCGCCGCGCCCCGCAGCACCCAGGCATCGATGCGGGACGGATCGAGCGCCACCGCCCGGTCCAGGTCCTCCAACGCCTCGGCGTAGCGTTCCATCGCGCCCAGGGCGAGGGCGCGGTCCAGCACCAGGGCCGGGTCGTCCGGCGCCAGGGTCAACGCCATGGTCGCCGCCGCGTAGGCCCGGTCGGCGTCGCCCGCCAGCATCCAAGCGTTCCCCGCCTCGGCGAAGACGGCGGCGCGCGCGGCCGCGTCCGCCTCGCTGCGGCGCGCCAGATCCTCCAGCCGCTCAGCGCCGCGCTCCGTTTCGCCCAGCGCCAGCAAAGCCAGGGCGGCGCAGTGCCGCGCCCCGTCGCCGCCGCCCGCGGCTTCCCACCCATCGGCGAAGAACCGCGCGTCCTCCGGGTCCGTCCGCAGCAGGCCGAAGCAGCGCTCGTGGTCCGGCCCGCCGCCGAACCGCGCCGATTGCCCGGACGCCCCGCCCGGCCCGCACCAGAGCAGGCCGAGCAAAGCGGCGGCGGCAACGGTCACGGCGGGGCGGGGCGGCGTCATGCGAGGGCCTCTAGCCACCATCCAGCGCCCGCGCCAGATGATCCCCCATGGCAACGCAGAACGAAGCGACCTCCTTGCGCTTGGTCGTGGCCGGCCTGGGGTACTCCGGCGCCGCGGTGGCGCGCGAGGCCGCCGCGGCCGGATGGCGCGTCACCGGCACCGTCCGCGACCCGGCCCGCTCATCGGCGGCGCCCGGCGTGGAGGTGGTGCCCTTCGCCGAAGCCCGGCCCGCCATCGCCGCCGCCACGCACCTCCTGGCGACCGCGGCACCGGGCGAGGGGACGGGCGACCCGGTGCTCGCCGCGCACGGGGACGCGGTCCGCGCCGCGCCGGACCTGCGCTGGATCGGCTACGTCTCCACCACCGGAGTCTACGGCGACCACGACGGCGGCTGGGTGGACGAGCGGACCCCGCCCACGCCCATGCAGGACCGCACCCGCCGCCGCGTCGCCGCCGAAGGGCAGTGGGCCGCCTTCGCCGACCGCCTGCCCGTGGACCTGTTCCGCTCCGGCGGCATCTACGGCCCCGGCCGCAGCGTGTTCGACGAACTGCGCGAAGGCACGGCGCGGCGCACGGTCAAGCCCGGCCACGCCTTCAGCCGCATCCACCGCGACGACATCGCCCTCGCCGTGCTCGCCGCCATGCGGCAGGACCGCGCCCCCGGCCTCCGCGTGTTGCACCTGGTGGACGACGAGCCGGCCGAGAGCGCCGTCGTGGTGGAGGAAGCGGCACGCCTCCTCGGCGTGGAGCCGCCCCCGGCCGTGCTCTTCGGGGAGGCATGGCCCAGGATGTCGCCGATGGCGCGTTCCTTCTGGGGCGAGAACCGCCGCGTTTCCAACGTCGCCACAAAGGCCGCGCTCGGCATTGCTTGGCGCCACCGGACCTGGCGGGAGGGCCTAGCCGCCATCCTCCGCGAAGAGCGCGGCGAGCGTCCGGCGTAGCAGCGCCAAGTCCTGCGGCCGCGACAGCCGGTGGTCGCCGTCCTTCACCAGCGCCACTTGCACGTCCTCGCTCGCCACTGCCTCGGCCACGCGCAACGAAAGCTCCCAAGGCACGTCCGGGTCGCGCTGCCCGTGCAGCAGCCGCACCGGCGCGGAAAGCGGCACCGGCCCGCCGCCTCGCAGCAGCATGTGCCGCTCGCCCTCGTCGATCAGCGCGCGGGTGATGGGGTACGGGTCTCCATAGGCGCTCGGCCGGTGCCAAACGCCCTCTCGCGCGATCGCCTCGCGCGCCTCGGCCGGCAGCTCCTCGCGCATCCGCGCCGTGAAATCCGGCGCCGCCGCGATGCCGACCAGCGCCGCGACCCGCTCTGGTCGGCGCAACGCCAGCAGCAGCGCGATCCACCCGCCCATGGAGGAGCCGACCAGCACCTGCGGCCCCTCCGTCAGCCGGTCGAACGCGCAGGTCGCGTCTTCCGCCCAGCGCCCGATGGTGCCGTCCACGAAGCGCCCGCCGCTGGCGCCATGCCCGGAGTAGTCGAAGCGCAGGAAGGCCCGGCCCTCCGCGGCGCAAAAGGCGGACAACTCCTCCGCCTTGGTCCCGGTCATGTCGCTGTTGAAGCCGCCGAGGAACACCACACCCGGGCCCCGCCCGGCTCGGCGCCGCCACGCCAACTCCACCCCGTCGCCGCGGTCGAACCGCCCCGCCTCCTCGCCGCCGCCCGTCATGCGCGCGGCAGCCCGCGGCGGGCCAAGCTCTCGAACAGCGCGCCGGTGCCGAAGCTCCAGGACGGGCACCGGTCCGTCGGCATCACCTTGTTCACCAGCGCGCCCAGCCGCGGCGAGGCGATCCGCACCACGTCGCCCGGCTTGTGCGTGAAGCCCTGGCCCGGCGCGCCCCGGTCCTTGGACGGCGAGAAGGGCGTGCCGAGGAACAGCACCGCCCCGTCCGGGTACTGGTGGTGCGGCCCGATGAGCTGCGCCACGAGTTCCTCCGGGTCGCGGCTGATGGCGCCGACCTCGCCGCTCTCCTCCAGCCTGAAGCCGTCCTCGCCTTCGATGGTCAGGGTGATGACCGCGCGCCGCACGTCGTCCAGCGTGAACCCGGCGTCGAACAGCCGCAGCATCGGGCCGAGCGCGCAGGCCGCGTTGTTGTCCTTGGCGCGGCCGAGCAGCAGCGCCGAGCGCCCCTCCACGTCGCGCAGGTTCACGTCGTTGCCGAGCATGGCGCCCTTCACGCGCCCGTCCGCGCCCACCGCCAGCACCGCCTCGGGCTCCGGGTTGTTCCAGGCGCTCGCGGGGTGGATGCCGACCTCCGCGCCCGCGCCCACCGCGGCCATCGGCTGGCACTTGGTGAAGATCTCGGCGTCCGGGCCGATGCCGACCTCCAGGTACTGGCTCCACCAGCCCTTCTCCACCAGCGCAGCCTTCAGCCGCATCGCCTTGGCGCCGCCCGGCTGCACCGCGGCCAAGTCCTCGCCGATGATGCCGCGCACCTCCGCCCGCACCGAATCGGCGCGGGAAGCGTCGCCGCGGCAGCGCTCCTCGATGACGCGCTCCAGCATGGAGCGCACGTAGGTCACGCCGCAGGCCTTCACCGCTTGCAGGTCCACCGGCGCCAGCAGCCGCCCCAGCGCCTCCCCTGGCAGGTCGAGCGCCATCGGCTCGCCGCGCGCCCGCACGGCCCGGATCGGGTCCGCCTCGTTCAACCAGCGGCTCACCGTCCCGAAGGCGGGCGTCATGTCGAAGGCTTTGCCGTCGAGCAGCGCCACGGCGCAGGGGCCTTCGGGCGTGTCCAGCCGGGCCGCGAAGGCGCTGCGCTCCCAGTCTTCGGGCAGGATGCCGGCATCCAGGCGCATTGGCGGTTCCCTCCGCTTCGGGTGCCCCGCCTTTCTAGGCGCGGCGCTTGGCGGCGCGAAGCCCTTGCGGCGCCCGCCGCTTTCGGCGGAGGATCGCCCCACCGGGCAAAGCGGGCCGAACCCGCCGCCACTGCGATCGGGAGGATCGGCCCATGCGGAGCATCACGCGCCGGACGGCGCTCGGGGGCGGCGCCGCGCTGCTTTCCGCGCCGGCCATCGTCGAAAAGGCCGGCGCGCAGAGCGCCTTCGACTGGCGCCGCTTCCGCGGCGAGCGCATCGAGGTGACGGTGCAGCTCTCCCCCCGCGGCCAGCTCCTCCAGCAGGCGGGCAAGGAATTCGAGGACCTCACCGGCATCAAGCTCGGCCTGGAGGTGGTGCCGGAGCAGCAGCACCGGCAGAAAACCATCGTGGAGTTCGCTTCCGGCCGCCCCTCCTTCGACGTGACGGAGGTGAGCCTGCACGTGAACAAGCGCCAGGTCGGCAAGGCCCGCTGGTGCGCGGACGTGAAAGCCCTGGTCGCCGACCCGGCCCTGACGGCGCCCGACTTCGACTTCGCCGATTTCGGCGAGGGCATGGTGAAGTACGCGACGCAGGCCGATGGCCGCATGGACACCCTTCCGGCCTTCGCCGACTACTTCATCCTCTACTACAACAAGGAACTGCTCGCCGCCCGCAACGTCGAGGTGCCCAAGACCTGGGACGAGATGTTCGAAGCCGCGAAGCGCCTCACCGACGCCTCCAAGCAGGTCCACGGCCACGTCGGCCGCGGCCTCAAGAACGCCAACGTCGTGCTGTGGTCCAGCTACCTGCTCGGCACGCCCCAGCGCGACATGATCGACGCCAACCGCCAGCTCATCACCGACACGCCGGACGCGGTGTGGGCCGGCGAGACCTACAGGAAGTTCCTCCGCGACGTCTCGCCGCCCGGCTCCATAGGCTTCAACTGGAACGAGTGCCAGACCACCTTCATGCAGGGCCGCGCCGCCATGTGGGTGGACGGCATCGGCTTCGCCGCGCCCCTGGAGGACCGCACCCGCTCCCGCGTCGCCGGCAAGGTCGGCTACGCCCTGGTGCCGCGCGGCCCCGGGCCGGAACACCACTGCGCCCTGTTCGGCGCCGGCTACGGCATCCCGGAAGCCTCGCGCAAGAAGGGGCCTGCGTGGCTCTTCATCCAGTGGGCGCTGAGCAAGCCCATGCAACTCCGGATGCTGGCCGACGGGCGCGGCGTGCCGGCCCGGGCCTCGCCCTTCCGCAACGAGGAGGCGATCGGCCGCAGCCATTTCCCGCGCGAATTCTTCCAGACCTTGGAAGCCAGCTCCAAGATCGCCCGCGCCGGCCTCCCGGAGATCGTGCCGGTGACGCAGTTCCGCGACGTGGTCGGCACCGCGCTCACCAACACCATCTCCGGCGCCGACGTGGCGGCGGAGCTGAAGCGCGCCACCGCCGAGTTCCGGCCGGTGCTGGAGCAGAGCGAGCGCGAGACCTGATGCCCTCTGGCGGCGCCGCGACCCTCGCGGGCGCGCCGGCCGCGGAGGCCGCGCGCCCTCGCCGCCGGCGGAACTACGCCCGCCGCTACGCTTGGTTCATCGTGCCGGCGGCCGTCGTTGTGGTGGCGGTGATCGTCTTCCCTTGGGCCTTCACCCTCTACGTCTCCGCCTTCGACTGGCGCCTCGGCGGCGAGCGGCGCTGGGTCGGCCTGGCGAATTACGCCGCGTTGTTCGGCGACGCGCGCTTCGGCTGGGCGATGCTGCGGACGCTGCTCTACACCGCGCTCGCCGTGGTGTTCCCCCTCGTGCTCGGCCTCGCCGCCGCGCTCGCCTTCCACCGCCGCTTTCCGCTGCGCGGCCTCGCGCGGGCCGTGTTCATCCTGCCGATGATGGCGACGCCGGTCGCGGTGGCCCTGGTCTGGACCATGATGTTCCACCCGCAGCTCGGCGTGCTGAACTGGCTGCTGACCACCGCCGGCCTGCCGCCCTCCATGTGGGTCTACAGCGCCAACACCGTCATCCCGACCCTGGTGATGGTGGAGGTGTGGCACTGGACGCCGCTGGTGATGCTGCTCCTGCTCGGCGGCCTCGCCGCTCTGCCGGTGGATCCCTACGAGGCCGCGAAGATCGACGGCGCCACGCCCTGGCAGGCCTTCCGACACGTCACCCTGCCGCTGCTGATGCCTTTCATCGTGGTGGCGCTCATCATCCGCACCATCGACGCGCTGAAGGCCTTCGACACCATCTACGTCATCACCCAGGGCGGGCCGGGCTCGGCGAGCGAGACCATCAACATCTTCCTCTACCTCCAAGCCTTCGCCTTCTACAACATGGGCTACGCCAGCGCGGTCGTGGTGGTGTTCTTCGCCATCATCATGGCGTTGGCGGCGCTGCTGCTCTGGACGCGCCAGCGGGTGAAGCTCGCGTGAGGCGCCTCCTCGAACGCCTCGGCTTCGGCTTCGCCGTGCTCGTGCTGGTCTCGCCGGCCGTGCTGGTCTTCCTGTGGATGCTCTCGCTGTCGCTCAAGACCGAGCTGGACAACACCGCCTGGCCGCCGGTCTTCATCCCCGACCCGCCGACGCTGGACAACTACCGCGAGGTGTTCGCCCGCAACGACTTCCTGCTCTATGCCTGGAACAGCGTGGTGGTCTCCGTCTCCTCCACGCTGCTGGCGCTCGCGGTCGGCGTCCCGGCCGGCTACGGCATCGCCAAGATGCAGGCGGTGCGCGCCGCGGCGCTGATCCTGGTGGCGCGCATCACCCCTGGCCTCTCCTACCTCATCCCGCTCTTCCTCTTGTTCCAGTGGCTGGAGCTGACGGGCACGCTGTTCCCCATCGTCATCACGCACCTGGTCATAACCGTGCCCATCGTGGTCTGGGTGATGATCTCCTTTTTCGAAGGCTTGCCGGGCGAGCTGGAGGAGGCGGCGCTGGTGGACGGCGCCACCATCTGGCAGGCCTTCCGCCACGTCGCGCTCCCATTGGCGCGGCCCGGCATCACCGTGGCGACCATCCTCGCCTTCATCTTCTCCTGGAACAACTTCGTCTTCGCCATGGTGCTCGCCGGGCGCGAAACGCGCACCCTGCCGGTCGCGGTGAACAACATGCTGACCTTCGAGCAGATCGCCTGGGGCCCGCTCTCCGCCGCCGCGCTGCTGGTGACGCTGCCGGTGCTGCTGCTCACCCTGCTGGCGCAGAAGCAGATCGTGGCCGGCCTGACCGCGGGCGGCGTGAAAGGCGCCTGACCTCGCGCATCCCGCGGCCCGCCGCCGCGTAGAAGCCCGGCGGAACACGCCGGGAGTCGCCGCGCAGCATGTCCACAATCCTGCTCACCGGGGCCAGCGGCACGCTCGGCCGCGAGATAGCCAAACGGCTCGCCGGAAGCGGCGCCCCGGCGCGCTTGGCACTCCGCGATCCGTACCGCCTCGTCGAGGGCGCCGGAGCGCTGGAGCGCGTCCGCTTCGACTTCCACGACCCCTCCGGCTTTCCCGAAGCGCTCCGCGGCGTGGACCGCGTGTTCCTCCTGCGCCCGCCGCGCCTCGCCGACATCAGGCGCGACTTCGACCCGTTCCTCCTCGCCATGCTGCAAGCCGACGTGGAGCGCGTGGTCTTCCTGTCCGTGCGCGGCGCGGAGCGGAACCCGCTGCTGCCCCACCGCCGCATCGAGAAGCTGCTGGAGCGCTCCGGCCTCGCCTGGACCCACCTCCGCCCAAACGACTGGATGCAGAACTTCGCCACCGTCCACCGGGACGACATCCGCCGAGGCGAACTCTGGGCGCCCGCCGGCCGCGGCCGCACCAGCTTCGTGGACGCGCGCGACGTCGCCGAAGCGGCGGCGGAGGTGCTGACCGGGCAAGGGCACGAACGCCGCGCCTACCCGCTCACCGGCGCCGAGGAACTCGACCTCTACGAAGCCGCCGCCGTGCTGTCGGAGACGATCGGCCGCCCCGTGGCCTACCGCAACCCCGGCGTCCTCGCCTTCCTCCGCCACGTCCGCGCCACCGGCCGCCCCTTGTCCCTCGGCTTGGTCATGACCGGCGTTTACACCATCGCCCGGCTCGGGCTGGCCTCCGGCACCACGCCGGACCTGCGACGGCTGATCGGCCGCCCGCCGACCACGCTCCGCGCCTTCGCCGAGGACCACGCCGCCGTCTGGCGTTGACGCCGCCGCAGGCCCGCCCGATAGCCCGCGCATGACGACGCCGCCCCCGGACCGTTACGCCGCCGCTGCCCTCCGCCGCTTCGCCGCCGTGCTGTTCGAGTCCAGCGGCATGGAGGCGGAGAAGGCCGCCACGGTCGCCGAGATCCTGGTGGAAGGCGACCTGCTCGGCCACGACACCCACGGCCTAGCGCAACTCGGCCCCTACCTCGACGCGCTGGCGAGCGGCGACATGCGGGGGCAGGGGGAGCCGAAGGTGGTCGCCGGCACGCCGGTCGCCGAGACCTGGGACGGCCGCAAGCTGCCCGGCCCCTGGCTGGTGCGCCGCGCCGCCGACCTCGCCTCCGCCCGCGCCGCCGAACTCGGCATTTCCGCCGTCGCCATCCGCCGCTCGCACCACATCGCCTGCCTCGCCGCCTACCTGCCGCGCGTGGTAGAGCGGGGACAAGCATTGCTGATCTTCACCTCCGACCCCGCCACCGCCTCCGTCGCGCCCTGGGGCGGCACCCGGCGCCTCTTCACGCCGAACCCTATCGCCGCCGGATGGCCTTCGCCGGGCGGGCCGGTGATGCTCGACGTGTCCATGTCCATCACCACCAACGCCATGACCGCGCGCCGCCGCGCCGAGGGCACGCGCTTCCCGCGCCCCGCGCTGCTGGACGCCGAAGGCGATCCGACGGACGACCCCCACGCCTTCTTTACCGACCCCGCCGGCACCCTGCTCCCGCTCGGCGGCGAAGCGGCCGGGCACAAGGGCAGCGCCCTCGGCCTCCTGGTGGAGGCGCTCACCAGCGCCCTCGCCGGCCACGGCCGCGCCGACGCGCCCACCGGCTGGGGCGCTTCCGTGCTGGTGCTGGTGCTCGACCCCGCGCGCTTCGGCGGCCGCGACGCCTTTCTGCGCGAGACCGGCTGGATGGAGCAGGCAGTCCACGCCAACCCGCCCGTCCCCGGCGGCGACGCCCCGCGTCTCCCCGGCGAGCGCGGTTGGCGGCGCCGCGCGGAGGCGCTGGCCAAAGGCGTCGCCCTGCACCCCTCCATCATGCCCCCGCTGCGGGAGCGCGCCGCCCGCGCCGGCATCGCCCCGCCCGAACCGCTTTGACCGCCCCCACCGTCCTCCAGGTGCTGCCGGCCCTGGTGTCCGGCGGCGTGGAGCGCGGCACACTGGAGATCGCCGAAGCGCTGGTCGGCGCCGGCTGGCGCGCGCTGGTCGCCTCCGCCGGCGGGCCGCTGGTCGAGCCGCTGGAACGGCTCGGCGCCCGGCATTTCACGCTGCCGCTCGGCCGCAAATCGCCCCTCGGCGTCTGGCGCAACGCCGCTGCGCTGGCCGAACTGGCGCGCGCGGAGGGCGTCTCCATCCTCCACGCCCGCTCCCGCGCCCCCGCCTGGGCGGCGCTGCTGGCGGCGCGGCGCACCGGCGCGCACTTCGTCACCACCTACCACGGCACCTACAACGAGGGCTTTCCGGGCAAGCGGCTCTACAACTCCGTCATGGCCAGGGGCGAACGCGTCATCGCCATCAGCGGCTTCATCGCCGAGCACATCCGCGCCCGCCACGGCACCGACCCGGCGCGGCTGCGCGTCATCCCCCGCGGCGTGGACGAGCGCCGCTTCAACCCCGCCAAGGTGGAGCCTTCGCGCGTCGCCGCGCTGCGAGAAGCGTGGGGCGTGCCCGAAGGCCGCCCGGTGGTCATGCTCCCCGGCCGGCTCACGCGCTGGAAGGGCCAAACCGTGCTCCTCGACGCCATGGCCCGGCTGCCCGGCGATGCGCTAGCGCTGTTGGTGGGCGAGGGGGGGCTGCGCCAGACGCTCGAAACCCGCATCGCCGAACTGGGCCTCGGCGGCCGGTTGCGCCTCTGCGGCCACGCCGAGGACATGCCCGCGGCGCTGCTGCTCGCCGACGCGGTGGTCCACGCCTCCACCGACCCGGAAGCCTTCGGCCGCACCGTGGTCGAGGCGCAAGCCATGGCCCGCCCGGTGATCGCCTCCGACCTCGGCGCCCCGCGCGAAACCGTGGAGGAGGGCGTCACCGGCTGGCGCGTGCCACCCGGCGACCCGGACGCCCTGGCAGCCGCCATAGCCCGCGCCCTCACGCTCCCCGCCGCCGAGCGCACCGCGATGGGCGAAAGGGCGCGCGCGGCGGTGCTGGCGCGCTACACCACCCGCGCCATGCAGGAAGCGACCCTGGCGGTGTACCGGGAACTGCCGTGAACGCGCTCAACCAGAACGCCGGACCGGCCCCGGCGTCCGCGCAGCGGGGCGCCACCGGTCGCCCGCGCGTCCTGGTGATCAAGCTCGCCGCCCTTGGCGACTTCGTGCAGGCCTTCGGCCCCTTCGCCGCCATCCGCGTCCACCACCCGGACGCCGCCATCACCCTGCTGACCACGCCGCCCTACGCCGACCTCGCCCGCCGCAGCCCCTGGTTCGACGCCGTGTGGAGCGATGGCCGCCCCTCCTGGCGCGACCCGGCCGCGTGGTGGCACTTGGCCCGACGCCTGCGCGCCGCCGGCTTCGCCCGCGTCTACGACCTCCAGACCTCCCGCCGCTCCTCCCGCTACCGGCTGCTGGTCGGCCCGCGCGCCGAGTGGTCCGGCATCGCCCCCGGCGCCAGCCACCCCCACGCCAACCCCGGCCGCGACGCCATGCACACGGTGGAGCGCCAGCGCGAGCAGTTGGAGATGGCCGGCATCCGCCATTTCCCGCCGCCGGAACTGGACTGGCTCGACGCCGACCTCTCCGCCTTCGCCCTGCCGCCGCGCTTCGCCCTGCTGGTGCCCGGCGCTTCGCCCGGACGTCCGGCCAAGCGCTGGCCCGCCGAGCGCTACGGCGAACTCGCCGCCGGCCTCGGCCTGCCCGCCGTGGTGATCGGCGGCCCGGCCGAAACGCCGCTCGCCGCCGCCATCAAGGAGCGCGCGCCCGACACGCTCGACCTCACCGGCCGCACCGACTTCGCCGCCATCGGCGCCCTCGGCCGCCGCGCCGCCTTCGCGGTGGGCAACGACACCGGCCCGATGCACCTCCTCGCCGCCACCGGCTGCCCCACGCTCGCCCTGTTCGGCGCCGAAAGCGACCCGGCGCTCTGCGCCCCGCGCGGGCCGGCCGTGGCGGTGCTGCGCCATCCGCGGCTGGCGGAGCTTGGGGCGGCGGAGGTGCGCGCCGCGTTGGCAGGGCTGCTCGCCGAAGAAGGCTTTGGAGTGCCGGACCCGCCTCGGCCTTGACGCCCCCGTCCGCGGTTGCCCATGGTCCGCGCCTTTCCCACCTAGAGCGCGACACGCGAAGGACCACCCATGCCCGCCATCACCCTGCCCGACGGATCCGTGCGCCGCTTCGACGGCCCGGTGACGGGCACCGAGGTGGCGGCCGCCATCGGCCCCGGTCTCGCCAAGGCCGCCGTGGCGATGAGCGTGGACGGCAAGCTCGCCGACCTCGCCGCCGTGCTGGACCGCGACGCCTCCGTCCGCTTCGTCACCCGCAAGGACCCGGAAGCGCTGGAGCTGATCCGCCACGACGCCGCGCACGTGCTGGCGGAGGCGGTGCAGGACCTCTTCCCCGGCACCCAGGTCACGATCGGCCCGCCGATCGAGAACGGCTTCTACTACGACTTCCACCGGGAACAGCCCTTCACCCCCGAGGACTTCCCGCGGATCGAGGCGCGGATGCGCGAGATCATCGCGCGGAACGCCGCTTTCACCCGCGAGCCGGTGGAGCGGAGCGCCGCCGTTGAACTGTTCGAAAACAAGGGCGAGCGCTTCAAGGTCGAGCTGATCGAGGCCCTGCCGCCGTCGGAGCAGATCACCCTCTACCGCCAGGGCGAGTGGGTGGACCTTTGCCGCGGCCCGCACATGCGCTCCACGGGCGACGTCGGCGACGCCTTCAAGCTGATGAAGGTGGCCGGCGCCTATTGGCGCGGCGACCACCGCAACCCCGTCCTGTCGCGCATCTACGGCACCGCTTGGCGCGACCGGAAGGAGCTGGACGCCCACCTCCACCAGTTGGAGGAGGCGGAGCGCCGCGACCACCGCCGCATCGGCAAGGAGATGAACCTCTTCCACATCCAGGAGGAAGCGGTCGGCTCCGTCTTCTGGCACCCCAAGGGCTGGCGCTTGTACCGCACGCTCGAAAGCTACCTGCGCCGCCGCCTGGACGCCTCCGGCTACCAGGAGGTCCGCACGCCCCAGCTCGTGGACCGCAAGCTTTGGGTCGAGAGCGGCCACTGGGAGAAGTTCCGCGAGCACATGTTCGTCGCCACCGTCGAGGACGAATCCGAGAAGGACCGTGTGCTCGCGCTGAAGCCGATGAACTGCCCCTGCCACGTGCAGATCTTCAACCAGGGCATCCGCTCCTACCGCGAACTGCCGCTCCGCATGGCGGAGTTCGGCTCCTGCCACCGCTACGAGCCTTCCGGCGCGCTGCACGGCATCATGCGCGTCCGCGCCTTCACCCAGGACGACGCCCACATCTTCTGCACGGAAGGCCAGATCGCCGACGAGACCGCGCGTTTTACGGCGCTGCTCTCCTCCGTGTACCGCGACCTCGGCTTCCCCGAGTTCCGCGTAAAGTTCGCCGACCGCCCGCCGACGCGCGCCGGCGAGGACGCCGTGTGGGACCAAGCCGAAGGCGCGCTGCGCGAGGCCTGCGCCATCGCCGGCGTGGAGTACGAGCTGAACCCGGGGGAGGGCGCCTTCTACGGCCCCAAGCTGGAGTTCGTGCTGCGCGACGCCATCGGCCGCGACTGGCAATGTGGCACGCTCCAGGTTGACTTCGTCCTGCCGGAGCGCCTCGACGCGCTCTACACCGCCGAGGACGGCAGCCGCCGCCGTCCGGTGATGCTCCACCGCGCCATCTTCGGCTCCTTCGAGCGCTTCCTGGGCATACTGATCGAGCAGCACGCCGGCCGTTTCCCGCTCTGGCTCTCGCCGGTGCAGGCCGTGGTGGCGACCATCGTGGACGAAGCCGCGCCCTTCGCCCGCGAAGCGGCGGAGGCGATGGCGGCCGTGGGCCTGCGGGTGGACCTCGACACCCGCAACGAGAAGATCAACCGCAAGGTCGTAGACCACATAGACCAGCGCGTCCCCGTGCTGGCGGTGATCGGTAGGCGCGAAGCGGAGGAGCGCAGCGTGGTGCTCCGCCGCCTGCCCGGGCGCGAGCAGGAAACGCTGCCGCTCGCCGAGGCGGTGGCGCGGCTGGCGGAGGAAGCGAAGCCGCCGGGCTGAACCCGCGCGGCGCCCGCAAGCCGGGCCGTTGACACCCGGCGGAGACGGAAATCCAATGCCCGGGTCACGCGGACGAGGCCGGCCCGGCCCGACCCGCTTGCAGGGGCGACGCCATGGACGGCTTTGATCATCAAGGTCCGGTGCGACAAGGAGCCGTGGCGTCTTGGCTCGAAGCCTTCGGGGCCGCGCTCGCGCGGCAGGACACCCCTGCGGCGGCCGGTTTGTTCTTGGACGACGCCCACTGGCGCGACGTGCTCGCCTTCACGTGGCGGCTCCAGACCGTCTCCGGCGCGGCAGCCATCGCGGAGGCGCTGCGCCGCACGCTCGCGGAAGCGAAGCCCACCGGCTTCCGCCCGCACCCCGCCCGCACGCCGCCGCGCAAGGTCGTCCGCGCCGGCACCGAAGCCACCGAAGCGTTTTTCGCCTTCGACACCGCGTCCGGCCCCGCTGAAGGCGTCCTGCGCCTGGTGCCCGATCCCTTCGCGCCAGCAGGCGCGCGCGCCTGGACGCTGCTGACGGCCCTGGCCGGGCTGCGGGGGCAAGGGGAGGGGAGCGGGACACCCCGACCCGCCGAGCCGGACTACTCGCGCGACTTCGGCGGCGACAACTGGCTGGACAAGCGCGGGAAGGCCCACGCCTACGCCGACCGCGACCCCGCCGTCATCGTGGTCGGCGCCGGCCAGGCGGGGCTCTCGGTCGCAGCCCGTCTTGGCGCGCTCGGCGTGGACACCCTCGTCATCGACCGCCAAGCGCGCGTCGGCGACAACTGGCGCAAGCGCTACCACTCTCTCACGCTGCACAACGAGGTGCACGTCAACCACCTGCCGTACATGCCCTTCCCGCCGACTTGGCCGGTCTTCATCCCGAAGGACAAGCTGGCGAACTGGTTCGAGGCCTACGCCGAGAGCCTGGAGCTGAACGTCTGGACCGGCACGGAACTCGCCGGCGGCGCCTACGACGAGGCCGAGCGGCGCTGGCGCGTCACGCTCCGCCGCGTGGACGGCACCGAGCGGACCATGCGCCCCCGCCACCTCGTTTTCGCAACCGGCGTGAGCAGCATCCCGCGAACGCCGAAACTGCCCGGCCTTGACTCCTTCGCCGGCACGGTGATGCACTCGGGCGCCTACACGAACGGCGCGGCCTGGAAGGGCCGCCGCGCCTTGGTGCTCGGCACCGGCAACAGCGGCCACGACGTCGCCCAGGACCTCCACGCCAGCGGCGCGGAAGTGTCGCTGGTCCAGCGCAGCCCCACCTACATCGTCGGCATCAAGGAAGCGCAGCGGGTCTACGCCATCTACTCCGAAGGGCCGCCGATGGAGGATTGCGACCTGCTGGCGACCTCGTTCCCCTACCCGGTCCTGAAGCGGTCCTACCAACTCTCCACCGCCGCCTCGCGCGAAGCCGACAAGCCGCTGCTCGACGCCCTGGAAGCGCGCGGCTTCCGCCTGACCTTCGGCGAGGACGACACCGGCTTCCAGATGATGTACCTCCGCCGCGGCGGCGGGTACTACTTCAACGTCGGCTGCTCCGACCTGGTCGCTGGAGGCGAGGTCGGCCTGCTGCAATACCGTGACATCGAGCGCTTCGTCCCGGAAGGCGCGTTGCTCCGGGACGGCCGTGCCGTCCCGGGCGAGCTTCTGGTGCTCGCCACCGGCTACGAGAACCAGCAGGAGGTCGTCCGCGCCTCCCTCGGCGACGAGGTGGCCGACCGAATCGGCCCGGTCTGGGGCTTCGACGACGGCGGCGAACTCCGCAACATGTGGCGGCCCACGGCGCAGGAAGGGCTCTGGTTCACCGCCGGCAGCCTCGCCCAGTGCCGCATCTACTCGAAGTACTTGGCCCTCCAGATCAAGGCGCGCGAGGCCGGCGTGTTGGCCTGACGGCGCCTGCCTCAAAAGGCCGTCCGCAGCCGCACCGCGAAGATGTTCACCGGCCCGCGGTCGTTGTTGTAGGCCGGGTTCACCACGAGCTGGTAGTTCAGCGCCACGTTCAGCCCGGGCGCCACCCGCGCGTCGTAGTAGGCCTCCGTCACCCACTCCGGCCCGTAGGAGAGCCGCCCGTCTCCGGTGATGAAGCCGATGCCGCCCGCCTCCAGGTAGCGCCGCCGCCCTTCCGAGATCCAGCCGACGTTCGCCGCCAGCCCCACCGTGTCCCCGGGCCGGTCCCAGCGCAGCCCGCGGAGCGAAAGCCCCGCCGAAACCGCCCGGTCCATCTCCGTGAACATCCAGTTCTGCGTCCGCCCGTCGTTCCAGGAGAGCCGCGCGAAGGCGCCGAGGTCGTCCGTCAACTCCTGCTCGACGTTCAGCGCCAGCATCCGCTTCAAGCGGTAGCCGCCCGGGTTCTTGTCGAATGTCTCGAACCCGTTCTCGAACAGCTCGCCCCAGGTGGACTGCCGCGTGCGCGACAGGCCGTAGATCACCCGCGCCGCGCCCGGCCGCCCGCCGATGTCGTAGAAGCGGTCCACCTGCCCGAGGAGCTGCCAAGCCCGCGTCAGCCCCGGGTCCATGAACAGCCCGTTCACCCGCCGCGACACCTGGAACGCGCCGCCGCGCACGCCCCAGGCGCCGTTCTCCCACTCCACCGCCACGCCGTAGGTCCACCCCCGCGCGTCCGCCGCGAAGTCGAAGGCGCCGGCGCCGACGTGCGCCCAATTGAGGAACTGCGTCCGCGCGTCGTGGGCGTAGCGGTTGTCGTCGAAGATGTCCCAGACGGAGAACTTGCCGGCGGTGATCGTCAGCCGCTCGCGCGGCAGCCTCTCGTTGAAGCGCAGCGCGTCGTAGTCGATCGGGCCGGTGTCGCCCGACAGGCCGATCGTCTGCCGCACGAAGGCGCGCGGCACGAAGAAGGCCGGCTCGGTGGAGCCGAGGCGGAACGCTTCATTGTTCGGGAACGCCGCCACGCCCGTCGAATTCGACAGGCCGAAGCCGCGCGTGACGGAAGCGTCGATCACCGCCTCTGCGCCGGGCCAGAGCTTCCGCCCCACCACGAGGTCGGAGGAGAAGGTGTTCCGCGCGTTGGGCGCCGGGCTGAGGCTGCCTTCGCCCCGGTAGGGCGAGCGGAATCGAGGATGCCCCTGCCAGATGAAGGTGGCCTGTCCCCGCAAGAGCCAACCCTGCTCCTCCAATCGGTCCTGCAACGCGGCCAGATCGGGGAACAGCGCGTCCGATGGCGGCCCGATGTTCTGGACGCCGGGGCTGCCGAAGCCCTGCGCGGAGGCGGGGCCGGCCGCCGCGGCGAGGCCGAGGAGCGCCAGGAAAAGGGTGGCTGCACGGGATGGGCGGCGCATTCGGACGTCCGGTGGTTGGGGGGGCGCCCATACCGGGAAAGGTGGGCCGCGTCATGCTTGGGACGGTGGTGATTGCGGCCTGCGGTGGCCCTCAGGCGCGCCGAGCGAGGCCGCCCCCGCGCGTGGACAACGGAACGCCGACGCCGAGCCGCCCCGCGCTGGCGACCGGACCGGGCGTGCGATATGGCGGCCTGGCGCGCACCCAACCCTGCCGCCGCGGTCACCAGCGCGCCGGCTCACCCGCTCCCCGGGCCGGCGCCCCTGGCGCCGCCCCGGCGCGCCGCTCCCGCCTTCGGATGCCGCCCCTCCCGGCAAGCGTCGGAGCAGTAGCGCACGTTCTCCCAATCCCGCGCCCACTTCTTCCGCCACGCGAAGGGCCGCCCGCACGCCGCGCAGGTCTTTTCCGGCAGGTTCGGTTTGCGGTGCGCCACGGCGCCGACCGGCCCCTCAGCGCCCCAACCGGATCTCGCCGGCCACCCGCCCGCGGCGCGTGTCCACCAGCACCACGCGGTCCCCGTCCGGCCGCTGCACCCAAACGCCGAGCGCGCCGCCCTCCACCGCGGCGACGCCGGCGATGCGCGACCCCTCCGGCTGGTCCAGCGCCAGCTCGAGTCGCGCCGCCCCGCCGCCGGCGACGCCGCCGGCGCGCTGGACGATCACCGCCACCAGGGTCACGGTGCCGGCCACGATCAGCACCCCCATCCCGATCACCAGAGCCTTGAGCGCCCGCACCGAAACCCCTCCAACGCCGCCCAATTCCGCCGTGGGCGAGACCGTATCGGCCACCGCCGGGCCGGAAGCGGCGGGGCAGCGGGCCGACCGTTTCCTGGCGGACGCGATAGGTTCGCTCTCGCGCTCCCGCGTCAAGGCGCTGATCGCCGAGGGAAGGGCCACCCGCGACGGCGCGCCGCTCCTGGGCGCCTCCGAGCCCGTCCGCCCCGGCAGCCGGTACACGCTCGCCATCCCCGCCGCCGTGCCGGCCCTGCCGCTGCCCGAGAACATCCCGTTGGCGGTGCTGCACGAGGACGCCGACCTCATCGTGCTGGACAAGCCCGCCGGCCTGGTCGTCCACCCCGCGCCGGGCAACCAGGAGGGCACCCTGGTCAACGCCCTCCTGGCCCACGCCGGCGAGGACCTGCCCGGCATCGGCGGCGAGAAGCGCCCCGGCATCGTCCACCGGCTGGACAAGGACACGTCGGGGGTGATGGTGGTCGCCAAGACCGAGCGCGCCCACCGCGCCCTGTCCGCCGCCTTCGCGGAACGCGACCTCGACCGCGAATACCTGGCCCTCGCCTGGGGCCTCCCGGAACCGCCTGCCGGCGAAATCGAGGGGGCCATCGGCCGTCACCCGGCGGACCGCAAGCGCATGGCCGTGCTGACCGGCGCGGACGCCGAACGCCGCGGCAAAGCGGCCCTGACCCGATACCGCACCGAGCGCGCCTGGGGCGGCACGGCCTGCGCCCTGCTGCGCTGCCGGCTCCAGACCGGCCGCACCCACCAGATCCGGGTCCACCTCGCCCATGCCGGGCATCCGCTGGTGGGCGATCCCGTGTACCTCCGCCGCGTTCCGGGCGCCGCGCGGCTGCTCCCGCCGGCGCAAAGGGCCGCGCTGCTGGCCTTCCCCCGCCAAGCCCTCCACGCGGCGACTCTGGGCTTCCGCCACCCCGTCACGGGGCAGGCCCTCCACTTCGCCGCGCCGCCGCCGCCGGACCTCGCCAAGCTGCTCGCTTTGCTCGACGGCAACGCCGAGTAACCGACTGTAGCAGTCGGTTTTCCTTGAACTTGAACGGCGTTTTTGGTATAAAACTCTTCGCAGCACCGGGTGGGTGCCGCGCTATGCCTGTTGCAAGCCTCCTCGCTCTGTCGTGACCGGAGCATCGCTGCGCAGGTTGGGCCCGCCCGGCGTTCTGGCGACATACCGCACCGCCGAAGGGGACTCCGCCGTCACGGGGTGGTCCCATTCGGCCAGGAGGCAGATGTTTCCGATGGCTTCTTCGCTCTCCAGCCTTCCGATCGCCCCCGAGGGCAATCTTTCTCGTTATCTGCAAGAAATTCGCAAGTTCCCGATGCTCACCCCCGAGGAGGAGCTGCGGCTCGCCAAGAGCTGGAAGGAACACGGCGACGAGCGCGCCGCCCATAAGCTCGTCACCTCGCACCTCCGCTTGGTGGCCAAGATCGCCATGGGCTACCGCGGCTACGGCCTGCCGGTGGGCGAGCTGATCTCCGAAGGCAACGTCGGCATGATGCAGGCGGTGAAGCGGTTCGACCCGGACCGCGGCTTCCGCCTCGCCACCTACGCCATGTGGTGGATCAGGGCCGCCATCCAGGAATACATCCTGCACTCCTGGTCCCTGGTGAAGATGGGTACGACGGCCGCCCAGAAGAAGCTGTTCTTCAACCTCCGCCGGCTCAAGGGCCAGATGGCGGCCTTGGAGGAGGGCGATTTGCAGCCGGAGCAGGTGGAGAAGATCGCCAAGGCGCTTCAGGTGCCCGAGAACGATGTCATCTCCATGAACCGTCGCTTGGCCTCGCCCGACCACAGCCTCAACGCCCCCGTCCGCGCCGACAGCGAGGGCGAGTGGCAGGACTGGCTGGTGGACGACGGCGAAACCCAGGAAAGCGAGTTGGCCGACCGTGAGGACTTGTCCAACCGGCGGATGCTGCTCGGCGAGGCCCTGAAGGGCCTGAACGAGCGCGAGCGCCACATCCTGATCGAGCGCCGGCTGAAGGACGAGCCGACCACGCTGGAGGAGCTCTCGCAACAGTACAACATCAGCCGCGAGCGCGTCCGCCAGATTGAGGTCCGCGCCTTCGAAAAGCTCCAGAAGGGCATGAAGACCCAGATCGTGGAGCGCAGGCTCGCCACGGCCTGACCTCCGCCCCCGGCCCGCCCGCGTCCGAAGGCGCTCAGAGCCCGGTAGGATGGTAAGGAAGTAGGGCTGAGGTGCTGCCCGACGGTGCCCTTCGCTGAAATCGGGATCGCGTGTGACGCGGTCCCGGTTGATTGATGTTGTCGTTGTGCGCTAGCACTCACCACCTGGGCCGCCTCGAAGCCGCCCGGTTAAGGTGGCGCGGCGGATGTCCAGTCATTGGGTCGGCGAGACCGCCGGTGCGGAAGGCGACCAGCACGGCCCCGCGCCGACTCGGGCGCGGCCACGTCCCGCGATGAAAGCTTTCCCGCGATCCTCCATCAGCGCCCGCGGATGCTTTTCGGCGCTGCTGGCCGCTGCGCCTACATCCTGGGCGTCTAGAGCCCTCGGGTCTGCCTTTGCAACGAGCGGGGGGTCGCTGCTCGCGGCTTTGGGACGCGTGCGGCTTTTGTTGCACTGGCCGGGTGTCACGCCGGCCGCCCCCGGCCATGGCCGAACAGGGGCGGGCGGAGCGGACCCGGGCGGTCCCCGGACTGCCGCCGGACACCAGGGAGCCGGCGCCCGGCCGCACGATTGCACCGCGTCCGAACGCGCGGCCATCGCGGCCTTGGCCGAAAGCGAGGCGCGCCTCCGCGCCTTGGCCGACAACCTGCCCGACGGTTTGATCTTCCAGGTCGCGCCGGCGCCGGGCGGGCCGGCGTCCTGGCGCTTCGCCCACATCAGCAACGGGGTGGAAAGGCTGCACGGGGTTTCCGCCGCCGCCGTCCTCGCCGACCCGTCGCTGCTGTTCCAGCGGATCGGGGCCGGGCACCGCGCGCGCTTCGCCCGGGAACTGGCGCGGGCCGCCGCCGCGCGCGACACCTTCCGCATCGAGCTTCCCTTCCGCGCGCCGTCGGGCCGCGGGCTCCGCTGGTCGCGGCTCAGCGCGGCGCCGCGTACCCTGCTGGACGGCACCACCGCTTGGGACGGCATCGAGGTGGACATCACCGCCGCCAAGGCGACGGAAGCGGCGCTGCGGCAGGCGGAGGAACGCTTCCGCGGCCTGTTCGACGCGGCGCCCTTCTCCATCGTCATCGTGGACCCGGTGAGCTTCGGCGTGCTCGCCTTCAACGACCGCGCCTGCGAGGAACTCGGTTACACGCGCGAGGAATTCGCCCGCCTGACGATGGTGGACGTAGACGCCCTGGCCGACATGGCCGCCATCCGCCGCCGCGCCCGCGCCCATACGCTGCGGCCGGGCGTCCAGGAGTTCGAGGCCCGGCACCGTGGAAAGGACGGCACGGTCCGGGACGTGCTGGTGCGGGCCTGCGGCATCGTCCTCGACGGACGGGAAGTCGCCTACACCGCGCACCACGACATCACCGACCGCAAGGCGGCGGAAGCCGCGTTGCGCGCCGGCGAAGCGGAGTTCCGCGCCATCTTCGAGACCTCCGCCGCCGGCATGGCGGAGGTGGACCTGCGCACCGGGCGCTACCTGCGGGTCAATCGCCGCTTCTGCGAGATGGTCGGCCGCGGGGAAGCGGAGCTGACGGGCGGCCTGGGGCCGGAAGACATCCGCCACCCCGACGAGCGCGACGCGCCCTTCGGCGCCGCCGAGGCCGACGCGTCCCCGGACGGCCGCTTCGAGGACGAGCGCCGTTACGTCCGGCCGGACGGCGCCGCGGTGTGGGTGCGCGGCAGCGTCGCCGTCGCGGCGCGCGACGACGAAGGGCGGCCCGCCCGCGCCGCCGCCGTGATCACGGACGTCACAGACCAGAAGCGGGCCGACGAGCTGCAAACCTTGCTCATGCGGGAGGTGGACCACCGCGCGCGCAACGCCTTGGCCGTGGTGCAAGCGATGCTGCGCCTGACCCCCGCCGAAGGCCCGGAAGCGTGCCGCTTCGCGGCCACCCTCGAAGGCCGCGTCGCCGCCATGGCGCGGGCGCACACCCTGCTCTCGCGCGACCGCTGGGCGGGGGCGGAACTGCGCGACCTGGCGGAAGCGGAACTGGCGCCCTACGCCGGCGGCGGCGAAGGGAGCTTGGTCCTGGACGGCCCGCCGGCGCTGCTGTCGCCCGAAGCCGCCCAGCCCTTCGGCATGGTGCTGCACGAACTCGCCACCAACGCGGCCAAGTACGGCGCGCTGTCCCGGCCGGGCGGGCGCGTGGAGGTCCGCTGGCGCCCCGGCGCCGGCCCGGCGGCGGACGGCTTGGCGGTGGAATGGCGCGAAAGCGGCGGGCCAACGCTCGCCGGGCCGCCGTCGCGGACCGGCTTCGGCACGCGGCTGGTGGCGCGGACGGTGCGCCAGCTCGGCGGCGAAGCCGTGATGGAGTGGGCGGCGGACGGCCTGCGCTGCTCCTTCGCCATCCCGGCGCGCCGCTTCCAAGCGCCGGCGGCGCGGGACGAGGCGCGCGAGGCGGCGGGAGGCGCCGCGACCCGAACGACGGGCGTTCCGGCCCTGGCGCCGCCCGTCGCCTGACGCGTCGGCTTGGAGCGCCGCCGGCCGCTGCCCATCTACCGCCCGGACACGCGCGAGGAGCCCGCCATGCCCGACGACGCCCCGGCCCATGATGGCGCCGCCACCGGCGCCGCGCCCATCCACCCCGGCGCGCGGATCGGCCACGTCCACCTGAAGGTCGCCGACCTCGACCGCGCCCTCCGCTTCTGGCGCGACGTGATCGGCCTGGAGGAACAGCAGCGCATGGGCGACCGCGCGGTGTTCCTCTCAGCCGGCGGCTACCACCACCACATCGCCCTCAACACCTGGGAAAGCGCCGGCGGCTCCCCGCCGCCGCCCGGCGCCACCGGCCTCTACCACGTGGCGCTGCTCTACCCGGACCGGCCCTCGCTCGCCCGGGCGCTGCGGCGCGTGCTCGACGCCGGCATCGAGCTGGAAGGCGCCTCCGACCACGGGGTGAGCGAGGCGCTCTACCTGCGCGACCCGGACGGCAACGGCGTCGAGCTGTACCGCGACCGCGACCGCGCGGAATGGCCGCGCGACGAGCGGGGCGGCCTCGCCATGGTGACGCGCCGGCTGGACCTGCGGGCGCTGCTGGCGGAAGCCCCCGCCGCCGGGTAGTCCCGGACCCGCCCCCGGTTTAGCGTCGCCGGGCAGAAGGGAGGGCTTGCGATGGTGGAGGCGAGGCCGCGCCGGCGGCGTTTGATCCTCGGCGCGCTGGCGGCTTGGCTGGCTCTGGCCGGCGCCGCGGCGGCGGCCGAGATACGGGTGATGGCCTCCGGCGGCTTCACCGCCGCCTACCGGGCGCTGGTCCCCGCTTTCGAGAAGGACACCGGCCACACCGTGGTCAGCGCCTACGGCGCCTCCATGGGCGACGCGCCGGACGCCATTCCGCAGCGCTTGGCGCGGGGCGAGCCGGCCGACGTGCTGATCCTCGCCGCCTCCGGGTTGGAAAGCCTGGTCCGGCAGGGCAGGGCGGTGGAGAACAGCCGCGTCGACCTGGCGGAGTCGCGCATCGGCTTCGCTGCGCGCGCCGGCGCGCCCAAGCCCGACATGGGCTCGGTCGAGGCGGTGCGCCGCGCGTTGCTGGACGCCAAATCCATCGCCTACTCGGCCAGCGCCAGCGGCGTGCACTTCTCCGACGAAATGGTGCGGCGCCTCGGCGTCGCCGACGAGGTGCTGCCCAAGTCCCGGCGCATCCTGAGCGAGCGCGTCGGCAGCGTGGTGGCGCGCGGCGACGCGGAACTCGGCCTGCAGCAGATCAGCGAATTGCTGCCCATCGCGGGCATCGAGATGCTCGGCCCGCTGCCGCCGGAGCTGCAACGGGTGACGGTGTTCTCCGCCGGCATAGCCGCCGGGTCGCGGCAGCCGGACGCGGCGCGGGAGCTGATCCGCTTCCTGGCCTCGCCCGCCGCCGCGCCGGCCGTGGCCGCCACCGGCCTCGACCCGGTGCGGCGGTAGGGGGAGGGGAAGGCTCCCGTGGGCTGGTTCCTGGGCCGGGGCCGCGCGGTCGCGTTGGTGCTGGCCTGCGTGGCGGCGGTGCTCGGCGCCGTCGTCGCCATGGTGCGCGACCCGCCGCCGCTCACCGGGATGGGCACGCAAGAGCAGCAGCGGTCCGCCGAGGCGCGGCAGGCGGCGGCGGTCGTCACCCCGGCCCGGCGCGTCCACATCCTGGAGGGCGACGCGAGGGGCGGCGGGCACCGCCCGGGCCGCGGCATCCCCGGAAAGAGCGAGTTCCCCGCGGGCTGGTCCGACGACCGCATCATCGCGTCGATCGAGGACGTCGCCAACGACCCCGCCTCCCGCCGCCGGGTGGAAGCCGACGGCCGCACGGTGGTGACGGGCCGCCGCGACGGCGTGGACCTCCGCGTGGTGGTGGAACGCGACGGGCGCACGATCGTCACAGGCTACCCGACCAACGCGCCGCGGAACCCGGAGCGGTGACGGCGCCCGGCGGGCACGGAGGCGACGACGCCCTCCGGGAGCACTGGGCGCGCATGCGGGCGGCGCTCACGGACATGGAGCGCCGCGTGGCGTCTGAACTGGGCGACGAGGCGGCCACGGCGCAGGCGCGGGAGTACATCGAGCACAACGAGCCGGCGCTCGCCCTGGAGCTGCTGGTGTGCATCGCCATGCGGGCCGGCCTCCACCCCGCCGCCCTTGACGCCCGGGTGGAAGACGCGGCCGCCCTGATGGGCCTCGCCGACTCGGAGCCGCTGGCGGAATGGCGGCGCTACCGCGGCGGGCGGACGGAGGGGTGATTCCGGCGCCGCGCGCCTGCGGCGCCCGGACAAGCACCGCGCCCGCTCGGATCGGGTGAGAACCGGGCGCGACCGCGGCGCCTCGGCAGCCACCGCCGCGTTGGCTTCGAGCACGGCGGCCTCGGCGTTCGACCCGCCCGACACGCGGCGCCAAGAGGGCGTTCGCGGCGGCCGCGGCCAGTCATGGACCTTGCCTTCGCGGAGGTTCGGTGCGTTGCGGATCGGTGGCCGCGGCCGCGGATCCGCCCCTTACCTTCCCATGTTGGGAAGCAGCACGTTCCAGGCGTCGCATCCCGTCCCGCGCGGCCTCGGCCGCGGCGGGCCAGCACGGACAGGTGCCATGAGCCACGGCCACCAGTACGATCAGCGCGGGCAGCATGCCGGGCGCCGGGGGAGGGGGGGCGGCTGCTCCGGCGGCTCCTCCGGCCATGCCCACGGCCACGCCGACGCGGGCGCCGCCGCCGCCGCCGCCGACCCCGTGTGCGGGCTGGCCGTTCCTCGTGCGCGGCTGGCGGTCGGTGGCGAACCGCAGCCCCAACATGCTCGCCCTGATCGCGCTCGGCACGAGCGTCGCTTGGCTGTTCAGCGTGGCGGCCACCGCCGCGCCGGGCCTGTTCCCGCCCGCCTTCCGCGGCCACGACGGCTCGGTCGCGGCCTACTTCGAGGCGGCGGCGGTGATCGTGGTGCTGGTGCTGCTCGGCCAGGTGCTGGAGCTGCGCGCGCGCGAGCGCACCGGCGGCGCCATCCGCGCCCTGCTCGACCCCGCCCCCGCCATGGCGCGGCGGATCGGGGCCGACGGGTCGGGGGAGGAGGTGCCGCTCGCCGCCGTGGCCGTGGGCGACCGCCTCCGGGTCCGGCCCGGCGACAAGGTGCCGCTCGACGGCGAGGTGCTGGAAGGCGCGAGCAACGTGGACGAGAGCATGGCCACCGGCGAGCCGGCGCCCCTGGCGGAGAAGCCGGGCGCGCGGGTGGTCGGCGGGACCATCAACGGCCAGGGCGCCTTCGTGGTGCGCGCCGACCGCGTCGGGCAGGACACCGCGCTGGCGCAGATCGTGCGCATGGTGGCGGGGGCGCAGCGCAGCCGCGCGCCCGCCCAACGGCTGGCCGACCGGGTTTCCGCGCGGTTCGTGCCCGCGGTGGCGGCGGCCGCCGCGCTGGCCGTCGTGGCATGGCTGGCCTGGGGGCCCGACCCGCGGGCGGCCTACGCCATCGTGGCCGCGGTGTCGGTGCTGATCATCGCCTGCCCCTCGCCTGCCCCTCGCCTGCCCCTCGCCTGCCCCTGCGCCCTCGGCTTGGCGACGCCGGTGTCCATCATGGCCGGCGTCGGGCGCGGCGCCCAGGCGGGGGGGCTGATCAAGAACGCCGAAGCGCTGGAGCGCCTGGAGCGCATCGACGCCCTGGTGGTGGACAAGACCGGGACGCTCACGGAGGGCCGGCCGGAGGCGGTGGCCGTGGCGCCGGCCCCGGGCTTCGCGGAGGCGGAGGCGCTGCGCCTGGCGGCCGGCCTGGAGCGGCCCGGCCAGCACCCGCTGGCGGAGGCGGTGGTGCGGGCGGCCGGGAAGCGCGGCCTGGACGTGCCGGCCGTGGAAGGCTTCGACGCGCCGGCCGGCCGCGGCGTGACCGGCGCCGTGGAGGGCCGGCGGGTCGCGGTCGGCAACGCCCGGCTGACGGCCGGACTCGGCGTGGACGCCGCGCCGCTCGCGGCCGGGGCGGAGCGGCTGCGCGGCGAAGGGGCCACGGCCTTCTCCGTCGCGGTGGACGGGAGGCCGGCCGGCATCGTGGCCGTCGCCGACCCGGTGAAGGGGACCACGCCCGCGGCGCTCGCCGGCCTGGCGGAGGAGGGCGTGCGCGTGGCCGTGCTGACCGGCGACAACCGCACCACGGCGGAGGCGGTGGCCAAGCGGCTCGGCATCGCCGAGGTGGCGGCCGAGGTGCTGCCCGAGGACAAGCGGCGCGCGGCGGGGCGGTTGAAGGCCGGGGGCCGCCGCGTGGCGGTGGCGGGCGACGGCGTGAACGACGCGCCGGCGCTGGCCGCGGCCGACGCCGGAATCGCCATGGGCACCGGCACGGACGTGGCGACCGGGGGCGCGGGCGTGACGCTGCTCGGCGGCGACCTGACGGGCATCGTGCGCGCCCGGCGGCTGCCGCGGGCGGCGATGCGCAACATCCGCCAGGACCTGTTCTCCGCCTTCGCCTACAACGCCGCCGGCGTGCCGGTGGCGGCCGGCGTGCTCCACCCGTTCTTCGGCATCCTGCTCTCGCCGGCGGTAGCCGCGGCGGCGATGGCGCTCTCCTCGGTCAGCGTGGTCGGCAACGCCCTGCGGCTGCGGACCGCACGGCTGGGGTGAGCGGGCGCCGCCCCGGCCGTTCCCCGGGGCCCGCCGGCCGGAGCCGCGGGGCCACGGCGGGGCTCCGGCCACCGCCTCGCTCCGGTTCGCCGGTCCGCGCCGGCCCTGGTCCAGGCCTCCCTTCGGGGGAGGCGCGGGCCGCCGGACCCGCCGAGGCCGACGTTGGGCGGCCCCCCCCGCGGCCGGCCAGAGGCGGCACGAGCCCCCGACGCCCGGGTGCGCTGGCGTCGGGAGACCGCAATGCTTAGATACGGACCGAATCCCCCCGCACCTCGGAACACGCCAAAGCCATGAACGCCATGCCGCCGGACGGCCTCGATGCCGCCCCGGCCGACGCCCCCGCGGACGCCGCCATCGCCCGCGAAGCCGCGCGCCGGCGCACCTTCGCCATCATCGCCCACCCCGACGCCGGCAAGACCACGCTCACCGAGCGCCTCCTGCTCCGCGGCGGCGCCATCCAGCTCGCCGGCGCCGTGCGCGCCAAGGGCAACGCCCGCCGCACCCGCTCCGACTGGATGAAGATCGAGCAGGACCGCGGCATCTCGGTCGCCACCTCCGTGATGACCTTCGAGCGCGGCGGCCTGGTCTTCAACCTGCTCGACACGCCGGGCCACGAGGACTTCTCGGAGGACACCTACCGCACGCTCACCGCCGTGGACGCCGCGGTGATGGTGCTGGACGCCGCCAAGGGCATCGAGGCGCAGACCCGCAAGCTGTTCGAGGTCTGCCGCCTCAGGAACATCCCGATCATCACCTTCATCAACAAGATGGACCGCGAAGCCCGCGACCCCTTCGAGCTGATCGACGAGATCGAGAAGACCCTGGCGCTCGACGCCGCCCCCGTGGCCTGGCCGGTCGGCCGCGCCTCCGAGTTCGCCGGCACCTGGGACATGCTGAACCGCCGCTTCCTGCCGGTGGACGCCGACGACGCGCACTCCGTCGCGCTCGACGGCCTGGACGACCCGCGCCTCGACGCCCTGGTCGGCCCCGAACGCGCCGCCGCCCTCCGCGAGGAAGCGCCGCTGGCCGAAGCCGCCTGCCCGGAGTTCGACGCCGAGGCCTTCCGCGAAGGCCACCTGACGCCGGTGTTCTTCGGCAGCGCGCTCCGCGACTTCGGCATCGGCCACCTGCTGGACGGCCTCGCCCGCCACGCGCCCCCGCCGCACGCCCGCGCCGCCGACCCGCGCAAGGTGGCCCCCGGCGAGGACCGGCTGACCGGCTTCGTGTTCAAGGTCCAGGCCAACATGGACCCCAACCACCGCGACCGCGTGGCCTTCGTGCGCCTGTGCTCCGGCAAGCTGGTGAAAGGGATGCGGCTGAAGCAGGTGCGGACGGGCAAGCAGGTGCCGGTCAACGCGCCGCTCTTCTTCTTCGCCAAGGAGCGCCAAGTGGCCGAGGAGGCCTGGCCGGGCGACGTGGTGGGCGTGGCCAACCACGGCACGCTCCGCATCGGCGACACGCTGACGGAAGGCGAGGAGCTGAACTTCCGCGGCGTGCCCTCCTTCGCCCCCGAGATCCTCCGCACCGTCCGCCTCGAAGACCCGATGGGGGCGAAGAAGCTCCGCACCGCGCTCGGGCAACTCGCCGAGGAGGGGGTGGTGCAGCTCTTCCGCCCGCTCGACGGCTCGCCGCCGGTGGTGGGCGTGGTCGGGCAGCTCCAGCTCGACGTGCTGCAAAGCCGGCTGCGCGTGGAGTACGGCGTCCCCGCCGGCTTCGACACCTCCATGTGGACGGTGGCGCGCTGGGTGGCGCCGGCGGTGGCGGACGCGGAGGGCCGCGCGGCGCTGGAGCGCTTCGCCGCCGCCAACCGCCGCGACGCCGGCGAGGACCACGACGGCGCGCTGGTGGCGTTCTTCACCTCCGATTGGCGGCGGAACCGGGCGGAGGAGGAGTGGCCGATGCTGCGCTTCCACGCGGTGCGGGAGCAGCATGGGTTGGAGGAAGTTAGGCGGTAGACTCCACGCCGCCTATACGCGAGCCGCAGAAAAGATATTTACAGTTGTCACAGGTTAGTCGTACTACTTCTGAACACTTAAGTTCGAATTTCAGACAATCGAAGACAGTTTCGATATGAACTTAGTAGTGATCTCGTCGTTCAGTGGCGTATCATTGTTCAATTCTCTACAAATTTCTGACGAAAGATCTACTTTCTTTTTTTGAATTCCGTTCAAACTAATGTTATCACCAGTAATGCTTAACTCTCTAACTTTGTCTTCATCGCAACCGAACATCTTTGCCAAAAGCGACGCTGGGTAAAAGTATTCTATTCCGTTCCTGCTCCACTGGATAATGTTACCTTCCATTAAACCCATCGCAACCAGCTCTTGTTTCAGAGTGGGATTTGGAACTACAGCATCGATAATAACGAAAATTCTGGATCGAAAGGGGCTTTTCTGGATATCATGTAGGCTCTCCTTTAAAGCATTGACTCTGCCTTTAACGTTTCCATTGCATTGAAGCACCACAACGTTCTTATTTTTAAACTTGGCTTTGACAATGCTGTCTATGAATGGAAGGTCAGTCTTCCCTTCTACGAAGACAAAAGCGCTTGGTAGGAATAAGGCTTCAAGAGAATTTCCAAGAAGATTGAATTGCAAATTGTGGAGTTCCGAAAAATCTTGAATCTGTTTAACTTTAACTACATTTCCATCTTTCAAGACAGAGAAGTTGTTATTTATACTTCTTGTGTCCAAGAAAAGTTGAGAATGGGTCGAAACAACAATGGCGCTTAGATGAGGAAAGTACTTTTTTCTTTCATCCCGATCAGACAAAAATTTAGAGACAGATAGTTGTACCTTCGGCCCAAGACCTAGTTCTGGTTCATCGATCAGAAGGGAATTGAAATTTTGATCCATGCATAAACCAATAAGTGTCATTAGTAGTCGTGTGC
Organism: Craurococcus roseus; assembly: GCF_039523795.1. NCBI lineage: Bacteria > Pseudomonadati > Pseudomonadota > Alphaproteobacteria > Acetobacterales > Acetobacteraceae > Craurococcus > Craurococcus roseus. The sequence continues at coordinate 14,524 of NZ_BAAAFZ010000007.1, read as the reverse complement.
CGCTGCTACCGACGGAAATGTTCTGTCCATCCATATCTATATAAAACGGCGACAGTCTATTGTCGTCCTCGAAATGCTTCATTGTAAATTTGTTGCCCAGTAACATACCGCAGATTTCAAACAGCTTATCTCTGCGAGTGTCGCTTAAATTTGCAACGATTCGATCTAATCCAATTGTGTTTTGATCAATGTTATAGTCTGGGTTGTTCGCATTTGCATTGAAGTTGTGTTCATAACTATTGTACTCTTGATCATTTCGCATGGTTGAGGCGAGCTGATTTACATGGTAAAATCGTGCAGGACCGACAAAGTAGGCTGCCTTGCCGATATGTTGTTTCAGCAATTTTAGTAGATAGGATTTACCGGAATTGTTTGAGCCGCAGACTGCAACATAACTCTTTCCGCTAATTTGACCAACGATGCTTGGAAAATCCGGGTCGAATGTGGTTTTCGGCGTCACAGGCGCCATGAACAGACCTCAGGGATGGCGGTTCGAAACATATGCAGATGGATCTGCTGTCGGCGGCAACTTTGAGTATGGCTGTATGGCTTTGATGGAATGGCAAACTCCCGTCGTTGTCCTTGACGCCCACGCCTTCCGAAATCGGCGCCTACACCATAGCCCCAATCTGTAGATTGGCTGTCCGGCGTTGGCTAGATTGAGGTCATGGAGGTCGGTGTCCACGAAGCAAAAAGCCGCTTGATCGCTTTGCTGAAGCGGGTCGAACAGGGCGAAGAGATTGTCATCACGCGCCACGGCCGTGTGGTGGCTCGCCTAGTGCCGATCAGCAACACGGCACCCCAGAAAGCCCGACGCGCCGCGATGGCCCGCATCCGCGCGCGGGCGGCGGCACGGCGGGCCGGCTCCTTCGATTGGTCGGAGTGGAAGGCACTGCGCGACGAAGGCCGCCCGTGACCCTGGTGCTCGACAGCTCCGCCACGCTGGCCTGGGCCACCAGCGACGAAGTCACCCCGGCCGTGCAGGAGGTGTTCGACCGGGTCGCCGCCACCCACGCCGTCGTGCCCGCCTCCTGGCGGCTCGAAGTCGCCAACGGCCTGCACATGGGGGTGCGGCGCGGCCGCCTCGACGCGGCGGAGCGCGACGCCACGCTGGCCGACCTCGCCATCCTCGGCATCCGCACCGACGCGGACACCGACACCCACGCCTGGTCGGGCACGGTGCGCCTCGCCGAGCGCTTCGGCTTCACCGTTTACGACGCCTGCACCCTCGAACTGGCCAGGCGCCGCGCCCTGCCGCTCGCCTCGCTCGACGGCGACCTGCGCGCGGCGGCCGACGCCTGCGGCGTGCCGCTCCTGGGGCAATAGGGCCGCAGTCCGCCGGGCATCGGCTCATCCCTCCGGCCACTCCCCGGCCTGCCAGTCGCGCGCGCCGTGGATTACATGCAGGATCGTCACCACCTCGGCGCCGCCGGCCCGAACGGTGATCTCGTAGGCCAGAATGTAGGGAAGCCCCGGCAACACCTTCTCGTAGGTGCCGCTCACCCGCCCGGCCCGCCCGGTGGCGAAGTCGGACAGGCCCGCGGCGGCATCCTCTATGCGCGCCGCCACCCGCGCCGCTGCGTCGGGATTCTCGCCCGCGATGTAGCGAAAGACGATACGAAGATCGGCTCGCGCCGAGTCGGCCCAAACGACGGGCCGCTTCACCGGCCCGCTCGGGCGGCCTCGATGATCTCGCGCACCTCGCGCATCACCTCGTCATGCGGCGTGACCCGGCCGGCCCGTGCGTCGGCGCGGCCGCGCTCGATCGCCTCCACGATGGCGAGTTCGCGCTCCACGTAGGCCGCGATGGCCTCGGCCGCGAGGAAGTTGCGGGTGCGCTTGGTGCGCCCGGCCAGGGTGGCGAGCCGGTCCTTTGTCTCATTGGAGAGGCGGACGGTGAGGGTGGAACTGTCGGTCATCAGCGGCCTGTGTTCGTTCGAACACAAAGTAACACATCCGGCGCCGTCGCAAACCCACGTCGCTCAAGGTTAGGAATACAAACCAACAAGTTGCAATTGTTAACCAGGCGTCCGTGCTCCTCGACCGACCTTGCCACCGCGGCTCGGCTTCGTCTCAGCCGTTGGGCGCTTCCGACGCTTCCGCTCCCAACCGCCCTCGGCATCGTAATCGACCGTAGCGAATCGTTCTTCGCCGTAGTGCTGCAAGATGCGGCGGATGGCGGCCGAAGCGTCCATCATCTTGCCCTGAACGAAGTCGTGGGACCGGACTCCGGTGAACACGATGCACACGCTCAACACGTCGTCGCCGTAGGAGTCGGCCACCTCCTTGCTCGACACGCGGCTGATGGCGCCCTCGCCGAAGACTTCGGACGCGGCCTCGCGGATGAGCTGGTTGAGGAAAGGAAGCGGAGGCATCCCCGGCACTTACAACGCCCCCGGCACGGTCGCAAAGCCTCCCCACAAAGCCGCCAACACCCCGCGCCCCCATATACCCGCCATGGAATGGCAAGCCCCCGCCGTCGTGCTCGACGCCCGCCCCTTGGGCGAAGGCGGCGCCGTGGTGTCGCTGCTCACCGAGGCCCACGGCCGCCACGCCGGCCTCGCCCGCGGCGGCGCTTCCCGCGCCCAGGCCCCGGTCTGGCAGGCCGGCAACCTCGTGGAGGCCCGCTGGGTCGCCCGCCTCGCCGACCAGCTCGGCTCCCTCTCCGGCGAACTGGTCCACCCCGCCGCCGCCCTGGCCATGGAGGACCCGCTGTCCCTCGCCCTCCTGTCCTCCGCCTGCGCCGTGGCCGAGGGCGCGCTGCCGGACCGCGAGCCGCACGCCCGCACCTTCCACGGCCTCGTCTCCCTCATCGCCCGTCTCGGCCGCGAAGGCGCCGCGCCCCTGCTGCCGGACTACGTGCGCTGGGAAGCGGAGCTGCTGGCCGAACTCGGCTACGGCCTCGACCTCGCCCGCTGCGCCGTCACCGGCACCCACGAGGACCTGACCCACGTCTCGCCGAAGACCGGCCGCGCCGCCTCCCGTGCCGCCGCCGAGCCCTACGCCGACCGCCTGCTGCCCCTGCCGCCCTTTCTCCTCGGCTCGCAAACGCCCTCCGAGCCCGCCGAATGGCTTGCGGGATTGCGCCTGACGGGCCATTTTCTAGGAAAGGATGCCTTCGGGCACCACCACAAACCCTTGCCAACCGCCCGCGACCTGTTGTTTCAACGGATCGCGAGCCTAGCGGCGCCCGAAGCGGGCCTCCCTGCCGAGAAAGAACCCGATGCCTGACGACGTGAGACACCCGCCCAAAGGCGCCCCCTCCGGCGGCGGAGAGGAGCGCGACACCAAGCTCTCCGACGCCCTGTCGGAGCGCTACCTCGCCTACGCCCTCTCCACCATCATGGCCCGCTCCCTGCCGGACGTGCGGGACGGGCTGAAGCCGGTCCACCGCCGCCTGCTCTGGGCCATGCACCAGTTGAAGCTGGACCCGGCGGCCGGGCTGAAGAAGTGCGCCCGCATCGTCGGCGACGTGATGGGCAAATACCACCCGCACGGCGACTCCTCGATCTACGAGGCGCTGGTGCGCTTGGCCCAGGACTTCGCCGCCCGCTACCCACTGGTGGAAGGGCAGGGCAACTTCGGCAACATCGACGGCGACAACGCCGCGGCCATGCGCTACACCGAAGCCCGGCTCACCGAAGTGGCCCAGGCCCTGCTCGCCGGCATCGAGGACGATGCCGTCGACTTCCGCCCCACCTACGACGGCCTGGAGCAGGAGCCGGTCGTCCTCCCCGCCGCCTTCCCGAACCTCTTGGCCAACGGCGCCAACGGCATCGCGGTGGGCATGGCCACCTCCATCCCGCCCCACAACGCCGGCGAACTCTGCAGCGCGGCGTTGGAACTGGTCCGCAACCCGCAAGCCACGACGCGCGACCTGCTCCGCCACGTCCCCGGCCCGGACTTCCCCACCGGCGGCATCCTGGTCGAGCCGCCCGACAGCATCGCCGAGGCCTACGAGACCGGCCGCGGCGGCTTCCGCCTGCGCGCCAAGTGGGAGCGCGAGGCGCTGAAGAACGGCGCTTGGCAGATCGTCGTCACCGAAATCCCCTACCAGGTCGCCAAGTCCCGCCTGATCGAGCAGGTCGCCCAGCTCATGGAGGAGCGCAAGCTCCCCCTCCTCGGCGACATCCGCGACGAGAGCACGGACGTGATCCGCCTCGTGCTGGAGCCGAAGGCCCGCACCGTGGACCCCGCCGTGCTGATGGAAACGCTGTTCCGCGCCACCCAGCTCGAAACGCGCTTCTCCCTCAACATGAACGTGCTGGACGCCGACCGCACCCCGCGCGTCATGGGGCTGCGCGAAGTGCTGCGCGCCTGGCTCGACCACCGCCACGTCGTCCTGGTCCGCCGCACCGAGCACCGCCTGGCCGCCATCGCCCGGCGCCTGGAGATCCTCGACGGCTACCTCATCGTCTACCTCAACCTCGACGAGGTGATCCGGATCGTCCGCTACGAGGACGAGCCCAAGCCCGCCCTGGTGGCCGCCTTCGGCCTGACCGACATCCAGGCCGACGCCGTCCTCAACATGCGCCTCCGCAGCTTGCGCAAGCTGGAGGAGATGGAGATCCGCCGCGAGCACAAGAAGCTCACGACGGAGCAGAACAAGCTCCAGGGCCTGATGAAGTCCGAGGCCAAGCGCTGGAAGGCCATCGAGGAGGAGCTGGAAGCCACCCGCGCCAAGTTCGGCGACGGCGCCCTCGGCGCCCGCCGCACCGAAACTGGCCGCGTCCTCCCCGCCGTGCTGGTGGACGAAGCCGCCTTCACCGAAAAGGAGCCGATCACCGTCATCCTCTCCGCCAAGGGCTGGATACGCGCCCAAAAGGGCCACCTGCCGCCTGAAACGGAGCATCGCTTCAAGGAAGGCGACAGCCTCCACACCTGGGTCCACGCCATGAGCACGGACCGCATCGCCCTCTTCGCCACCAACGGCAAGGCCTACACGCTGAAGGCCGACGCCATCCCCCGCGGCCGCGGCGATGGCCAGCCCGTGCGCCTCATGGTCGAACTGGCCAACGAGGACGAGATCGTCTCCCTCTTCGTCCACACGGACGACGCGAAGTACCTGGTCGCCACCACCGACGGCAAAGGCTTCGTGGCCAAGGCCGCCGACCTCCTGTCCGAACGCCGCACCGGCAAGCAGGTGCTGGTGGTGGACGCCGGCAAGCAGGCCGCGCTCTGCGTCCCGGCGGAGGGCGACACGGTCGCCGTGGTCGGCGAGAACCGCAAGCTGCTGCTGTTCCCGCTCGACCAAGTGCCCGAGATGGCCCGCGGCCGCGGCGTCCAGCTCCAGTCCTACAAGGACGGCGGCCTCTCCGACGCCAAGGTCTTCACCCGCAAGGACGGCCTGTCCTGGCGCCTCGGCGAGCGGGTGAGGGTGGAAACCGACCTCGCCCCCTGGCGCGGCAACCGCGCCGGCGCCGGCCGCGTGCCCCCCAACGGCTTCCCCCGCGACAACCGCTTCGGCGAGTGAACCCGTGCGCCCCGGCCGGCCGCCGCACGGCCGGTCGGGGCGGCCTGGGGAACGGGCATCGCGCGGCCCGGTCCACGAGCCGTCGCGGCCCTTCCGAGGTCAGCGCCCCGGGCACCGGGGCGGGCTCACGGCCTCACCCGCCCGACCGCGACGAGGTCGCCGCCCCGCCCGAGCACCACGACGCCCTCCCCGGAGGACGGGAAGACGCCGGTGAGCGCCGTGACGTTCACCTGGTGCGTCACGGCGACCAGCGCGCCCGGCCCGCGCCAATCCAGCAGGACGCGCCGCGCCGATGCCGTGCGCGCCGGCCCCTCTCCGCGGTTTTCGAAGAACGAGTCGAACGCCGGCTCCGCCCTGGAAAGGCCGGGAAAGGCGAGCGCGGCGGTTTCCACGGCCCGGCACCATCGCGAGGTCAGCACGGCGCCCACGGCCACCCCCTCGGCGCGGAAGGCTTCGCCGATGCGCCTCGCCTGGGCGCGGCCGGCGTCGTCGAGGTTGCGCTGCGTGGAGCAGTCGCCGAGCCGCATCCCCGGCGGGTCGCCCGAACCGGGCGCCCTGGCGTGGCGGAACAGCGCGACGGCGCCGCCGCCCCGCAACGCCTCCCAGGCCGCGGCTTCGGCGGCCGCCGGCGGCGAACGGGCGAGCAGGACGGCGGCCGGCGTCCTGCGCAGGATCGCCAGCACGCGGCGGCGGGACGGGACTGCCATGACCCGCATTTGGGGCGCGTCGAGCGGTCGTGAACCCGGGCCGCCGGCGGCGGCCCGGCGCGCGTCCGCGGCACCGGGGCGGATCGTGCCCGGCCGTTCTCGGTCAGGCGCGTGAAGGCGCCCGTCGAAACGACTAGCCGGGACGCGCCGAGCGGGAGTCCGGCGTGGCCCCCGGCCGCTCGTCGCCTCGGGCAGCGGCGAACCGAACACCCACTGGCGGCGGCGCCCGCCAGGCCCGGCCGGGCGCGCGGCCACGGCACCGCCAACGCGCTGGGTACCCGAACCCGCGCCTGGACGCGTTGATCGACCGGGCGCACGAAGCCTCCGGGCGTGAAGCGAAGCGCCCGGCGCTGGCCGAGGGCGCCGCGCCCCTGCCGCCGCACCACCGGGCCGACACCTGGGCCACACGCCGCGGCCTCGCCTGCACGGCGCGCATGGACGAGTCGACGCTCGTCGCCGGGCTGCGGCCCGCGCCGTGCACACCGGCCGCCCGGCCGCCGTCCGGCAGCCCGCCCGGGCCCGGCAACGGCGGCCCATCCCTTCCAGCGCTGACCCGAGGCCGCGCACAGCGCCCCGGAACCGTCCCCGCGCCCAGCGACAAAGCGGGTGCAGCCGCGCCGCCGCCCCGGCGAACGCCGCCGCCGCCGCGGGTCGGGCGCGGCGGCCGCGGGGGTGCCGTCACGCCGCCATCCGAGTCGCCCGTGCCGACGCGGCTGGAGAAAAGGTGTTCGCCGGCCTCCCGCCCGCCCTGGCTGGCCCCCGGCGCCGGCCGCGTTATGATCCGGCCAAAGCACGGCGCGCCGCCCCTCCGGGGCGCGGCGCGGCCCCAATCCGGGAGTACGTCCGCGATGCCGACCCGCCGCCAAGCCCTCGCCCTCGCCGCCGCCGGCCTCGCGGCGCCGTCCATCGCCCGCGCGCAGACCGCCGCGCCGGCTTGGCGGCCCGAGCGGCCCATCCGCTTGATCGTCCCCTTCGCCCCCGGCGGCTCGAACGACATCGTCGGGCGCATCGTCGCGGAAGCGGCGGGCCAGGCGCTAGGCCAGCCGATCGTCGTCGAGAACCGCGCCGGCGCCGGCAGCGTGATCGGCGCCGAACTCGTCGCGCGCGCGGCGCCGGACGGCTACACGGTGCTGATCAACAGCTCCCACTCCACGGTGCCGGCGATCGTCGCGCGCGTGCCCTACCGCACGGTCGAAGACTTCGCCGGCGTCGCGGTGGCCGGCTTCTCGCCGCACGTGCTCGTCGTCGATCCGAAGCTGCCGGCCCGGACGGGGCCCGAACTGGTGGCGCTGCTGAAGGTCAACCCCGGCCGCTACAACCTGGCCACCGCCGGCATCGGCAGCGGCGTCCACGTCGCCGCGGAGCTGTTCCGCTCCACCACCGGGGCGCAGATCGAGGCGGTGCACTACCGCGGCGGCGGCCCGAGCGTTTCCGCGCTGGTCGCCGGCGAAGCGCAGGTCGGCACGCCGACCATGGCCTCCTCCATCGGCCAAGTTCGCGGCGGCGGGCTGCGCGCGCTCGCGGTGCTGGCGGAGCGGCGCAGCCCGGCGCTGCCCGACGTGCCGAGCGCGCCCGAAGCCGGCCTGCCCAAGCTGATCCACGAGGAGTTCTTCCCCATCCTCGCCCCTGCCGGCACGCCGGCGCCGGTGGTGGCCTCATTGGGCGCCGCCTTCCGCGGTGCGATCGGGCAGAGCGCCGCCAAGCTCGTCGAGATGGCCGGCGTTTCGCCGCGGGAGGGCTTCGAGACCCCCGAGCAGGTCATGGCCTTGGTGCGCGAGGGCGTCGAGCGCTACACGGCGATCCTGCGCGCGGCGGGCGTGCAGCCCGAGTAGCGGCGCCCGGCGCGGGCACCGCCGCGCCTTTGGCTGCTCGGCGGGCAAGGGCGCCGCCGGCGGTCAAGGGCGGGCGCTTGCTCCCGCCGGGTTGGCGTGGACCGGCCGGCGCGCACGCACCTGGCCCGCGGTGATCAAGACCGGCATCGACGCGGGGCTCGCCCGCCTGACGGGTGCCCGGCCGCACGGTCCCGAACGGCCGCGTCCACATGGACCGACCCCGTGGTTGGCTGGGCTTCGACCCTATCCCACCCCCAACAACCCGAACACCGCCCCCGCGCCCAGCAGCCAAAGCGGGTGCAGCCGCGTCGTCACCGACAGCACCGCCACCGCCGCCGTCACCCCCGCCAGCGCCGGCGTCGCCGCCGCCGTGGACGCGATCAGCGCCGCCCCCGCCGCCACCAGCCCAACCGTCACCGGCACCAGCCCCGCCTGCACCGCCCGCCGCCACGGCGCCAGCCGGAACCGCTCCCACAGGCCGAGCGCCACGCCGGTGACGACCGAGGACGGCCCGAACATCGCGGCCGTCGCCACCACCGCGCCCCAGAACCCGGACACCCGCCAGCCCACCAGCGTCACCACCATCATGTTCGGCCCCGGCGCCGCCTGGGCCAGGCCGAACAGCGCGTTGAACTGCGCCGCCGCCATCCACCCGTGCACCTCCACCACCCGCCGCTGCATCTCCGGCAACACGACGGGGCCGCCGCCGAACGCCAGCAGCGACAGCTCGGCGAAGAGGAGCGCCAGGGCGACGAGCGCCCCCGCCGCCGCCGCGCTCACGACCGGCTCCAGCGCCGCGCCAGCACGCAGAACGGCAACAGCACGAGCAGCGCCGGCAACAGCGGCACCCGCAGCACCGCCACCGCGAGGAAGCACAGCGCCGCCAACCCCGCCGGCACCGGCTGCCGCAGCAGCGGCCAAAGCAGCTTCGCCGCCAGCCCCACCAGCAGCCCAGCCGCGGCCGCCGCCAGCCCCGCGAAGGCGTGCCGCACCTCCGGGTGGTCGGCGAAGTGGTCGTACACCGTGCCGAGCAGCACCACGACCACCGAGGGCGCCGCCAGCAGCCCGAACAGCGCCGCCAACGCCCCCGCCACGCCGCGGAAGCGCAGCCCCACCGCGACCGAAAGGTTCACGACGTTCCCGCCCGGCAGGAACTGGCACAGGCCGAGCAGGTCGGCGAATTCGTCCGCGCCGAGCCACCGCCGCTCCTCCACCAGCATGTGCCGCGCGAGCGGCAGCACCCCGCCGAACCCCATCAGTCCGAGCGCCAGAAAGCCGCGGAAGAGCGCGCCAACGGTCGGAGGCGCCGCCGCGCCGGCGGGGTCCGGCGCGGGGCCGGGCGGGTTTGGGTCCATCCACCCGCGATAGTCCCGCCACCCGGCCCCGACAACGGCGCCCACCAGCGTTGCGCAACCTATTGGTTCTTGTTATGTTCCCGTGTTCAGCCGGAGCGCCATCCATGCGCCACGCCGCCCCGACCCGCTCCGCGCCGAACTCCCGCCCAGCCCCACGCGCCAGCCTCCTGCGCATCCGCGCCGAACGAGGCGCCCACCAGGCCGCGCGGACCCATCCGTCGACAAGCGCCGCCCCGCACGCCCCGGCCGGAGTGTCCACGCCGCGATCGCGCCCCAGCCCGCCGCCCGGCCGAGCCCCGCACGCGCCACCTCCGACTCCCCCGCCCGGCTTCCGCCCGGAACGCGCCCGGACCACCGGCGCACCCGGCAGGACCATTCGTCCGATTCGCGCGAAAGCCGGTTGCTCCAGAACCGGTTGTCCGACCCGCCCAGGAGCCGCCCGCCCCGAGAGGCCCATTCGTCCGAATCGCGCAAAAGCCGCCGGCCCGCCGAAGCGGCCCGTCGCGCCGGCGCCGGAGCCCCGCCTGTTCCGGTCCACCCCGCCATGCCCTACTGATGCCCCAGATGGGCGACCCGTTCTGGAAGACCAAACCCCTGGAGGACATGACCCGCGCCGAGTGGGAAAGCCTCTGCGACGGCTGCGGCCGCTGCTGCCTGCACAAGCTCCGCGACGAGGACACCGAGCGCGTCGCCTTCACCGAGGTCGCCTGCCGGCTGCTCGACGCGCACTCCTGCCGCTGCCGCGACTACCGCAACCGCCGCGCCCACGTGCCCGACTGCGTGAAGCTGACGCCCAAGCGCGTCGCCGCCATCGACTGGCTCCCGCCCACCTGCGCCTACCGCTTGGTGGGGGAGGGGAGGGACCTTTACTGGTGGCACCCGTTGGTCTCCGGCGACCCCGAAGCGGTCCACCGCGCCGGCGTTTCCGTCCGCGGCCGCGTCGTCCCCGAGCGCGAGGCCGGCGCCCTGGAAGACCACGTCGTCCGCTGGCCCGGCCGCGTCCCCCGCGCCGCCGCCGCCGCCGCCGCGCCCGAACGACTCGACCCGAAGCCGCCCGGAGGAGATGCCGCCCCATGCCCGACCCCGTGAAGACGCCGCCGTTGTTCGGCGGCGTGAACGCCGCGGCGCTGACCGCCATGAAGCAGGACCTCTCGCCCGACGTGGACCGCATGGCGGCGCACTGCCGCTGGCTGCTCGGCAACGGCTGCAACGGCCTCGGCGTCCTCGGCACCACCGGCGAGGCCAACAGCTTCGGCCTGCACGAGCGCAAGGAGATCCTGGAGGGCCTCGTCGCCCGCGGCATCCCCGCCGCCGCGCTGATGCCCGGCACCGGCTGCGCCAGCCTGTCCGACACGGTGGAGTTGACGCGCCACGCCCGCGACGCGGGCTGCCGCGGCGCGCTGCTGCTGCCGCCCTTCTATTACAAGGGCGTCCCCGACGACGGCCTGTTCGCCTACTTCTCCGAGGTGGCGCAGCGCACGGGCGGCGGCATCGCGTTATACCTCTACAACTTCCCGCAGCAGTCGGCGCTGCCCTTCTCCCTCGCCCTGATCGAGCGTCTGTTGAGGGCCTTCCCGGGCACGGTCCGCGGCGTGAAGGACAGCTCCGGCGACTACGCCAACATGCAGGCGATGGTGCGCGCCTTCGCCGCCGACGACTTCGAGGTCTACTCCGGCTCCGACGAGTTCCTCCAGCGCATCCTGTCCGAAGGCGGCGCCGGCTGCATCACCGCCGCCGGCAACGCCAACAGCCACTGGGGCGGCATCGTCTACGCCCGCCGCACCGGCCCGGAGGCGGACGCGGCGCAAGCGGTGCTGAACGCCACCCGCAAGGCCGCGACGAGCGTGCCGCTCATCGCCGGCCTCCGCGAGATCATCGCCCGCTCCACCGGCGACGCGAACTGGCGCACCATCCGCCCGCCGCACCTGCCGCTGGACCGCGAAGCGGCGGACAAGGTCTGGGCCGGTTTCGAAGCGGCCGGCGCCTTGCCCCTGCCGGGCCTGCGCCCGATCAGAGCCAGGGCGGCCGAATGAGCGGCGGGCCGTCGCCGCCGCTCCGCTGCCGGGAGCCCGCCACCGCCACCGTGCAGGTCGACGACGAGCACGTCCGGGTGATCCGCTGGGACTTCAACCCGGGCGCCGAGACCGGCTGGCACCGCCACGGCTTCGTCTACGTCGTGGTCCCGGTCACGGACGGGAATCTGCTGCTCGAACTGCCGGACGGCACCACCGCGACGGCGACGTTGGAGGCCGGCCGGTCGTACACGCGCAGCGCCGGGGTGGAGCACAACGTGGTCAACGCCGGCACGGCGCCGCTCTCCTTCGTCGAAACCGAGGTGAAGGCGTCCCCGGGTTGACGAGCGCCGGCAAGCCGCGCCTCGCCGCCGCTTCGGCGGGCACGGATCGCCGGGAACAATCGACTCGTCCAGCAAAACCCGGCCCACGCCGCGTATCGATTCAAACCAGCGATAAAACCCTTAATGGATCAAGCGTCTCCGCATTATACACCAGTGGCTTAAAAAACGCCTTGTTCTTGCAATCGGTCCCCCCGGACGCGACGCAAGACGCTTCGATTCAACAACATAGCCTGTCAAGCCGTTGAACGGTGGGGTGCGCGCGCGCCATCTTGGGACCATGATTCATGGCGCTTCCGAGACGATAGAGATGGCCGCCCAGAAGCGCAGCGACGCGATGGGCGGCTGCCCCGTGCGGTGGCGCCGCTCCACCCGCGCGCGCCGCGTCAGCCTGCGCATCGACGCGCGCGCGGGCGAGGTGGTGGTGACCCTGCCGCCGCGCGCGCACCGCCGCGCCGGCATGGCGCTGCTCACCACCCACGCCGCCTGGGTTATGGAGAAGCTGGCCGCCCTTTCGCCGCACATCGCGTTGGAGCCGGGCTCGGAGGTGCCGCTGGGCGGCGTGCCGCACGTGGTACGCCGGGCGCCGGGCGCCGCCGACGCGGCGACGCGGCTGGAGCCGGGCGCCATCGTCGTCGGCGGCGGCGCGGCGGCGAACGACGTGCCCCGCCGGGTGGCCGAGTTCCTGCGAGCGGAAGCGCGGCGCCGCATGGAGGTGCTCTCCGCCGGCCACGCGGCGCTGCTCGGCGTCAGGCCCAAGGCGCTGAAGCTCAAGGACACGCGCAGCCGCTGGGGGAGCTGCGCGCCGGACGGCACTCTCGCCTTCTCCTGGCGGCTGGTGATGGCGCCCGATTGGGTGCTCGACTACGTCGTGGCGCACGAGGTCGCGCACCTGCGCGAGCTGAACCATTCGCCGCGCTTCTGGGCGCACGTCGCGCGGCTGACGCCGCACCGCGACGCGGCGGTGGAGTGGCTGCGGCTGAACGGGCCGGCGCTGCTCAGGGTGGGGTGAGGGGCCGTCCGGCCGCGGCAAAGGATTCCCATCACCGCATCCGCGGAACACACCGCCTTGCGGCTCGAGGCACAGGCGGCCTTTGCCTCCCACGACGCGCGCCGGCGCCGGCCGCACCCCCGGGCGAGCGGGCATGGACGGGTTCGGAGGCGCCGCACCCTTCCGCGGCCGTTCGATGCGCGGTGGCGCCAAGCCGCGGCGAAGGCGCGACGCTGGCTTCTTCCGCGGCGTTGCCGCAGCACGGACGGAGACGCCCCGCGGCGCGCCGGGGCGGCGGGATCAAGCGGGGACCGCCGCCGCCGGCCCTTGCGCGCCGGCGCGGCGGTCCACCACCGCGCGCAACAGGCCGAGCACGCGCCCGGCCGCCGTGGCGGCCTCGCCAGGGCCGGCCCCGGCCAGCGCGGAGAAGCGCGCCCCGGCCTGCCGGGAACGGCCGGCGTAGGCCATGGACCAGGCGCCGAACTCCCGCGCCGCCACCGGCGCGGCCTCCAGCACCACCACGTCGGCGTGCCTGGGGTCGCACTGGATGGCCTCGAACACCTCCTCCACCGCCGGGGCCGGGCCCTCCAGCGCTTGGGCGAAGCAATCCTCGCTAAACAGCAGCGCGCCGGTGATCCCGCGCGCGGCATTCCCCCGGCGCGCCCGGGCCAGGATGCGTTCGAGTTCGGTCCCCGCGGCCGGCTCGGGCAGCAGGCTCCGGCTGACGTAGACGACACGGAACAGAGACGGCTCCACCGTCATGGCGCGACCTCCTCCACAGCTGGTGGCACCATCCCGGCGCCGAGCCTCTCGATCACTTCCGGCAGGGCCGCCGCCGGCACCGGCCGGCCGAGCAGGTAGCCCTGCGCTTCGGTGCAGCCGTCCTCGCGCAGCCGCCGGAGCTGTGCCGGCGTTTCCACGCCTTCCGCGGTGGTGCGCATCCCGAGGCTGGCGCCCAGCGCCGCCACCGCCCGCACCACGGCCGCGTCCTCGGCGAAGCTGCGGTCGATCTTCACCCTGTCGAACGGGAACGAGCGGAGCTGGGTGAGGGAGGAGTAGCCGGTGCCGAAGTCGTCGAGGGAGACCTGCGCGCCCAGCCGCTTCAGCGCCCGGAGCTGGTCCAGGGTCGCGTCGCCGTGGCGGAGCAGGGCGGACTCGGTCAGCTCCAGTTCCAGCCGGTGCCTGGGCAGGCCGGAGGCGGCGAGCGCCCCTTCCACCGCGCCGACCAGCCCGCCGGTCTCGAACTGCGGCGCGGCGACGTTCACGGCGACGCGGAGGCCGGAAGGCCAACGCGCCGCCTCCTGGCAAGCGGCGCGGAGCACCCAATCGCCGACCGCCGAGATCAGGCCGATCTCCTCCGCCACCGGGATGAAGGCGTCGGGCGGCACCAGGCCGCGCCCGGGGTGGCGCCAGCGCAGCAACGCCTCGAAGCCGGTCAACCGGTCCCGGGCCAGGTCGAGTTGCGGCTGGTAATGCAACTCGAATTGGCCGAGCGGCAAGGCGGCGCGCAGGTCGTGTTCGAGCCGCCGGCGCGCCTCGGCGCGCTCTTGCATCTCGGGCTCGAAGAAGCCGAAGCGGCCGCGCCCGCGGTCCTTCGAGGCGTAAAGGGCGAGGTCGGCGCGCGACAACAGCGCGTCGGGTTCGGTGCCGTCTTCCGGCGCGACGGCGGCGCCGATGCTGGCGCCGACCACCGCCACCCGCCCTCCCGCGATGTAGGGCCGCGACAGCAGGTCGAGCAGCCGCGCCGCCAAGGCCCGCACCGCCGCGCGGTCCGGCGCTCCCGGCAGCAACACCGCGAACTCGTCGCCGCCCA
>NZ_BAAAFZ010000006.1:166283-167162 GCF_039523795.1 Craurococcus roseus | reverse complement strand
CACGGCGGCGGCTTCCGGGTGCTCCGCGACGGCGGCCGGGCCCGGCACGCCGAGCGCCGCGGCGACGGCACGCGCGAAGGCGTCCAGTTCCGCAGGGCGGAGCGGGAAGCGGCGGTCGGCCCGCGCCGAGGTCAAGCAGGGCGTCGCCCCTGCCGCCAGGAGCAGCGGCGGCGCCCGCCCCCCCTCGCGCGCCGCCGCTCGGGCGGCGGCCCAGTCGCGCGCCAAGCGGAGCTGCGCCGGCCCTTCGCCCAGCGGGTCGGCGGACATGCACAGTACGGCGCGCGCGCGCGACAGGTCGGGCAACGCCGCGACGGGCCGACCGAACGCCGCCATCGCCCCCGCTCGCGCCGCCGGATCGGCGAGCGGGTCGTGGACGTGCCAGGCGGCGCTCGGGAAGGCCTCCAGCACCTCGCCGATCAGGCGCAGCAGCGTCGGGGACGAGACCGGGCCGGTCAGCAGGCGCACGCCTTCGCCGCCGCGGGCCAGGGCGTGCTCGCGCATCGCGCCCAAGGCCACGCCCAATACCCCCGGCGCCCGCGCGCGGCCGTTCTCGACCACCCGCCGGGAGCGGGCGGGGTCGTGCAGGGACAGCACGCTCGCCTCGGCGAAGACGTCGGTGGCGCCGAGGCTCGCCGGGTGGGCCGGGTTGCCCTCCACCTTCACGGCGTGGCCGGCGCGGGTGCGGACCAGAACGCCGCGGCCCAGCCCGTCGAGGTCGAGGGTGGTGGCGTAAGTTGCGTCCTCCGGCGCCACGCCGCGCGGGCGGGCGTACAGCGGGTGGCCGAACTCCTCCGCGCCGCCGTCGCACCCGGCGGCGGCCAGCGCGGCGCCGGCGGCCATCAGCGACAAGGCCACGCGGCGGCCGGGCGGGCCCGGCGG
>NZ_BAAAFZ010000006.1:21425-166272 GCF_039523795.1 Craurococcus roseus | reverse complement strand
CCGCGCCGGCCTGCGGCGGCTCTGGCGCGGCGGGGTCCAAGCGGGACCAAGGCGCGTCGCCGCTCACTTGTGGCAGATAGAGCAGCGGGTGAGCGGCGGCACCTCAACGCCGAGGTGCTCGTAACGCAAGGCGGCCAAGGTCCCGGCGCCGGGCGCCGAGGGCGGCGCCCCAGGCACGGGGCGCCAATCGCGGTCGAACGCCGCTTCCGCGGATGGTCGCAGGCGCGGGGCCGGGTCGCGGTGGCAGTCCAGGCACCAACCCATGTGCAGCGGCTCCGCCTTCACTGTGCGCGGCATCTCCCAGACCCGCCCGTGGCACGTCTCGCAAGCGACGCCGGCTTGCGTGTGCGCACCGTGGTGGAAGCGCACGTGCTCCGGCAGCCGGTGGACCGAGGACCACTCGACCGGCGCGCCGAGCGCGAGCGCGGTGCGCAGCGGCGCGAACTGCGCGTCCACGCTCCAAACGCGGGCGTGGCAGCCGAGGCAGGTCTCGGCCGTCGGCATGCCCGCTGAGGCGGCGCTCTCCACCGAAGCGTGGCAGTAGCGGCAATCCAGCCCGAGTTGCCCGGCGTGGATGGCGTGGCTGTACGGGATCGGCTGCGCCGCCGGCCGGCCCACCGCCCAGGTGGAGCCCGCGCGTGCGGCGACGAAGGCCGCGCCGGCGGCCAGCAACGCCGCGCCTGCGCCTACCCAGAGGGCGAGGTGGAGCCGGGCGTCGGCCCGTCGGGAGAAGACCTGCGGCATGGCAGCGAGGATTGCTCTGCGGGGGCGATGGCGTAGGGTCAACCCCGCCCCGACTCTTTTACGGACGGGCCGCGAGATCCTGCCCCTTGACGCGGTCCGGAGCCCGAGCGGCTTCCCGGGCTCGTTGCGCGTGCCAAGCGCACGCCCGCGGGAACGGGTTCCGCGGCGCCAGTCCGGCTTCATGGGCCTCCCGTCCGGGTCTATAGGTCCGCGGCACGACGATGGTTGGGAGAGGAAACATGGCCGACGCCTTTATCTGCGACGCGGTGCGCACCCCTATAGGCCGTTACGCCGGCGGCCTCGCCCCGGTCCGCGCCGACGACCTCGGGGCGGTCCCGCTGAAGGCGCTGCGGGAGCGCAACCCCGGCGTGGACTGGGAAGCGGTGGAGGACGTGGTCTTCGGCTGCGCCAACCAAGCCGGGGAGGACAACCGCAACGTCGCCCGCATGGCGCTGCTGCTGGCCGGCCTGCCGCCGACCATCCCGGGCAGCACGGTGAACCGGCTGTGCGGGTCGGGGATGGACGCGGTCGGCATCTGCGCCCGCGCCATCAAGGCCGGCGAGGCCGACCTCATGCTGGCCGGCGGCGTCGAGAGCATGACCCGCGCGCCCTTCGTGATGGGCAAGAGCACGGAGGCGTTCAGCCGCCAGGCCGAGATCTTCGACACCACGATCGGCTGGCGCTTCGTCAACCCCAAGATGAAGGCCGGGCACGGCATCGACTCCATGCCGGAGACGGCGGAGAACGTGGCGCAGGAGTTCCAGATCAGCCGCGCCGACCAGGACGCCTTCGCCTTCCGCTCGCAGCAGCGCGCCGGCAAGGCCCAGGCCGAGGGACGCTTCGCCGAGGAGATCGTCGCCGTCGAGATTCCTCGCCGCAAGGGCGACCCGGTCCGGGTCGAGAAGGACGAGCACCCGCGCCCCGACACGACGCTTGAGGCCCTGGCCAAGCTGCCGACACCCTTCCGCAAGGAGGGCGGCAGCGTCACCGCCGGCAACGCCAGCGGCGTGAACGACGGCGCCTGCGCCGTCATCGTGGCGAGCGCCGACGCGGCGAAGCGCCACGGGCTGACGCCCAGGGCGCGCGTCGTCGCGGCGGCGACCGCCGGCGTCCCGCCGCGCATCATGGGCTTCGGCCCGGCGCCCGCGACGCGCAAGGTGCTGGAAAAGGCCGGGCTCTCGCTCCGCGAGATCGACGTGATCGAGCTGAACGAAGCCTTCGCGGCGCAGGCCCTGGCCGTGACCCGCGACCTCGGCCTGCCGGACGACGCCGAGCACGTGAACCCGAACGGCGGCGCCATCGCGCTCGGCCACCCGCTCGGCATGTCCGGCGCCCGGCTGGTGCAAACGTCGGTGCACGAGCTGCACCGGCGGAAGGCCCGCTACGCCCTGGCCACCATGTGCATCGGCGTCGGCCAGGGCATCGCCATGGTGCTGGAGCGGGTCTGAAGCCCGCCGCTCACCAGCGCCGCGGGTCGTAGAAGGCGAGGCGGCCGTGGCCCATGCGCCGCGCCGCCAGGGCGCCCACCGCCAGCGCGCCGAGGCCCGCCAGCGCCGCCGTCGTGGCGACCGGGTGCATCTGCGCTTCCAGCAGCAGGCTGGTCTTGCGCACCGGCGACACCGGGCGGGTCAGGCTGCGCTCGGTCCCGCCCGCCTTCGTCTGGTACAGGCTGTCCGCGCGCTCGGGCCGTGGCGCGCGGTCCGTGGTCTGCGCGGCGAGGCCCGTGGCCTCCATCGCCAGGTCGGTCAGGCGCGGGAAGAGCTGGCCCACGAGCGAGATCGCGTACCCGCCGAAGCCGATCACGACGGTCCGCCGGCGGTTCTCGCAGGCGAACAGGATGGCGCGCGCCACCAAGCGCGGGTCGTAGGCGGGCGGCGGCACCATGAGCCCCGGCTCGCCGGTCAGGTTGCGCGCGTGCTCCTGGAAAGGGGTGTCGATGCCGGCCGGCTTGACCAGCGTGACGTTCACCGGCGCCCCGCTCCGCTCCAGTTCCATCCGCAGCGCGTCCGTGAACGCCTTCACCGCGAACTTGGTGGCCGAATAGGGCCCTTGCAGCGCCATCGCGCGGTCCGACAGCACGCTGCCGATGTTGACCAGCGTCCCGCCGTGCGCCTTGAACTCGCGCACGGCGATCATGGAGCCGTGGACCACGCCCCAGTAGTTGGTCTCGAAGACGCGCCGGTGGTCCTCCAGCGGTATGCGCTCCATGCCGCCGTAGACCGAAATCCCCGCGTCGTTCACCCAGGCGTCGAAGCCGCCGAAGGCCTCGCGCGCCTTGGCCGCCGCCTTCTCCAGCGCGTCCTTGTCGGCCACGTCCGCGACCGCGTACTCCGCCCGCCCGCCGCGGTCGCGCAGCTCCCCGACGATCTTCCGCAGCTCGTCCTCGTTGCGGGACACGAGCACGACCTTCGCGCCCCGCTCGCTGGCCAGCCGTGCCGTGGCGAGGCCGATGCCGGAGCTGGCGCCGGTTATGACGATCGTCTGTTGCGAAACGGGCTTGGGGCGGAATCTGGAAGCCATGGACATACCTTGCCGGTTACGGGGTCGGGGGCATGAACCGCCCGCCCCCGGCCCGGTTCCCGCGCCCGCCGGCGGCAGGACGCCCGTCAGATGGCCAGGGTGCCCGCCTTCGCCGCCGCGTAGCGCGCCGCCACGCGGTCCCAATTCACCACGTTCCACCAGGCGGACAGGTACTCGGGCCGCCGGTTCTGATACTTGAGGTAGTAGGCGTGCTCCCACACGTCGTTGCCGATCAGAACGCGCCCGCCGTCCATCAGCGGCGTGTCCTGGTTGGGCCTGCTAGCGAGGGCGAGCTTGCCCGTGCGGTCCACGGTGACGAACACCCAGCCCGAGCCGAAGACGCGCCCGCCCATGGCGTTGAAATCGGTCTTCATCTTGTCGAAGCCGCCGAGGTCGCGCTCGATCGCCTGCGCCAGCTCGCCCGAAGGCGCCCCGCCCTTGCCGCCCATGATCTCCCAGAACATGGCGTGGTTGGCGTGGCCGCCGCCGTTGTTGCGCACCGCGGTCCGCACCGCCTCCGGCACCTCGTTCAGCGAGGCCAGGATGCGCTCGATCGGCTGCTGCGCCAGTTGCGCGTGGTCGCGCAGCGCGTTGTTCAGGTTCGTCACGTAGGCCTGGTGGTGCCGCCCGTGGTGGAGCTGCATGGTCTGCGCGTCGATGTGCGGCTCGTTCGCGTCCGCGCCATAAGGGAGCGGAGGCAGCGTGAAGGGCCCGGACGGGGCCTGTTGCGCGCGGGCCGCGCGCGGCAAGGGGACGGCGGCGGCGAGCGCGGCCGCCCCGCCCAGGAACAGCGCTTGGCGGCGGGACATGGTGTGCATGCGTCGTGGTCTCCCTGGATGCCAGCCCCAGGACATGGGGTGTTCCGGCGCAGGGGGAACCGCTATCAGCGGACCGCGTTCCACCGCCGAAGACCGGATCGTATCGGGCAAGGAGCAATCCCATGAGCAGCAGCAGCAGCGCAGCCAACGACTTTTCCACCGACGCCCGCCGGGTCGCCGACCAGGCCGCGGCTTCGACCAGCCGCGTCGCGGACGACGCGCAGGAGGAACTCGCCCGCCTGCGCGGCCAAGTGGAGCGCTTGATGCAGGAGCGGGTGACGCCCGCCCTCGCCGGCGCCGCCGACCAAGTGTCGGATTACGCCAACCGTGCCCGCGAGACCATCGAGGACCAGGCCGAGAGCTTCGCCGAAACGGTGCGCGAGCGGCCCCTGCTCGCCGTCGGCATCGCCGTCGCCGCCGGCTACCTCGTCGGCAGGCTGATGGGCGGCAACACCTACGTCTACCCGCGGGGCCGCTAAGCGCTCGCCTGGGTGGGGCGTCCGCGCCCCGCCCAACGTTCCGTACCATTCTGTAGCGTTTGACCCGCCTGCCGCCGCCCATCGGGGCCGAGGCGGCGGGGATGAGGGATGAGCCGAATGCGGCTGTTTCGCCTTCTGCAACTCGCCGCACAGGCGGAAATGCTCCGGTGGAAGCGGACGGGCCGGGGCTACGCCATCCAGGCGGGCCTCGGCGCGGGCGCCGCCGTTTTCGGCCTCATGATGCTGGTTATGCTGCACCTCGCGGCCATGGCGTGGCTCACGGAGACGAGTCTCGGTCCGGTGGGCGCCGCCCTCGTCGTGGCCGCCGTGGACCTCGTGCTGGCGGGGCTGTTCGGTTTCCTGGCGGCCCGCGGCGGCCTCGACCCCGTGGCAGTGGAGGCAGAGCGCGTGCGCGACAACGCGCTCCGGCAGGTCGGCGACCAGACGGCGCGCGCGGCGGTCATCCTGCCGATGCTGCGCAGCAGGTCCATCAAGAAGGGCCTGTTCGGCACCGCCGCCACTGCGCTCCTGGTCGGGTTGATCGCGCGCCGCCGCTGACGGTAAAGGTCCCGCGCCCGGCGCGCAGCCCGGGGGAGGGGGCCGCCGATGTCCGACGCCGGAGACACCGTTGTGATGCGCCGCGAAGGCGCGATCGGCACGGTGCTGATGAACCGGCCGCGCGCGCTGAACGCGCTCGACATCGGCATGATCCGCGGCATCCAGGCGGCGATCGACGCGTGGCGGGACGACGCCGGGGTCAAGCTGGTGCTGCTGGAAGGCGCCGGCGGCAAGGCGTTCTGCGCCGGCGGCGACGTGCGCGGCATCCGCGACTTCGCCATCGCCGGCGACGCCGCCTCCATCGAGGCGTTCTTCGTTGAGGAGTACGCCATGAACCGCGGGATCGCGCGGTTCCCCAAGCCTTGGGTCTCCTTCATCGACGGCGTTTGCATGGGCGGCGGCATCGGCGTCTCCGTCCACAACGGCCCGCGGGTCGCCACCGAAAACGCTTTGCTGGCGATGCCCGAAACGGCCATCGCGCTGTTCCCCGACGTCGGCACCTCCTTTGTCCTGCCCCGCCTGCCCGGCGAGTTGGGCACGTGGCTCGCCCTCACCGGCGCGCGCCTCAAGGGCGCCGACGCCGTCCACGCCGGGCTGGCCGACCGCTTCGTCCGGCGCGAGCGCCTGCCGGACCTCAAGGCCGCGCTCATGGACGGCGACGCCTCGGTGGTGGAGCGCTTCGCGGAGGAGCTTCCCCCTGCCAGCTTCGACGCCCACCGCGACGCGATCGGCCGTTGCTTCGCCGGCCGCTCGGTGCCCGACATCCTGCGCGCCTTGGAAGCGGAAGGGACGGAGTGGGCCGCGGAGCAGGCGGCGACCCTCAGCCGCATGTCGCCCACCAGCCTCGCCGTCTCGCTCGAACTGCTGCGGCGCGGCGCGGACGCGACCTTGGACGAGTGCCTGGAGATGGAGCTCGCCCTCACGCGCACGGTGGTCGGCCGCCACCCGGATTTCCGCGAAGGCGTGCGCGCCCTGCTGGTGGACAAGGACAACACGCCGTCCTGGTCGCCGGCCCGCATCGAGGACCTGGACCCGGCCGCCATCCGGGCGATGTTCGCCGGTTGACGACGACGGCCGGGCTCAGCGCCCGACCAGCACCAGCACCACGCCGAGCACCAGCACCAGCGCGCCGCCGATCTCGCTGCGGGTCGGGCTTTCGCCGAGGTAGAAGCGGCTGAACAGCAGGGTGAACAGGATCTCCACCTGCCCCACCGCGCGCACCAGCGCCACGGGCGCCAGGGCGAAGCCGGTGAACCAGCACGCCGAGCCGCAGGCCGAGAGCGCCCCCACCTGCGCCGAGCTGCGCCAGGAGGCGAACACGGCGCGCGCCTGCCCCGGTTCCCGCGCCAGCAGCCAGCCGCCCTGCATCACGGTCTGCATGGTGTTGATGACCACCAGCGCCACCAGCGCGCGCAGGATGGGGTCGTCGCCGGGCAAGGAGGTGTTCGCCGCCTTGATCAGCACCGCCGAGAACGCGAAGCCGGTCCCCGCCGCCAAGCCGCAGAGCGCCGCCGGTTGCGCCGTGGCGCGCAGCAGCTCGCGCGGCGACAGGTCGCGCCCGGCGAGCGACAGCCACAGCACCCCGGCCACGCCCACCGCGATGCCGAACCACGCGAGCGGCGAGATGCGCTCCCCGAGCAAGGCCAGCGCCAGCACCGCCCCCTGCACCGCTTCCGTCTTGGCGTAGGCCGTCCCCACCGCGAAGCCGCGGTGCCCGAAAGCCATGATGAGCAGGTTTGTGCCGAGGATCTGCGCCAGGCCGCCGGCGGCGCAGAACATCAGGAAGGCCGCGTTCGGCGCCGGCAAGCCGCCGCCGAAGGCCAGCAGGTAGAGGGTCAGCAGCGCCGCGCCGACCGGCACGCCGTACAGGTAGCGCACCACCGCCGCGCCGTTCACCGAGAGCTGCCCGCGCAACCGCTGCTGCAAGGCGGTGCGCCAGCACTGGAACAGCGCCGCGGCGAGGGTGACGGGCAGCCACAGGGGCGAAAGGACCATGCCCCGCGGTCAGCCCACGTCGAGCTGCAAGCCCTCCTTGCGGATCACCTCGCGCCACTTGGCGGTCTCGGCCTTGACGAAGGCGCCGAACTCCTCCGGCGACCCGCGCAGCGCGGCGCCGCCGAGTTCGGAGAACCGCCGTTCGGTGTCGGGCAGGTCCATCCAGGCGGCCATCTCGGCGTTGATGGCGCGGATCGTCGGCGCCGGCGTGCCGGCGGGCGCGAACAGGCCGAACCAGGTGTTCACCTCGTAGGACGCCAATTCCGGCACGCTCTCCCGCATCGTCGGCACGTCGGGCAACTGCGGGTTGCGCTCGGCGCTCGTCACCGCCAACGCCCGCAGGCGCCCGCCGCGGATGTGCTCGATCACGCCCGTCAGGTTGTCCACCAGGAAGCCGACGTTGTTCGACAGCAGTTCCGTCTGCGCCGGCGCGGAGCCGCGGAACGGCACGTGGATGGCCTTGGCGTCCAGCAGTTGCAGCATCCACACCGGCGACAGGTGCGTGGACTGCCCGACGCCCGTGGAGGCGTAGGTGACGCGCCCGGGCTCCCGCCGCAGCCAGGCGACGAACTCCCCCATGGTCCGCGCCGGCGCGGCGGCGTTCACCACCAGCACGTTCGGCCCGCGGATCTGGCCCGACACCGGCGCTATCTGGTCCTCCCGGTACGGCAGGTTGCGGAACAGGGAGTAGGCGATGGCCTGCGGCCCGATGTTGCCCGAAAGCAGGGTGAGCCCGTTCGGCGCGGCGCGCACCACGTCCAGCGTGCCGATGGTGCCGCCCGCGCCCGAACGGTTCTCCACCGCCACCGGCACGCCCCACCGCGCTTGCAGGTGCTGCGCGCAGAGGCGCCCCATGATGTCGGTGGTGCCGCCGGGCGCGGCGGGCACGACGATCCGCACCTGCGACGCCGGCCGCCACTGCGCGGGCGCCTGCGCGCGGGCGGCGCGGCCGCCGCCGGCCAGGGCGGGCGCGGCTGACAGGAGCAGCGCCGACCGGCGCGTCAATCGTGGCATGCTTCCTCCGGGTGTGCGGTCGCGGCGTTCCGGCGCAGCATGGCGCGGGCGCCCGCGCGGGGGAAGTTCAGGGCGCCGCCGCCGGCGGGTTGGCGCCCGGCAGTTCGACCGTGTGGACCACCACGTCGCCGTCCAGCACGCGCGCCAGCGCGTAGCACGGCGCTTCCGTGCGGCTGACCACGGCTTCGCCGGGCTGCTGGTCCAGCGCGACGGCGAAGGCGGTGCCCCGCAGCGACGAGATCGGCATGCCGCGCCAGGAGCCGGCGATCGGCCGGTGCAGGTGGCCGTGGAAGATGTGCCGCACGCGCGCCCGGTGCGGCTCCAGCGTCGCCCACAGCGCGTCCGCGTCGCGCAGCGCGATCTGGTCCATGAACGGGATGCCGACCGGCAGCGGCGGGTGGTGCAGGAACAGCAGCACCGGCCCGGCCGACTCCGCGAGGCGCGCCGCCAGCCACGCGAGGCGCCGGGCGCAGAGCTCCCCCTCCAGCCGCCCTGGCGCCAGCGTGTCAAGCATCAGGCACAACCCGGCCGGCGTCTGGAGGGCCTTCTGCACGAAGCCGGCGTCGTCCAGCGGCTCCGCGGGGAAGGCGTCGCTGAAGGCGTCGCGGTCGTCGTGGTTGCCGAGCAGCAGGTGCACCGGCCAGGGCAGGCCGCCCAGCATCCCGCGCAGCCGGGCGTAGGCCGCCGGCTCGCCGTCGCGCACCAGGTCGCCGGTGAACACCGCGAAAGCGGCGGGCGACGCGCCGCCGGGCCCGTGGCGCCGCGCCGCGTCGGCAAGGGCGGCGGCCAAGCCCTGCGCCGGATCGCCGCCCGAAACGGTCCCGCCCGGCGGCGGCACGTGCGGGTCGGTGAAGTGCAGGAAGCAGAACGGTGCCATGCGATTCCTTCAACCAGGATGTCGCGTGCGGCAACGCAATTCAATCGGCGCGGATGCTGCTCTCCGCGATCACAACCCGAGCGTTGCGGCAGGGATCGAGGCCGCTCAACTCTATGGCGCGGCCGTCCGCCCAGACGATGCGGAGCGTGAGGCCGGGGACGCCGGGCACCACCACCGGACGAGCCGCCCCTTGCGCCAACTCGACGCCGAGCAGCAGGTCCTCCCCCCAAGCGCCCGGCGCGCCGTAGTAAAGCTGCTCCACCGGCCGGGCGGCCAGGTTCGCAACGTCCAAGCGGCGCGGCCCGCAAGCCGGCCGCCCGGTCTGGACGACGCAGGCGGACAGCAGCGTGGCGAAGGCGAGCAGCGTGGGGAGCGGTGGGTGCGCCAATGCGGGATTCCCTGCCTGTTGTGGGGACCGCACACTGGACCGGCCGGAGCGGCGGGATCAATCCGCTCCCGTAGCGCCACCATCACACCGGTTCCGGATCGATCGGCGCCGGCGGCACGCCTCCCGCCTCGATCGCCTCGCCGGCCGCCAGCAGCAGATCCTCCCGGTAGCGCCCCGCGACGAGTTGCACGCCCAGCGGCACCGCGCCTTCGAGGCCGGTCGCCACCGCGAGCCCCGGCAGGCCGAGCAGCGGCAGGCCCACCTGCGGCAGTTGCGCGGCCATGATGCGCTCGAACGCCGCGAAGCTTTCGACATCGCTGTTGTCGCGGAACGGGGGTTCGCCCGAAACCGGCATCAGCGCGATCGGGAAGCGCTCCAGGAACAGCAGCCATTCCCGAACCAGGCCGGCGCGGCGCTGCAAGCCGTCCTGGAAGGCGTGGAAGTCCGGCTCCGGGCAGAGGCGCTCCATGCAGCCGTACACCGCGGTCGCGTCCGGGTCGGCCTCGCGCGCGACGGCGGCGCCCACGCCGCGCCGCATCTCGGCCAGCCAGAGCATCAGTTGCAGCCGCGCCGGCTCGGCCAGCGGCGGCGGGTTCGGCGCCTCCTCGACGATCCAGCCGGCGGCCTCCAGGCGCCGCGCCGCGTCGCGCAGCGCCGCCGCGACGGGCGCCTGCACCGCCATGCCGTCCGGCGAGGCGCAGAGCGCGGCGCGCTTCGGCGCGGGCGGGCCTTCCAACGGCGCTGGCACCCACCACGGGTCGCGCGGGTCCGGCCGTGCCATCGCCGCCAGCGCCAAGCGGAGATCGGCGACCGTCCGCGCGATGGGGCCCGACACCGCCGTCAACTGGGCGCCGATCGCGCGCTCCGGCCCCGAGGCGTTGAAGGCGGCGACGCGGCCGGGCGTGGGGCGCAGCCCGTGCACGCCGCAGGCGTAGGCGGGGTAGCGGATGGAGCCGGCTATGTCCGTGCCGTGCGCCACCGCGCCGATGCCCGCCGCCACCGCCGCCGCAGCGCCGCCGGAGGAGCCGCCGGGCGTGAGGGAGGGGTCGCGCGGGTTGCGCGTGTGGCCGTGCAGGCTGTTGCGGGTGAACCAGCGCAAGGAGAAGGCCGGCGTGTTGGTGCGGCCGAGCACCACGGCGCCGGCGCGGCGCAGGTTGGAGACGACGGGGTTGTCGTGCTCGGCGACCAGGCCGCGCTGGATGCGGAGGCCGTTGGTGGTGGCCCAGCCCTTCTGGTCCACGTTCACCTTGATGGTGACGGGCACGCCCGCCATCGGCCCCGGGTCCTCGCCCAGCGCCAACGCCGCGTCCACCGCCGCCGCTTCCGCCATCGTCTGTTCCGCGCTGTGGGCGACCACGGCGTTGATGGCCGGGTTCGCCGCGTCCAGCCGGGCGAGCGCGTCCCGCGCCGCCTCGGCGGCGGACACGTCGCGCGCCCGCACGCGGGCGGCGAGTTCGGTGGCGGAAAGGCGCCAGAGTTCGGTCATGCCCACCCCGTCGTGCTGCGCGGCGCATGGTCTCGCCCCGCCGCGCGAGGGTCAATGCGGGTGCGCCCGGCGCCGCGTCAGAGCTTTTTCATGTACTCGACCAGGGCCAGACGCTGGGCCTCGGTCAGCCGCCCATTGCCGTAGTCGTGCCCCGCGTTGGAGTTGCCGGGGATCGGCCGCCCCTGCGCGTCCACGGTCGAGAAGACCTGCGTGTTCCCGGGCGCGGCTTCGTCGGTCGAGTAGCCGACGTGCTTGGGTTCGAATTCCCGCGTGCCGACGCGGAAGGCCGCGACGCGCCGCTCCGGCGGCAGGAGCAACTGGTACAGGTTGGGCACCGAGCCGTTGTGCAGGTACGGCCCCGTCGCCCAGACGCCGGTGAGGGGCCGTGCCTTGTAGCCCAGTATCTCGCTCTTCTCCGTCATGCAGCGGTTCAGCCGCGCCTGCCTCGGATCGATGCGGGGCGCGACGCCGAAGGGCGCGAATTCCGCCTCCGGCAAGACGAAGACGCGCGGCTTCCGGTCGCCGAAGGCGAAGGTGGAGGCCGCGGCCGCGATGACGTCCTTCTTGGCCCCCGCGAGGGCGCCGCCGACCGTGGTGGACAGCATCGCGGACAGGTTCGCGGTCTGCGGCAACGCGTCGCCGGAGAAGTACTCTGCCCGGTAGCCCCGCAACCGCCCGCTCGCCGACTGGTAGGCGTAGGCGTTGCACGCCATCCAAGGGTCGGTGAGGGGCGGGCTGTTCCGCTGCGCCGGCTCGCCCGGTTTCGGGGGAGGCTGGCTCGCGTCGTTGAAGAAGGCGATCCGGTCCGGCACGCGTGTGGTCAGGTCCGACAGGGGCAGGTGGCAGGAGGCGCAGTTCGCCTTGAACAACGCCTCGCCCTCGGCCGCGAGCCGCTCGTCGATGGCGGGGAAGGCGCCCGGCCACTTCGGCGGCTCCAGCCGCATCAACTGCTGCTCCAGCCCCACGAGGCTTTCGACATCGACGCTCGACACGAAGCCCGTCAGCAGCGGGGGCTTCTTCCGCGGGATGACGACGTCGGCGAAGACGCCGATCACCTCCCCCGTGTTGCGGCCCAGCGCGCCGATGTCGAAGGTCGCGCCGCTGAGGAACGAGTCGAAGGGCGCGTTGGCGACGACGGCGTTGTATTGGACGTGGTCGAGCTGGTGGATGTTCCACAGGAACGGGTAGCTGACCGGGGCGTCGGCCGGGTTCGGCGTGGCGCCCTTCCGCGACGCCAGCAGCGCCACCTTGTTGTAGATGTGCCCGAAGGCGTCGAGGCGGCCGTAGCCGTAGCGCAGCGGCGTCCGGTTCATCCGCAACTGGTCCGCTTGCCACAACCGCAGCCGCGCGAAGGAACGCCGGAGCATGGTCCGGTTGCGCGGCGTGTCGTCGCCCTTCAGCACGGCGGCGGCGAAGCGGTCCCACCTCGCCGGGTCGCTCGCGGTCTGCGACAGGGAAAGGTTGAGCGCCTCGATGAAGCCCTGGAAGTCGGCCAGGGTCGGGCCGCCGTCGACGCGGATCGTTTGGCCCGCGTGGGTGATCTCGGCCGTGTGGCAGGCCGAGCAGTTCATCCCGACCCAGCGCTCCTCGGGCCCTTGCCCCGCCTTCCAGCGGAGCCGCGTGCGCGAAAGGCGCTCGTCGTTCTGGCCGTCGAGCGCGAAGCCGACCGGGAGGCGCAGGCCGCCCCGGGTGGTGCGGGGCAGGTAGCGGAACCCCGCCATGTGCTCGTCGTCGAGGAAGGGCCGCTCGTTGCCTGGTTGCTCCAGCGCGGCGAGCCAAGCGTAGGGTATCAGGCGGGAGCCCTGGGTCGCCTCGTACCAATCGGCTTGCTGTTCCCCGGTCCAGCCCTGGCTCATGGGGGCCCGGGGTTGGGTCTGGGGCTTGGCGCAAGACGCCGCGGCCAACGCCGCCAGCGCGCCGAACAGCTTCATCGCTCCGGCTTTCCGCACCGCTGCACCCTCCTCCCGCCCAGGCGTCCGGCGAGCGGCCGCCCCGGCCCGCCTCGCGGCTGCCGATCACTGCCGCCGCAGGTCCGCCACCGCAGGTTCACACGCGGGTACGGCCGGCGGATGTGCGCCGCGTCACATGTCGTTACGCGCCGCCGTGGCCCTGCCGGTGGCGCGCGGAGGTCCAGTCCCCCCATCCGCCGGTCCTCCGCATGGGCTTGCAATGCCTGCCCTACCGGCCCATCTTACTCAGGTCAGCTTCGTTTGGTTCGGCCCGCTCTCCCTGCTCGTTACCGAGCGCCGAGCCTCGTGTCCGTCTCCTTGCGATGCTCGATCCGCCGCGCGGTGGCGCGCGGACGGCACTTTCTCAAGACACGGAACACAACCATGTCCATCGGAACCGTGAAGTGGTTCAACCCAACCAAAGGCTACGGCTTCATCCAGCCGGATGACGGCTCGAAGGATGTCTTCGTCCACATTTCCGACGTGGAGCGGGCTGGGATCGGCCATCCGCAGGAGGGCCAGAAGTTGGAGTACGAACTCCAGCGCGGCCAGCAGGGCAAGACCTCGGCCACCAACCTGAAGCTGGTCTAAACCCCGCGGGGGAGCGTCGGCGTCCGCGCCGGCGCACTCAGCGGAGCTTGTATCCAGAGTGATGCGGGCCGGCGTCGGCAACGACGCCGCCGCGAAAGGAATGTATGTTCAAGGACTTCTATCGTACCGCCGCTTTGCCGCAGCCGCCCGTCGGTGCCGCCAAGCCGGCCTCGATGCCTTCGGCCGCCGCGTCTGAACCCGAAACCCGGGGACTGACGCGGGACGAGTTGCGCCGGATCGTACTAGACATCGTGGGTTGACCGCGAAAGGGCGGTGCGGCACGCGGGCCGCCCGACCGCCCCGCCCCGGCGCCGCCGGGGACGCGCCCCGGCCCGCGAGGGATGCCACATGCCTCTCCACAGCTTCGCGGTCGGCCAGAGCGTAGAACTGGCGCTCAACAGGTTCGACGGCTCCGCGCCCGCGGGACTGTACACGGTGGTCCGGCTGCTGCCGAACGACTCGAGTGACCGCGAATACCGCGTCAAGAACGTCCGGGACGGCCACGAGCGCGTGGTCCGCGAAAGCCAGATACGCCGCGGTCCCGTTTCGGCGCTCGGCTGAACGTGTAGCGCCGGCCCCGGCCATCCGGGGTACGAGCGCTGCCGGCGGGCGTTCGATACCGCGTACCCGACGAGGGCCGCGCGGCCCAATGCCGATTTTCCAGGATGGCCTCGCCCCAGGCGGGGCCAAAATCATGAGGTTGTCCCGTGGCGCAGACGCAAGGAAAACCCAACGGCCTCGATGCGAACGCCGCCGCAGCGGCCACCGCCAAGATGGAAGAGGAGATCGCCTACCTTTCGAAGCGGCACCGTGTGTCGCCCGCCATCGTGCGGGAGATCATCCGCCGGTCGGGCGCGACCGAGCGCGCCGCCATCGAACGCGAGATCCAGAAGGGCAAGGCGCGGCGCTGAACGGCGCCGCGCGCCGGCCTCCGCTCCGGGCCGCACGACGGGGACAAGTCGCATGGACAAAGACGAACTGACCGGCTGGGCTTTGGCGAACGGCTGGCAGATGATCGCCGGCTGCCCGAGCCTGACGAAGCCGTCCTCGCCCAAGGAGGCCATCGTCCGGATGGTGTTCAAGGCGACGGTCGTGAACGTCGAGGTCAAGAAGCCCGCCGGCAAGTGGGAGAAGGTCTCGGGCGAGAGCTACCCGAAGGTGCGGCTCGATCCCGACTCGGAGATGCCCTTGGGCCTCGGCCTCGATACCATCACGGGCTTTTCCATGCTGATGCGCGACAACAAGGACCGCATGGTCTTCGCCAGGATGGCGGGTCCACCGAAAACCTGACACCGCCGGGCCGGGAACGGACCACCAGGAGCCGCAACGGCGCCATCACGGCGAGCGGCGCCGTTGCGAAACCGCATCGTATTTGTCGGCATCCGTCATCCTGTCGCGTCTGCCCGTCCGTGCTGGAATTCGGCATCGGCGTTGCAGTATGGTGGCGCTTTGATGACACGCGCCTCGAATTTCAGGTGCACCGGAGATGCCGACACCGGGCCTTTCCCTCTTCGGGTTCTTCAGCGACGCCGAGCAGGCGATCGGCTACTTGCGACGCGATTGCGTCCCGGCACCCGGACGGGACTCGGAAACCGAGTTGGCGCAAGAGTGGCGGGACGCGCGGACCAGGATCGGGCCGCGCATCGCCGGCGCGGGCATGGCGGACCCGCAACCGATCCCGGCCCCGTTCCAGCCCTACCTCGAAGCCTTGCTGGAGCAGGCGTGGATGCGGGCCTGCCTGGGCGATCTGGAGGGCGCGTCATTCCGGCTCGTGGAAATCGACCCGCTGCTGTGCCATCAACTCGCCATCGACACGTCCCGCGTGGGCCGGCTCCTGGAGGGGCTGGGCAGCCCCACGCTCGCCGCCCTCTTGGACGTCTGCCTGCCCATGGCGCATCCGGCGCTTCCCTATGATCCTTCGCCGGTTTGGCCGGACTCCACCTCGGTCATCGTCAAGTCCCCGCGCAACGACCTGCGCATCGACCGGTTCGGCGTGTTCGCCGCGGGGACCGACACCGTCCTGCTCGGCGCGCGGCTCCGCTTGGCGAAGCCCTTCGTGCATGTCGCGCGGGTGGACGGGCGTTGCTACCTCCTCAACGGGTACCACCGCCTCTTCGGGTGCAGGCAAGCCGGCGCGACCCACGTGCCGTGCGTCTTCCGCGACGTCCCCGACCACGAGGCGGCCGGCCTCGCGGGCCCCAGGCTCGCGGATGGCCAGATCAGGTTCCCGGTCGGCCTCCTGACGTCGGACAACCCGCCGACGATGGCCCATTTCACCCGCGGCCGGGCGCACGGGGTGGCCCTGCGCGCCAAGTCGCGGGTCGTCCACGTGAGCTGGCACCAGTACCTGGTGCACGACGAGTAGGCCGCGTCCGCCGCGCCCCCGCCGCCGTCAGCGGTTGCGCGCCTTGCGCGCGGCGTAGCGCGCGTCGCGCCGGGCCTTCTGCTCGGCCGCGAGCGCCAGGGCGCGGGCCTTCTTGTCGGCGTCCAGGTTGGCGATGCGCTCCGCTTCGCCCTTCTCGCGCTCCGCCTCCTCGCGGGCGCGGGCCTCCGCTTCGGCCTTGCGCGCCGCTTCCTCGGCGGCCAGCCGCGCCTTTTCCGCTTCGCGCTCCGCTTTGCGCTCGGCCGCGCGCTTTTCGCGCGCCTCCGCCACCGCCTTCTGCGCCGCGATGCGTTCGAGCACGGCGGGGTCGTCGGGCGCGGGCCTCGCGCGGAATTTCTCCAAAGCCGCCTTGCGCGCGTCCGCTTGGGCGGCGAGCCGGTCGTTGAAGCTGTTGCCTTTGAATGCTGCCATGGGGGCGTTCTACCGGACGCCCCGGCCCGGGCAAAGCCCGGCGGCGCCCCTTCGACCCGATGCAGCGAGGCACCCGCCATGACGACCGAGCCCCGTGACGCCGCCGGAGCGATCGACGGCTACCACGCGCACGTCTACTACGATCCGGCCGCCACCCGCGACCGCGCCGAGCGCGTCCGCGCCTCCATCGCCGAGCGCTTCCCCGAGGCGCAGCTCGGCCGTTGGCACGACGTGCCGGTGGGGCCGCACCCGCGGGCGATGTTCCAGATCGCCTTCCCCACCGGATCGTTCCCCGCGCTCGTCCCGTGGTTGATGCTGAACCGGCTCGGCCTCGCGGTGCTGGTGCATCCGAACACGGAGGACGCGCGGGCGGACCACCTGACCCACGCGCTCTGGATGGGCGAAATTCTGCCCTTGAACGCCGACGTGCTGCCCCAGAGCCTCCAGGGTTGAGGCGACGGCCCGGGATGGTGCTAGCGTCCCGGGCGGGTCGGCGGGGGTCCGGGCCACCCGGGCGCCGCGGGTCCGCAACGACCAACGGTCCCCGCCGCGCTGCCAGGACGGGGCAAACCCGGGAGGTGCGCGCCGATGCAGGACACCAAAGGCAACGGAGCAGGCAACGGGGCGTCGGCGCCCCGGTCCTTCGCGCTGGTCGGGCCGCAGGGGAGCGGCAAGTCCACCCTGTTCGACGCGTTGCTGGCCGCCGCCACCAACGCGGCGCCCCGCCGCAACGCCGCGCGCGGGATCGGCACGGAGCTGCGGCTCGGCCACGCCACGATCACGGGCGACTCCTGGGCCGTCCTCGACTGCCCCGGCTCCGTGGAGTTCGCCTTCGACGCCGGCTGCGCGCTCGCCGTGGTGGACCTCGCCGTGGTGGTCTGCGAGGCCGCGCCCGAGCGCGCCGCCATCCTCGGCCCGTTGTTCCGCCGGCTGGAGGAGGCGGGCACGCCGGCGCTGGTCTTCGTCAACAAGCTCGACGCGCTGAACGGCGCGGTGCGCGACACCCTGGCCGCGCTGCAAGCGCAGACCAAGCGCAAGCTGGTGCTCCGGCAAGTGCCCATCCGCGAGGGCGACAAGGTCGTCGGCTACGTCGACGTGGTCAGCGGGCGCGCCTACCGCTACCGACGCGGCGCGCCCTCCGAGCGGATCGGCCTGCCGGACGAGATGCGCCTGCGCGAGGCCGAGGCACGCGGCGAGCTGCTGGAAGCGCTGGCCGACCACGACGACGGGCTGCTGGAGAAGGTGCTGGAGGACGCGCCGGTGGAGCCGGCCGAGATCTACCGCCCGCTCCACAGCGGCGAGGCCAGCGGCGCGGTCGTGAGCGTGCTGCTCGGCGCGGCGGAGCACAACAACGGCGTGCAGCGGCTGTGGAAGGCGCTCCGGCACGACGTGCCGACGGCCGCCGAGACCGCCGCGCGCCGCGGCGTGGCGCCCGAAGGGCCGCCGCTCGCGCAGGTGTTCCGCACGATGCACGCGGGCCACGCCGGGCGCCTTTCCTTCGCGCGGCTGTGGCGCGGCCCGCTGCGCGAGGGCGCGGCGCTGGACGGGCAGCGCACCGGCGGGCTGCACCGCTTCCCCAACGGCGAATCGCAGAAGGTGCAGCAGGCCGAGACGGGCGACCTCGTCGCCATCGCGCGGCTCGAAGGCGTCAAGACCGGCGCGACGCTCGGAGGGCCGCCGCTCCCTTTCCCCGAACCGCCGCCGCCCGTCCACGCGCTCTCCATCGCGCCGGAGGACCGCAAGGACGA
Source organism: Craurococcus roseus (assembly GCF_039523795.1). NCBI lineage: Bacteria > Pseudomonadati > Pseudomonadota > Alphaproteobacteria > Acetobacterales > Acetobacteraceae > Craurococcus > Craurococcus roseus. The sequence continues at coordinate 148,311 of NZ_BAAAFZ010000006.1, read as the reverse complement.
GGTGCGGCTGTCGGCGGCGTTGCAGCGCTTGGTGGAGGAGGACCCGGCGCTGTCCGTCACCCAGGACGCCGAGAGCAGTTCGACCATCCTCGCGGGCCAGGGCGAGATCCACCTCCGCACCGCGCTGGACCGCTTGGCCGCGATGGCCGGGGTGAAGCTGCGCACCGCGCGCGCGCCGGTCGCCTACCGTGAAACCATCCGCCACGCCGTCACCCAGGCCGCGCGCTTGAAGCGGCAGACCGGCGGCCACGGCCAGTTCGCCGACGTGAAGATCCAGATCGCGCCGCGCCCGCGCGGCTCGGGCTTCCACTTCGACGAGAAGGTGGTCGGCGGCGCCGTGCCGAAGCGCTTCATCCCGGCGGTGGGCCAGGCGGCGGAGGAGGCGACGCGGAAGGGGCCGCTCGGCCACCCGGTGGTGGACGTCGCGGTGACGCTGCTCGACGGCGGCTTCCACTCCGTGGACAGCAGCGACATGGCCTTCGCCACCGCCACCCGCATGGCGATGCAGGAGGGGCTGGCGAAGGCCGATCCCGTGCTGCTGGAGCCGATGGAGGCGGTGACGGTCAGCGTGCCCGCGGACTTCACCCCCGCCGCCCAGCGCCTGTTGACGGGGCGGCGCGGGCAGATCCTAGGCTTCGCCGCGAAGCCGGATTGGGAGGGGTGGGACGAGGTGCAGGCGTTGGTGCCGGCGGCGGAGCTGGCCGACCTCATCATCGAGCTGCGGTCGCAGACGCAGGGGCTCGGCAGCTACACCCACCGCTTCGACCACCTCGCGGAGGCGCGCGGCGGCGGCGCCCGGTGAGGGCCGCGCTCAGTTGACCCAGGGGATCGTCGCCCGCCGCGCCTCCTCCGGCACCGGGGCCGGGCGGAGGCGGGCGTAGCGGGCGAGGATGCGGTCGTAGGCGCCGTCCGCGCGCACCTCCTCGAAGCCGCGACGCCAGCGGGCGATCTCCGCTTCCGGCAGGCCGCGGGAGGCGGCGAACCAGATCTCGCTGCGCCGGACCACCGCGCCGATGTTGAGCGCGGACACGTCGCCCCCGACCTCCCGGACGGCGTGCAGCACCATCAGCCGCGGCGCGAGCCAGGCGTCGATCAGCCGGTCGCGGAGCCGCTGCGCGTTGATCCACTCCTCCGGCGCGGGCTGGACGCGCGTGAAGCCCTGCTCGCGCAGGAGCTGCTCGGCGCCGGAGCGCAGCAGCACGCCGGTCGGACGGTTCCGCACGGATTCGAGCGAGGAGGCGTCCACGCCGGCGCCGCCCACCAGCACCAGGTCGTCCGTCACCACGTTGAACACCCAGGCGTAGCGGTCCTCCCGCTCCGGCGAGCGCGTCAGCGCCAGGATGCCGACGCCGGGCCGGGTCATCGCCAATTCCTGCGCCCGCGCCCAGGGCATGAACTCCACGCCCTGCGGGTGCCCGATGCGCCGCGCCACCTCCCGCACGACGTCGAAGACCAAGCCCTGCGCCTCCCCTTGTTCGGCGACCGTCGGCGGGGGGACGTGGAAGGCGTAGGGCGGCAACTCGCCGGTGACGAGGCGCAGCGTCTGTTGCGCGGCTGTCGGGAGCGCGGAAAGGAGCAGCAAGGCCGCGGCGGCGATGGCGGATCGCACGGCGTCATCCTCCAGTCAGAAGCTGCCGAACACGGTGTAGAGACCCAGCACCGTGACCAGCGCCACCAGCGGGATCACCACCGAGACCATGCCGATGTCGGCGTAGCTCTCGCGGTGGGTCAGGCCGCAGATGGCGAGCAGGGTGATCACCGCGCCGTTGTGCGGCAGGCTGTCGAAGCCGCCGGAGGCAAGCGCGGAGACGCGGTGCAGGATCTCCGGGTCGATGTTCGCGGCCTGCGCCATCTCGGCGTAGGTGGAGCCGAGGGTTTGCAGCGCGATGCTCATGCCGCCGGAGGCCGAGCCGGTGATGCCGGCCAGCACGTTCACCGCGACGGCCAGCGAAATCACCGGGTCGCCGCCGCCCGCGTTGAGCACCGCCTCCCTGATCACGAAGAAGGCGGGCAGGCCGGCGATGACGGCGCCGTAGCCGACCTCGGACGCGGTGTTGAAGATGGGGAGCAGCGAGCCCATCGTGCCGTCGTTCACCGACTTCTTCACGTCGCCGATGGCCCGCCACGACGTGGCGAGGATGAACAGGATGGCCACGACCAGGGCCACGATGATGGACCAGATGCCGCGCACCGCGCCGATGTTGGTGGAGCCGTAGCGCGGCTCGCCGAGGTAGCCGGTGTCCATCGCCGGGATCGCCAGGTTCAGGAAGGCCCAGTTCACGGCGATGACGAGCAGCACGGGCGCGAAGGCCAGCGCGACGCCGGGCTCGGGGCGCGGTTGCGCATCGGCCGGCACGCCGCTCCGCTGCTCGGCGCCCGCGGGCGGCGGGGCTTCGCGCGGGACGTCGCCGACCTGCGCCGCGCCGACCGTGCTCGGGCGCATCCCGCCCTGCGGGTACGGCGGCGCGGCGGCCAGGCCGGAGTAGCCCTCCCCCGCCGTGCGCGCCGAGCGCGAGCGCCAGTTCAGCCAGAGCGTGCCCCCCCCGAACATGATCAGGGCCGCGACGAGGCCGAGGCCCGGCGCGGCGAAGGCGTCGGTGCCGAAGAACGGCGAGGGGATCGCGTTCTGGATCGCCGGCGTGCCGGGCAGCGCCGTCATGGTGAAGGTGAAGCTGCCGAGCGCGATCGCGCCCGGGATCAGCCGCTTGGGCGTGCCGCTCTCGCGGAACAGCGCCACCGCGACCGGGAACACCGCGAAGGCCACGACGAAGAGGCTGACGCCGCCGTAGGTCAGCACGGCGCAGGCGAGCACAACGGCGAGGATGGAGCGGTCCGCGCCGACGCGCTCCACGATCCAGTGCGAGATGGCGCGGGCCGAACCGCTGTCGTCCATCAGCTTGCCGAAGATGGCGCCCAGCAGGAACAGCGGGAAGAATTGCACCATGTAGCGGCCCAGCGCCGCCATGAAGACCTGCGTGTAGGTGCCGAGGATCGGCAGGTCGCCCTGCGCCAGCACCGCGAGCAGCGCCAGGATCGGCGCGAGCACCAGCACGTTGATGCCCCGGTAGGCCAGGTACATCAGCAGCACCAGCGACAGGATGATGCCGGCGAGGCCGATCATTTGTTGGCTCCTTCGTCCGCGGCGCGCGCCAGGGCGTGCAGGTGGTCCTCGGCCTCCGCGCGGCCTTCGTAGATGTGCGGCGCCACGTCGCGCCGGCGCAGCGCGTCGCCGAACTTCATGTGCAGGAAGGCGCTGGTCGTGTAGCGGGTGACGCCGGCGTAGAACCGCCGCACCAGGCCGCCGACCATGTCGGTGTAGGCGTCCAGCAGCTCGGGCGCGATGGTGAAGTGGTCGTAGTTGACGATGGCCGGCACCTTGCGGTTCAGCGGCGCCAGGCGCTCCTCCACCGCGCGGCGGACGCGCTCTATGTCCTCCAGCCGCCGGATGCCGAGGCCCTCGAAGTTGATGAAGAACACGCCCTCGGTCGGGTCGTAGGTCAGGCGCGATTCCAGCGGCAGGCTCAGCCATTCCTCGCGGTAGCCCATCGGGCCTTCGGTGAAGATGCGGGGGTCCATCGGCGCCGGGTCCTTCGGGACCAGCGGTTTGAACGCCATCTCGGCCAAGATGTCGCGCTCCACGTCCAGGCCGGGGGCGATCTCGGCCAATTCCAGCCCGTCCGGCGTGAGGCGGAAGACGCAGCGGTCGGTGACGTAGAGGACGGGCTGGCCGCGCTTGGCCGCCAGGCCGCCGCTGAAGGTGCGGTGCTCGACGCGGTCCACGAATTTCGGATCGCCGCGCGCGGCGAAGGTGCCGAGGAAGACCACCTTTTTGGCGTTCTGGCTGATGTTGATGAAGCCGCCGGCGCCCGCCAGCCGCGGGCCGAACTTGCTGACGTTGACGTTGCCCTCGCGGTCCGTCTGCGCCATGCCGAGGAAGGCCGCGTCGAGGCCGCCGCCGTCGTAGAAGTCGAACTGCGCGGGCTGGTCCACCAGCGCCTGGATGTTGCTCGCCGCGCCGAAGTCGAGGCCGCCGGCCGGTAGGCCGCCGATGGTGCCGGGCTCGGTGGTCAGCGTCAGGTACTCCAGCATCCGCTCCTCGTTGGCGACGCTGGCGACGCCCTCCGGCATGCCGATGCCGAGGTTGACGACGCTGTTGGGCCTGAGCTCGAAGGCGGCGCGGCGGGCGATGACCTTGCGCGCACCCATCGGCATGGGCGGCAGGGAGCGCATGGGCACGCGCACCTCGCCGCTGAAGGCCGGGTTGTAAGGGGTGGCGAAGGTCTGCCAGTGGCTTTCCGGCGGCGCGACCACGACGCAGTCCACCAGGGCGCCGGGGATGCGCACCAGCCGGGCGTTGAGGCTGCCCGCCTCCGCCAGCCGCTCCACCTGCACGATGACAACGCCGCCGGAGTTGCGCGCGGCCGTGGCGATGGCCAGCGCCTCAAGCACCAGCGCCTCGCGCTCCATGGTGATGTTGCCGTCGGGGTCGGCGGTGGTGCCGCGCAGGATCGCCACGTCGATCGGCAGTGCGTGATAGAAGAGGTACTCCTCGCCGCGCAGGGTGATCGGCTCGACGAGGTCTTCGGTGGTGCGGGCGTTGATCTTGCCGCCGCCGTGGCGCGGGTCGACGAAGGTGTCGAGGCCGACGCGCGTCACCGTGCCGGGCTTGCCGGCGGCGATGTCGCGGAAGAGGTGCGAGATTACCCCTTGGGGCAGGTTGTACGCCTCGATCTTGTTGTCGAGCGCGAGGCGCTGGAGCTTCGGGCAGAGGCCCCAATGGCCGCCGATGACGCGCCTCACCAAGCCCTCGTGGCCGAGGTGGTTGAGGCCGCGCTCCTTCCCGTCGCCCTGGCCGGCGGCGTAGACCAGCGTCAGGTCGCGCGGTCGGCCACCTTCCAGGAACCGGCGTTCCAACTGCTCCGCGATGGCTTCGGCGAAGCCGATGCCGACGAAGCCGCCGGTGGCGACGGTGGCGCCGTCGCGGACGAGCCGGACCGCTTCGGCGGCGGTGACGATCTTGTCCCGCCGGGTGATCCGGCCTCCGCCGAGCAGGGGATGCCCGCTTTGTCCCGCCACGGCCTCGTCTCCTCCTCAGGATTTTTTCGGCGCCGCCCCTCGTACCGCGCTTGAACCGCAAGGTCACGACCCGTTTCCCGCCCGCACGAACGCCGCTCGCAGGGGCGCCACCCGGAGCGTCCGGCGGCGTTGTCGCCCGCGACGGGACCGACTCCCGGATGGAGGGATTGACCATGCGCCGCCGCACGCTGCTCGGCTTTGCCGGTGCTTCGCCTTTCGCGCCGTTGTTCGCCGCCGCGCCCGCGCGGGCGCAGCAAGCGGCGGCCGATTGGCCTACCCAGCCGCTCCGCATCGTGGTGCCCTACGCACCTGGCGGGCCGACCGACATCCCCGCTCGCCTGCTGGCGGAGGAGCTGGCCAAGTCCCTCCCGCAACGGCCGGTGGTGGAGAACCGCACCGGCGCCGGCGTGGTGGTGGGCACAGACGTGGTGGCCAAGGCGCGGGACAACCACACCGTCCTCTACACCACCATCTCCCACGCGGTGCTGCGGCCCATGTTCCCGCGGCTGCCCTTCGACCCGGTGGCGGACTTCGCGCCGGTGGCGCTGGTGGGCGTCATCCCGATGGTCCTGATGGCCAACAAGGACCTGCCGGTGAACAACCTGCAGGACCTGATCAAGCTCTACCGCGACAACCCCGGCAAATACGATTACGGCAGCGCCGGCAACGGCTCGGCCCTGCAACTCGCGGCGGAGCTGTTCCTGCGCCAGGCCGGGGGGCTGAAGGTGACGCACGTGGCGTACCGGGGATCGGCCGCCGCCATGCCGGACCTGCTGAACGGCACCGTGTCGATGATGCTGGACGTGGCGAACAACACCCTGCCCTACGTCGGGCGCGGCGAGGTGAAGGGCCTCGCGGTCAGCTCCGAGCGTCGCCTGCCACAACTGCCGGACGTGCCGACCTTCAAGGAGCAAGGGCTGCCGGACTACGAGGCCTACACCTGGCACATGGTGCTCGCGCCGAAGGGGACGCCCGACGGGGTGGTGCAGCGGCTCAACGCCGCCATCAACAAGGTGACGTCCGACCAGGCGGTGCAGAAGCGGCTGGAGGACCTGACGATGCAGGTCCGCACCGATAGCACGCCCGAGAGCGCGGCGCGGTGGCTCCAGGCCGAGATGGCGAAGTGGGAGCCGGTCGTCCGCGAAGCCGGCATCAAGGCCGACTGACGACGCGCCGCGCCTGCGCCCCGGCCGGCTCCGCCCTCATTCGAGAGTGAAGCCGGCCTTGAGCGTCACCTGGTAGTGGTCGACCTTGCCGTCGCCGCCGACCGCGCCCCGGACCTGCGCCACCTCGAACCAGCGCAGGTTCCGCAGCGTGGCGCTGGCACGGGTGATCGCCGTTTGGATCGCGTCGTCCACGCCCGTCTTGGACGTGCCGACCAGTTCGACGACCTTGTAGACGTGCTCCGTCATCTCCGCCTCCTCGCGCAGCGCTACTTCTCCAGCACGTAGGTCCCCGGCGCGTCCGCGACGGGCGGGTGCGCGGCGTTGCCCATGGGCGGCGGCTTGCCCTTCTTGCCGGAGCGCTCGGCGAGCCAGGACGTCCAGTCCGTCCACCAACTGCCGTCGTGGCGCGTCGCGCCCTTGCGCCATTCCTCCGGCGTGGGCGGCGGCGGGTCCGCCTCGTTGGTCCAGAACTGGCCCTTGCCGCCCGGCGGGTTGATGATGCCGGCGATGTGGCCCGAGGAGGCGAGGATGTAGCGCACCTTGCCGCCGAAGAGCTGCGTGATCCGCCACGCGGCGTCCCAAGGGACGATGTGGTCCTTCTCCGCGCCGACGGCGTAGGTGTCGAGCTTGATGCGGCCGAGGTCGATCCCCTCGCCCTTCAGCTCGATCTTGCCCGGCACGATCAGGTTGTTTTCCTTGTAGGTGTTCTTCAGGTACCAGCCGTGCGCCGTGCGGGCCATGCGCGTGCCGTCGCTGTTCCAATAGAGCAGGTCGAAGGCCGGCGGCTTCTCGCCCATCAGGTAGTTGTTCACCACGTTCGCCCAGATCAGGTCGTTCGAGCGCAGCAGGTTGAACATGTTGGACATCTCGCGGCTGTCGAGGTAGCCGCGCTCCATCATCTGCTGCTCGACCATATCGATGGCGGGCTCGTCCATGAAGATGGCGGTGTCGCCGACGCGCGTGAAGTCCTGCAAGGAGACCATGAAGGTCGCGGCGTTGAACCGCTTGTCGCCCTTCGCGGCGAGCCAGGCGAGGGTCATGGCGAGCAGCGTGCCGCCGATGCAGTAGCCCATCACGTTGACGGAGGGCGCGCCGGTGATGTCGCGCACCACGTCGCTCGCCTCCAGCGGGCCGAGTTCCATGTAGTCCTCGAAGGTGGTGTTCTCCATCGAGGCGTCGGGGTTCTTCCAGGACGCCATGAACACGGTGAAGCCCTGCGACACCAGATGGCGCACCATGCTGTTCTTGGGCTGCATGTCGAGGATGTAGAACTTGTTGATCCAGGGCGGGAAGATGAGCAGCGGCGTGCGGTGCGCCTCCGGGGTCGTCGGCTCGTACTGGATCAGCTCGATCAAACGGTTGCGGTGGACCACCTTGCCCGGCGAAAGGGCGAGGTTGCGGCCGGGCGCGAAGGCCTTCTCGTCCACCATGCTGAGGTGGCCGGCCTGGAGGTCGGCCATGAGGTTGCGCGCGCCGTCGGCGATGCTGGCGCCGCCCGTCTCGATCGCCCGGCGCAGCGCCGCCGGGTTGGAGGCGAGCAGCAGGGTCGGGCTCATGGCGTCCACGAACTGGCGTAGGTGGAATTCGAGCCGCCGGCGCTCCGCCTCGTCCATGCCTTCCGCCTGCTCCTTGGCGTGGCGCAGCAGCCAGTCGGAGGCGAGCAGGTAGGCGTCCTTCAGGACGCGGAAGGCCGGGTTGGTGCGCCATTCCGGCGCGGCGAAGCGCTTGTCCGCCGCCGGGGCGCCGCCGCCGGCCGCGGCCGCAGCGCCTTCCAGCCAGCGCCGGCCGGCCTCGTTCCAGGCCTCGACGGCCGAGCGCCACAGGTCCGCGTTCAGTTCAACCGCCGCCGCCATGGCCGCGCCGGGCCGGCTCATGGAGCGTAGCCAGACGGTGCGGAGCGCCCTGGCGACTTCCGCCCAGTCTACCGGCACGATCTCGCGCATCGGGTTGGCGTTCCACATGCGGTCGACCGTCCGTAGGAACGGGTCCTTGGCCAGCGCGTCGCCGAGTTGCATCGCTCCGCCGGCGGGGAAGCCGTCGCCCGCCACTTCCCACCACGGCTTGGCCGCGTCGGTCCAGCTTTGGGCGGCGGGGCCGGACATCGCCTCCATCCAGGAGGTCCAAACGCCGAGCATCGCGTCCGGTCCCGGCACGCTGCCGCCGCCGGCGCTCCGTTGCCCGTTGCCGTTTCCGGTGTTCTGGCTCGACATGGCGTTCCCCTCCGTCGGCGTTTCGTTTCGCGCCGTTCGCGTGCGCACGGCGCCGCGTCGCGCCGGCCCGGTGCCGCCGCGCAATGGCGCCGAAGTACACCCAACGCTTCGGGGGCGGGCCGGTTGTGGCCGTCGCGGCGCAACGGTTGTCGTCGCAGCTTGTGGCCGGGGCGGCGTGCCGGCAAGCTCCGCGCATGGAGCGGATGTCGGAGGGCGTCGCCGGATTGCGGCGTCTCATCGAAACGTCGCGGCGCGCGGTGGTGTTCACCGGCGCGGGGATCAGTACGGAGTCCGGCATCCCCGATTTCCGCAGCCCGACCGGCATCTGGGCGCGGTCGAAGCCCATCCTGTTCCAAGACTTCGTCGCCTCGGCCGAGGCGCGGCGGGAAGCCTGGCGCCGCAAGTTCGACAGCGAACCGACCATGCGCACCGCCGCGCCGAACCGCGGTCACCGGGCGGTGGCGCGCTTGGTGCGCGACTGCGGGGCCTCGTCCGTCGTGACCCAGAACATCGACGGCCTGCACCAAGCCTCCGGCGTGCCGGACGACCGGGTGGTCGAGCTGCACGGCAACGCCACCTACGCGCGCTGCCTCGGCTGCGGCAGGCGCCACGAGATCGACGCGCTACGAGAAGCGTTCGAGCGCGACGGGGACGTTCCGGATTGCGTCGCGTGCGGCGGGCTGGTCAAGACGGCGACGGTCTCCTTCGGCCAGTCGATGCCGGAGGAAGCGATGCGGCGGGCCGAGGCGGAGACGCTGGCCGCCGACTTGTTCTTGGTGCTGGGCTCCTCGCTCGCGGTCCAGCCCGCCGCCGGCTTCCCGGTGCTCGCCAAGCGCAACGGCGCGCGCTTGGCCATCGTGAACAACGAGGCGACGCCGCTCGACCGGATCGCCGACCTCGTGGTCCGCCGCGGAATCGGCGAGACGATGGGCAAGGCGGTCGGCGTCGATTGAGGCGCCGCCGTCAGCCCGGCGTCACCACCAGCGCGGCCGGGTTGATCGTGACGGTGCCGGCGGCCGTGACCTGCGCCGGCTGGGACAGCGCGGACCAGGTGAGCGGGTTGCCGCCGGTGGCGGCATCGAACAGCCCGGTGTGCGTCAGGGCGCCGGCGGCGGCGGCGAAGGTGAAGCGGACCGCGTCCGTGTTCTGCTGCGGGCCGGTGCCGCCGAAGGTCACGCGCTGGCGGGCGTAGCCGTTGCCGGCGGGCTCGCCGGTGAGGCCGGTGGCGTCGCTGCCGCCGGTGCCCAGGGCCAGGAAGACCTGGGTGGGCAGGGCGGGCGCGCGGGCGCAGAGGGCGCGGCCGAGCAGGTTCTTCGCGTAGTCGGTCAGGTCGGGCATCGGTTCTCTCCGTTGGGAAGGGGGCGCGGTCAGCCGACGGCTTCGACCGAGAGGATGCGGGCCACCCAGTTGATGGTGGCGCCGGCGGCGCCGACCACCGTCACGGCGATCCCGCCATTGGCCGTGTCGGCGTTGAGCGTGACGCTCCAGCCGGTGGTGGACCCGGCGCCGAGCGCGGCGGCCTGCGCCGTGCCGGCCACGGGGCTGGCGGTGACGTTGGTGGCGGTGGCGGAGGCGTCCCGCCGCGCCAGGGCGACGAAGTCCCACATCGCCTTGGCGTTGCCGCCGCCGACCTCCTTCGCCACCACCATGATCCGGCAGGCGTAGGCGGAGTTGTTCGGCAGGTTCGCGGTGTTGGCGGCGTTCGGCGCGCCGCCGTCGGCGGTGAGCCGCGTCGGCGTCCCGTCCGTGGTCTGCCGGCGCAGCACCTGCTCGCCCGCCTGGGCGTCGCCGGCTGCGGCGAACTGCCCCGAGGCCCACGCGCCCTTGCCGGACTGGCCGCGGACGTTGGCGAAGGAGCCGCCGGGCACCCAACTGTCCGTGCCGCCGGCTTGGTTCCCGCGGCCGCCCGCGACGGCGGCGCCGAGGCCGGCGGCGGTGTTGGTGTCCCCGCCGCCGATGGTGGACGACGTGCCGGAAGCGGTGTTGTTGCTGCCCCCGCCGACGGAGGACCGCGGCCCCGAGGCCACCTGCGCGGCGCCAGAGCGCGCCGTCTGCCAGTCGGCCGCGTTGGCGCCGCGGGCGTTGCCGCCGGTGGCGGAGCCGTCGGGCACTTGCGCGGAAAGCGCGCCGGTCCCGCGCGGGCTGAGCGCCAGCCCGATGTTCGCGTCCGCGCCTTGCGCCTGCACCGAAACCGGCGCGCCCGCGGCCGCGCCGCTCACGAGCACGCGGTTCGCCACCGAGGCCGGCGCCGCGACCTCGAAGGCATGGGCGCCGGCGGCGCCGCCCATGGTGACGCCGCCGCCGGCGCTGGCGCGCAGCACCTCCGCCCCGCCGACCGAAGCGGCGAGGCTGGTGGCGCTCGGCGCGAAGAAGCCGGCGTCGGCGGAACCGACCGCGAGGCCGGGGCGCGCGGCGCGCCCGGCGGGCGCCTGCTTCGACAGGACGCCGTTGGTGCCGGTGTTCACCAGCGGCCCCGGCGTCGGCGGGCCTTCCAGCAGCGGCGGGGAACCGAGGTGGACCGCGTTCGGCGCCGCCGCGCCGCTGTCGGCCAAGTGGATGGCGGCGGCGTTGTTGGCGCGGGTGTTGAACTTCACGCAGCGCAACGAGAAGAGGTCGAGCCGGTTGTTGCTGCCTTCCAGCCGGACCGGGTTGTCCTCCACCGTGTCCACGCGGAGGTTGCCGATCTGCACCCGCGCGCCGGTGCCGGCCAGCAGCACGCCGCAGGAGCCGGCGACGGGGGTGCCGCCGCTGCCGAACAGCTCGCCCTGGGTGGTGAGGCCGGCGATCTGCCCGGTGGTGTTCGCGCCTTCGACCAGCACCGCGTACTTGGCGAAGTCCACGTAGGCTTGGCCGATGTAGAACTTGGTGGTGACGCCGGCGGCCGAGGAGGCGAAGCGGAAGGCGCTGCGGTAGCCGAGCGCGAAGAACTGGTCGATGAAGGCGCCGTCGCTGCGGCGGAACACCATGGCGTCGCCGTTGTTCTGCTGCCAGCGCACAACGTCGTTGCCGCCGTTCCAGTACGGCCAGAGGTGGACGTTGTGGATGCGCGGCACGTCGTAGCACTCGTCGATCTCGACGGCGCAGGAGAAGGCCTGGGCGCGCAGGCGGCGGATGTCGAGCCGGCCGGAGTTCCGGCAGTGGATGCCCTTGTTCACGCCGCACAGGAACAGGTTGTCGAAGTCCACGCCGCCGAAGCAGTCCTCCACCCGCACCACGAAGTCGTAGGGGGTGGGCGCCCAGGAGGCGTTCAGCGCGGCCGTGTGGGCCTGCTGCACGGCGATGTCGCGCACCGCGGAGCCGCGGGCGAGCAGGCCGCGGAAGGTGATGGGCGTGAAGCCGGTCGTGTCGACCAGCAGCCAAGTGCCCTGGGCGGGCGGCGGGCCTTCGGTGAAGCCGGCGCCCTGGAACCGGACGGTGGCGCCCTCCACCACGATCGGCGAGGCGATGCGGTAGGTGCGCGGGCCGAATTCCAGCGTGCCGCCGCCGCGGCCCGCCAAGGCGTTGACCGCCGCTTGGATGGCGGGCGCGTCGTCCGTTTGGCCATCGCCCTTCGCGCCGTGGTCGCGCACGTGCGCGGCGCGGTCGGCGAGCACGGCGCCGCGGAGCTGCGCGACGGAGGCGCGGCGGGTCTCGTTCAGGCCGTCGCTGGATTGGACGAGCGGCGCGAGGTCCGTGTCGGCGGGGAAGGCGGCGGCGGGTAGTTCGCTGATCCTGGCGTCGGGCATGGGGGCTCCGTTCGGGAATCGGGACGCGCCGGCGGCCCCTGGGGGCCCCGGTTCGAGTCGGTTCTGGCTGTGGGGGGAGAGGTGCGGCGGCTACTGGACCAAACGGTCGCCGGCTTCGGTCAGCAGCCGCGTGTCGTCTTCGAGCAGCAGCAGCTTGAGGTCGGGGCCGACGCTGAAGGCGCGGGACTCGGCGGACACGGAGGGGTCCTGCACGGCCTCGGCGTGGACGCGGTAGCCGGTGCCGATGGGCGGCGCCGGGAAGCTGGTGACGGCGCGCCCGTTCGTGACGTTGACGGTCTTCGCGGGCGGCAGGGGCGCGCCGGCGCTGTCGCGCACGGTGAACACCACTTGGCTGACCGGGCCGGTGACGGTTGCGCTGACCGCGAAGGCGCTGCCGGCGACCATGCTGGCGGCGATCGGGCCGAGCACCAGCGTCCGCACAACGGCCTGCGCCGTTTGCGAGAAGGAGAAGCGTTGCGCGGCGCTCCGCGCCAGGCTGAGGGCGCCCACCGCGCCGTCGAGCGTGACGCCGGTGCCGAGCGCCGTGCCCGCCCGCACCGGCAGGAGCGCCATGGCGTCGGCGGCCTGGAGGATGACGAGGTCGCCGGGGAACATGCGCGCCGCCACCGGGGCGAAGTAGCCGGCCGCGGCGACGGCGGCGCGCGTGTCCGCGGTGCGGTAGTGCCAGAGGGTGAAGCCGTCGCCCTGGAACAGGGCGCCTAGGTCGTCGGGGCTGAAGGGCACGGGGTCCTCCGTACTGGCGGCCGGGCGCGCGCACGGGCGCGCCCGGGGCGGGGCGGCTCCGGGCGGGCGCGGCGGGGACGGCTCTGGATTGTGCGGGAAGGCTCCGGGCGCAGCTCGCCCGTTGGCGGAAACGGGTTTAGCCCAACAGAACCACAAGTGTCAAGGAATTTAAGCCTAGTTGAACTCAGCGCTTCGTGCGGGCTGGCAGGTCCGGGCTTTCCTGCTACGCGGGTGCGGCATGAAACGCGCCCTGCTCCTCCTCGCCGCCGCGCTGCTGCTCCTGCCCACGCCGCGCCCGGTCGCTGCGCAGCAACAGCCGGTGCTCAACGTCTACAACTGGACGGACTACATCGACCCCGCCGCCATCCAGCGCTTCGAGCGCGAGACCGGCGTGCGCGTGCGCTACGACGTGTACGACAGCCTGGAAACGCTCGAGGGCAAGCTCTCCGCCGGGCGCTCGGGCTACGACGTCATCGTCCCTTCCAGCGAGCCGACCTTCGCGCGGCTGGCGCGGGCCGGGGCGCTCAGGCCGCTGGACCGCGACCGCATCCCGAACTGGCGCAACCTCGACCCGGCGCTGATGGCGCGCGTGGCGGAGCGCGCCGACCTGGGCAACAAGCACGGCGTCATCTACCTCTGGGGCACGGTCGGCGTCGGGTACCGGCCCGACCGCGTGAAGGAGTTGGCGCCGGACGCGGCGGGGGACGGGCTCGGCATGGTGCTGAAGCCGGAGAACGCCGCGCGCCTCGCGCGCTGCGGCCTCGCGGTGATGGACAGCGCGACGGACGTGCTGCCCTCCGTGTTGAAGTGGCTCGGCCGGAACCCGGACAGCGGCGACGCCGGGGACCTGCGCGCGGCGGAGCAGGCGCTGATGGCGATCCGGCCGCACCTGCGCGCCATCCCCGGCTCCGGCGCGCTGGTGGACATGCTGGCCACCGGCGAGATCTGCGCCGCGCTGACCTACAGCGGCGACGCCATCCAGGCCGCGGCGCGGGCGCGCGAGGCGGGGCGGGGCGTGGAGGTCGCCTATTCGGCGCCGCGCGGAGGGGCGCACCTCTGGTTCGACATGCTCGCCATCCCCGCCGACGCGCCCAACCCGGAGGCGGCGCACGCCTTCATCGACTTCCTGCTCCGGCCCGAGGTGATGGCCGGGATCAGCGACAAGGTGCGCTACCCCAACGCCGTGCCCGCGTCCCGCCCGTTGATGGCGGAGGCCATCCGGAACGACCCCACCATCCACCCGCCGGCGGAAGCGTTGGCGGACGCCTTCCTGCCGAGCACCCCGCCGCCCGCCGTGGAGCGCGCCCGCGCCCGGCTGTGGTCGCGCTTCAAGGCGGGGCGCTGACGGGGCGTGCCGGCCGAGCCGCTGCTGCGGATCGAGGGCGTCGCCAAGCGGTTCGGCCCGGTGGCGGCGCTGGATGGGCTGGACCTCGACGTGGCGCCGGGCGAGTTCCTGGCGCTGCTCGGCGGTTCGGGCTCAGGCAAGTCCACGCTGCTGCGCTTGGTCGCGGGATTCGAGACGCCGGATTCGGGGCGCATCCTGCTGCGGGGGGAAGACCTCGCCGGCAAGCCGCCGCAGGCGCGCGACGTGGGCATGGTGTTCCAGTCCTACGCGCTGTTCCCGCACCTGAGCGTGTTCGACAACGTGGCATACGGCCTGCGGCGCGAGGGCGTGGCCCGGCCCGAGATCGCGCGGCGCGTGGCGGAGGCGCTGGCCATGGTCGGCCTCCAGGGGATGGAGCGGCGGATGCCGCACCAGCTCTCCGGCGGGCAGCGGCAGCGCGTGGCGCTGGTGCGGAGCCTGGCGAAGCGGCCCTCCCTGCTGCTGCTGGACGAGCCGCTGGGCGCGCTCGACGCCGGGTTGAGGGAGCGCACCGGCTTCGAGCTGCGCGCCTTGCAACGGCGCACCGGCGCGGGCTTCGTCATGGTGACGCACGACCAGGCGGAGGCGCTCTCTCTGGCGGACCGCGTGGCGGTGCTGGAGGGCGGGCGGCTGGTCCAGTGCGACGCGCCGCGGGTCTTGTACGACCGCCCGGCCACGCGCTTCGTCGCGGAATTCCTGGGCGGGGCGAACCTGCTGGAAGGGCGCGCGGGAGCGGACGGCGCGGTGGAGTGCCCGGCAGTGGGCTGCACGCTGCGTCTGCCCGGTGCCGCGCCGCCGGCGGGCGCGGCCGTCTCCGTGGCGGTGCGGCCGGAGCGCATCGGCTTGCTGCCGGCGACGGACGCGCCGCGGGGCGCCAATACCGCCGCCGGCACCCTGCGCGAGTTGGCCTACCGCGGCGAGGCGTGGGTGGCGTTGGTGGCGACCGCGGGCGGGCAGGTGCTGCGCGTCGTGCTGCCGGGCGGCGCCGCGCCGCCACCGCCCGGCGACGGCGTGGCGCTCGCCTGGGAAGACGGCGCGAACGTGGTGCTCAAGGAATGATGGCGCGCCGCGCCGCCGTGCTGCTGCCGCCCTGGCTGTGGCTGCTGTTCCTGGTGGCGGCGCCGGTGGCGGTGCTCCTCGCCATCGCGCTGGCCGCGCCGGGCGACGGCGTGCCGCCCGTCTCGCCGCCGTTCCGGTGGGAGGGCGGCCGGCCCGTCTGGCAAGGCGGCGAGGCGTTGGAGGTGCTGAGGGAGGAGGGCTGGCACCTCGCCGCCTTCCTCCGCTCCTTCCGCACGGCCATCCTCACCGCCCTGGCCTGCTTGCTGCTGGCCTACCCGATGGCGCTCGGCATCGCGCGGGCGCGTCCGGAGCGGCGGACGCTGTTGCTGGCGCTGGTGCTGCTGCCATTCTGGACCGGCTTCCTGCCGCGCGTCGGGGCCTGGATCGGCCTGCTCCGCGACGGCGGCTGGGTGAACGGCGTACTGATGGGGCTCGGCCTGGTCGAGTCGCCGGTGCCGCTGCTCTACACGGACGGCGCGCTGCTGCTCGGCATGGTCCACGCCTACCTGCCCTTCGCCGTGCTGCCGCTGGTCGCGGCGCTCACGCGGCTCGACCCGTCGCTGGAGGAGGCGGCGGCCGACCTCGGCGCCTCGCCCGCCGCCGCCTTCCGCACCGTGGTCCTGCCGCTGACGCTGCCCGGCGCCGCCGCGGGCTTCCTGCTGGTGTTCATCCCGGCGATGGGCGAGGTGGTGATCCCCGAACTGCTCGGCCCGCCGGAGGCGCGGCTGGTGGGGCGCGTGCTGTGGGAGGAGTTCTTCCGCAACCGCGACTGGCCGCTGGCGGCGGCGGTGGCGGTGCTGCTGCTCCTGGTGCTGATTCCGCCCATCCGCCTGTTCCAGCGGCTGGAGGCGCGGTGAAGGCGGGACGGCGGTTCTCGTCGGGCCGTTGGGGGCTGGCGCTGGGCTTGGGCTTCCTCTGGGCGCCGATCCTGCTGCTCGCCGTCTACGCCTTCAGCGCCGACCGCATCCCGTTCCAATGGGGCGGCTTCTCCTTGCGTTGGTTCCGGTCGCTGGCGGCGAACGAGCGGATGCTGGAGGCGGCGTGGCTCTCGGTGCGCGTCGCGGCCGGCGCCGCCACGCTCGCGGTGCTGCTCGGCGGCATGGCCGGTTGGGCGCTGGCGCGCTTCGGGCGGTTCCGCGGGCGGGCATTGTTCGGCGCGCTGGCCGGGGCGCCGCTGGTGCTGCCGGAGGTGGTGACGGGGCTGTCGCTGCTGCTGCTCTTCGTTTCCGCGCAGGCGGCGTTGGAAGCCTTTTTCGGCTGGCAAGCGGACCGGGGCGCCTTCACCGTGCTGCTCGCGCACGCGACGCTCGGCCTCGCCTACGCGGCGGTGCTGGTGCAGGCGCGGCTCGCCACGTTGGACCGCAGCCTGGAGGAAGCGGCGGCCGACCTCGGCGCCGGGCCCTTCACCGTGTTCCGCACCGTGACCCTGCCGCTGATCGCCCCGGCGCTGGCGGCCGCTTGGCTGCTCGCCTTCACCCTCTCGCTCGACGACGTGGTGCTGGCGAGCTTCGTCAGCGGCCCGGCGGGCACGACATTGCCGATGCTGGTCTTCTCGGCGCTCCGCGTCGGCGTGACGCCGGAGGTGAACGCGATCGGCGTGCTTTTCCTGCTCCTGGCGGGACTGGCGGCGGCCGGCTGGTGGGCGCTGCTGGGCCGCCATGCCGGCAGGGCGCCCGGGGCCTGACCGCCTCAGGCGCCGGCCCGCCGCGCCGTCAACGCCGGCCGGACGGCGGAGGCGCTTCGGCGCGCTGCTGGGGCGGTGGCGGGCTCACCCGGGCCCAGATGGCCGGCCCCGCCTCCTCCGCGGCCTTCACCAGTTCGGAGCCCTTGTTGGGCAGCGCGGACAGCGCCCCTTCCCTGGCGAAGATGATGGCGTCCACCACCGGGACCACCACCGACCCGGGGCGGAGCGCCCGCGATTCCGGGTCGCGCACAGGGTCGATCAGGTTGTCGTAGGAGCCGAAGCGGGCGCGTATGGGCTCGAACCGGTACATCGGCCGCCCGTCGCCGCCGCGGGCGGCCCGCAGCACCGGCTCGTTCACGCTGATGAGGCGCATGGTGCGCCGCTTGTCCGGCGTGTTGGCGGACATGGCGTTCGCGCCCTGGATGTCGCTGCTGTTCAGCCCGGACACCCAGAGCATGCACACGTCCCGGCCGTCCTTCACGCGGTTGACGGCGACGAGGTTCACCGGGTCCGGGATGCGCTGCACGCCGTCGAGCCGCGGCACGGCGGCGCGGAAGGCGCGCCACGTCTCGGAGGTGCCGCTGCCCTCGGCGCCGGTGATGAGGCGGGTGTTCGGCCCGAACTGCGCCGTGCCGGTCAGGCCGGACGCGATCGGGCAGAGCACGTGGACGTACTCGGTGTAGACGCGCTTGAAGGGCGCGATGCCGCGCACGGCTTCGGGCTCCTCCGCGCTCCGCAGATCGAACAGGTCGCTCTGCGACAGGCCGAAGTCGCACTCGCCCGCGCTCAGCCGCCGCAGGTTCTCGGCCGCGCCGGCCGTGTGGACGACCTCGAGGTCGAGCCCGTCGGAGCGGGCACGCTCCGCGATCCGCTCGGCCGCGAAGGTGTAGTTGCCGGCGCGAATGCCGGCGCAGAAGCGCGGCCGCCGCGGCCCGTCGTCCCGCGCGGCGGCGGGGGCGGGCGCCGGAGTCGGAGCGGCGGGCTGCGCGGCCGTGTCGCGCGGCGACGGGGCGGTGTCGGACGGCGGTTCGTCCCGTGGCGCGGCCGGTGGCCGGGCGGCGGGGCTTGGCGGCAACCTGGCCGGCGCTTGGGCGGGCGCCGGCGACTCGGCCTCGGCACCGGCCGCCTTGTTTTCCGTGTCGGCGGCCCTGGCCTGCCCGGCCGGGGCGAGCAGGGCGACGGCGAGGAGGGAAGCGCCGGCCGCGCGTCGCAACGCCGCGGCGGAAGGATACTGTGCCATCGAAAGACTCCCCATCGGTTGGCTTGTCGTGTCGCTGCTGGCTTGCCGCCGTTTTGCGCGCGACCCTACGGAAACGATGCCATCCGCGCCAACTCCGGAAGCGTTGCCGAATCGCTCCATACACAGGACCGCCAGCCGCGGCGGAGCGGGGCGCCCG
Organism: Craurococcus roseus; assembly: GCF_039523795.1. Classification (NCBI taxonomy): domain Bacteria; kingdom Pseudomonadati; phylum Pseudomonadota; class Alphaproteobacteria; order Acetobacterales; family Acetobacteraceae; genus Craurococcus; species Craurococcus roseus. Next base: position 129,887 of record NZ_BAAAFZ010000006.1, on the reverse strand, counting down.
AGTTGAATGGCCGGCGTCCGGGGGGTAGCGTCTGCCGTCTCCGCCCCGGACCGCAGGACGCCATGAAGCTCGTCGCCGACCGCCTCGACCGCATCTCCCCCTCGCTCACCATCGCCATGACGGCGAAGGCGCGGGCGCTGAAGGCTGCGGGCAAGGACGTGATCGGCCTTTCCGCCGGCGAGCCGGACTTCGACACGCCGCGCAACATCAAGGACGCCGCCATCGCCGCCATCGAGCGCGGCGAAACCAAGTACACGGACGTCGCCGGGACGCTGGAACTGCGGAAGGCCGTCTGCGCCCGCTTCAAGGCGGACCACGGCGTCGATTTCACGCCGGAGGAGATCCTGGTCGCCACCGGCGGCAAGCAGGTGATCTTCGACGCGCTGCTCGCCACCATCGGGCCGGGCGACGAGGCCATCATCCCTGCGCCCTGCTGGGTGAGCTACCCGGACATCGTCGAGCTGGCCGAGGGCAAGCCGGTGATCGTCCCCTGCGGCGAGAACCAGGGCTTCAAGATGCGCCCCGAGCAGTTGGAGGCGGCGGTCACGCCGCGCACCAAGTGGCTCATCCTGAACAACCCGAGCAACCCGACCGGGGCCGCCTACACCGGGGAGGAGCTGAAGGCGCTCACCGAGGTGCTGCTGCGCCATCCGGACGTGTGGGTGTTCACCGACGACATCTACAACAAGCTGGCCTATGACGGCTTCCGCCCGCCGACGGTGCTGGAAGTGGAGCCGCGGCTGCGCGACCGCACCGTGACCATGAATGGCTGCTCCAAGGCCTACGCGATGACCGGCTGGCGCATCGGCTATGCCGCGGCGCCGGTGCCGCTCATCAAGGCCATGGACAAGCTGCAAAGCCAGAGCACCAGCAACACCAGCAGCGTCAGCCAGGCCGCCGCCGTGGAGGCCCTCAGCGGTCCGCAGGACAGCATCGACGTGATGAAGGAGGCGTACCAGCGCCGCCGCGACCTCGTGGTGGAGATGCTGAACGCCGCGCCCGGCCTGCGCTGCCACAAGCCGGAGGGCGCCTTCTACGTCTTCCCCTCCATGCAGGGCTGCGTCGGCAAGACCACCGCCGGCGGCAAGCGCATCGAAACGGACGAGGACTTCTGCACCGCGCTGCTGGAGGAGGCGGGCGTGGCCTGCGTCCACGGCGCGGCCTTCATGTTCCCGGGCCACTTCCGCATCAGCTACGCGACCTCCGACGCTGTGTTGACCGAGGCGTGCGGGCGCATCCAGAAGTTCTGCGCCGGGCTCCGTTGACCGGAGGTTGAGAAAGGGCGGGGGCGGGATTAGGGTCCGGCGGCCAGGACACGACGCCGCAGCACAGGATCAGCGATGCCCGCCCTCGCCAAGCGCCTAGACGAATTCCAGGTTTCCGCCTCCGTCGTCATGACGATAAAGGGGCGCGAGCTGGCGGCGAAGGGCGTCAAGGTCATCAGCCTCGCCTCCGGCGAGCCGGACTTCCCGACGCCGCTGCACGCCATCGAGGCCGCGTACCGCGCCGCGCGCGAGGGCGACACCAAGTACCCGCCGCAGGACGGCACCAGGGCGCTCAAGGAGGCGGTGCAGCGCAAGTTCAAGCGCGACAACGACCTCGATTACGCGCTCGACGAGATCATGGTCACCAACGGCGGCAAGCAGAGCATCTTCAACGCCCTGATGGCCACTTGCGACCCGGGCGACGAGGTGGTGATCCCCGCGCCCTACTGGATCAGCTACGCCGACATGGCGAAGGTGGCCGGCGCGCGCCCGGTGCCGGTGAACTGCCCGCAGAACAACGGCTTCAAGCTGCGGCCGGAGGACCTCGACGCCGCCATCACCCCGTGCACGAAGTGGGTGATGCTGAATTTCCCCAACAACCCGACCGGCGCCGCCTGCTCCCGCGCCGAGATGCAGGCGCTCGCCGAAGTGCTCCTCCACCACCCGCATGTCTGGGTGATGACGGACGACATGTACGAGCACCTCGTCTACGACGGCTTCGAGTTCTGCACCATCGCGGAGGTGGAGCCGCGCCTGCGCGACCGCACGCTCACGGTCAACGGCGCGTCCAAGACCTACGCCATGACCGGCTGGCGCGTCGGCTTCTGCGGCGGCCCGCGTCCGCTCATCAAGGGCATGGTCAACATGCAGGGCCAGGCGACGAGCGGCGTCTCCACCGTCGGCCAGGCGGCCGCCGCCGCCGCGCTGGACGGGCCGCAGGACTTGGTGCGCGAGCGGGCGGAGGAGTACCGGAAGCGCCGCGACCTGGTGGTGGAGATGCTGAACGCCGCGCCCGGCGTCAACTGCCACAAGCCGGAAGGCGCCTTCTACGTCTTCCCGAACATCGCGGGCTGCCTCGGCAAGACCAGCACGGGTGGCCGGCGGATCGAGACCGACACGGACTTCGCGCTGGCGCTGCTGGAAGAGAAGCACGTCGCGGCGGTGCAGGGCGCGGCCTACGGCATGAGCCCATACATCCGCATCTCCTACGCCACGGACACCACGAGTCTGCGCGAAGCCTGCGCGCGCATCCAGGAGTTCTGCAAAGGCTTGGCATGACGGCGGAGATCCGGCCCGGCCGCGACGAGGACGCCGAAGGCTTCATCGCGCTGATCGGCGGCGCCTGGGCGGAGTACCCGGGCTGCGTCATGGACGTGGACGCCGAGATGCCGGAGCTGCGCGCCCTGGCGACCCATTTCGGAAAGGCCGGTGGCGCGCTCTGGGCCGCCGAGGAGGACGGGCGGCTGGTCGGCATGGTCGCCACCCGCCCCCTCCGCCACGACGAGGCCTACGAGATCTGCCGCATGTACGTCGCGCGCGAGGCGCGCGGCACCGGCCTCGCCCGGCGCTTGCTGACGCTCGCCGAAGGCTGGGCGCGGGACGCCGGTGCGGCGCGCATGGTGCTGTGGACCGACACGCGCTTCGAAGCCGCGCACCGCTTCTACGAGAAGCACGGCTACGTCCGCCAGGGCGCCATCCGCATCCTCGACGACCTCTCCAAGTCGCTGGAGTTCCGCTACGCCAAGCCCGCGCGAGGGCTGGTGGTGGAGGCGCTGGACGCCGCCGGTGCGGCGAGCGCGGAGCGGCGCCTGTCGCGCATCCTGATCGACTGCGTGGCGGCCGGCGGCTCCGTGCCCTTCTTCCCGCCGCTCGCACCGGAGCGGGCGCGCGATGTCTGGCGCAGGGTTTCGGCCGAGGTCGCGGCCGGAACGCGCGTGCTGCTGGCCGCGTGGCGCGACGGCGCGCTGATCGGCACGGCGCAACTCGACCTCGGCACGCCGGAGAACCAGCCGCATCGCGCCGCGGTCGAGTCGCTGCTGGTGGACCCGCCGGCGCGCAACACCGGCGTCGGCCGGGCCCTGATGCAGCGCGCCGAGCAGGTGGCGCGCCGGCTGGGCCGGAGCCTGCTCACCCTGGAGACGCGCGCGGACGACTTCGCCGGGCGACTCCGCGGCGAGCTCGGCTGGCAGGAGGCCGGGCGCGTGCCGGGCCACGCGCTGGACGCCGACCGCAAGCCCGTGGACGCCGCGTTCCTCTGGAAGCGCCTCGGCTGACGCCGCCGGGGCGGGGCCGCGGAGCCCCGCCCCGTCCTGGCCTCAGGCGAAGAAGAACACGTCGTCGCCGATCACCAGGGAGTTCACGTCCGCCCCGCCGAAGCCGGCCACCCGGAGCGTGCCGGACAGCGGGAAGGGCCCGGAGATCTGCAAAACGCCGAAGCCGCCGAACACCGCGTCGTCGGCGTTGTCCAGAACGCCGTCGCCGTTGGAATCGAGCTGGTCCTGCGTCACGCCGAACAGCTCGATCCTGTCCTCCGTCTCGAAATCCGTGATGTCGTCCACGCCCTGCGCGACGCCGAACCTGAAGCGGAAGGTGTCGGGGCCGTCGCGCGCCCCGCCGGTCATCTGGTCGGACCCGTTCCCGCCGTCGAGCGTGTCCATGCCGTTGAAGCCGCCGTCGAGCACGTCGTTGCCGTTGTCGCCGATCAGCAGGTCGTCCCCCACCTCGCCGTTGAGCCGGTCGTCGTCGAATCCGCCGTCGAGCGTGTCGTCGCCGAAGCTGCCGATGGCGAAGTCGTCGCCGATGCCGCCGAAGAAGTCGATCGGCGCCTCGTTGCGGTCCGGGTCGAGCGGCTCCCCGCCGCCGAACACCGAGTCGTCGCCGGACCTGCCGGAGACGCGGATGGCCGCGAGACTCCCGGCCGCGATCGGGCCGATGGAGAACGAATCGTCGCCGGTGCCGCCTAGCAGCTCGACGAACTCCAGGTTGTCCAGCTCGTCCAGGCGCGCGTCGAGCGGGAAGGGCGCCATGGCCGTGCGCTCGCGCAGCTCGAACACCAGCCGCCCGCCGTCCTCCTCCCCGAGCGAGAACAGCCCGTCCGCAGTGGGGAAGCCGTTGATCTCCAGCGTGTCGATCCCGTCGCCGCCGTCGATCTCGTCCTCGCCGTCGCCGGCGCGCCAGACGATCCGGTCGTCCTCGCCCCCGCCGAAGACCTGATCGCCGTCGCCGCCGCCTTCCAACGTGTCGCCGTCGTCCCCGCCGCTCAGCAGGTCCGCCCCCGTGCCGCCGCGCAGGAAGTCGAACCCCGTCCCGCCGACCAGCGTGTCGTCGTTGACGTCGCCTTCGAGGCGGTCGTCGCCCGAACCGCCTTCGAGGCTGTCAGCGCCGTTCCCGCCCCCGAAGATCGTGTCGTTCCCCGACCCGCCGCGGAGCCGATCGTCGCCGTCCCCGCCGTCCATCTCGTCGTCGCCGCCGAGGCCGTTGATGTCGTCATCGCCGCCGCCGCCCCGGATGCTGTCGGCGTCCTGCGTCCCGACCACCACGTCGTCGTCGTCGCCCCGGAAGATCTCAGCCATGGCCGCGCGCCTCCTGTGTTGAGGCGGGGAGCACGCGCGCCGGGGCCGGACCGGTCTGGAGGGGCCGCGCCAGTCCGGCCGGCGGGAACGTTCCCTGCCTCCGCATATTTTACGGAGGCGAGGCGCTTGGCGCTGTGCCGAAGATCACACGGCGCCGGTTCGCGGTTCGCGCTATTCCAGCGTGATCCCGTTCTCGCGGATGATGCGTCCCAGCGTTTCGATCTCGCGTCGCGCCACCTCGTCCATCTCCGCCACGGTCAGGGGCCGGAGCAGCACCCCGGCCTCCTCGGCCCGGCGCCGCAGGTTGGGCTGCGCCGCGGCCCCGCGCAGCGCCGCGTTGATCCGCTGCACGATCTCCGGCGGCGTGCCGGCGGGCGCGAAGAAGGCGAACCAAGCGTCCACCACGAAGCCGGCCAGCCCGGCTTCCGCCGCGGTCGGCACCTCCGGCAGCGCCGGAACGCGCGCCTCGCTGGCGACGGCGAGCGCCTTCAGCTTGCCGCCGCGCACCAGCCCGATGGCCGAGGAAGGCGTGGTGATGAACATCTCCACCCGCCCGCCGGCCACGTCCTGCAAGGCCGGCGCCGCGCCGCGGTAGGGCACGTGCGCCATCTCCACGCCGATCGCGCGGCCGAACAGCACGCCCGCGATGTGCTGGACGGAGCCGTTGCCGGAGGAGGCGTAGTTGAGCCGCCCCGGCCGCGCCTTCGCGTAGGCGATGAACCCCGCCAGGTCGGACACGGGCAGTTCGGGCGAAACGAAGATGCCGTGCGGCGCCACCGTCGCCATGCCGACGGGCTGGAGGTCCCGCAGCGGGTCCCAGCCAGGATCGCGCATCATCGCCGGGTTGCCGGCGTGGTAGCCGCTGTACTGCATCAGCAGCGTGTGGCCGTCCGGCGCGGCGCGGACGGCGGCGAGGATGGCGATGTTGCCGTTCGCGCCGGGGCGGTTGTCGATGACGACGCCCGTGCCGAGGGCGCGCGACAGGGCGTCCTGGAACAGCCGCGCGGCAAAGTCCGTGCCGCCGCCGGGCGGATTGGGCACCAGCACGGTGATCGGGCGGCTCGGCCAACCGGTTTGCGCCCGGAGGGGACCGGCGACCGTGGAGGCGGCGGCGGTCACGAAGGCGCGGCGGGAAAGCTGCGCCACGGCGCGCCACCGGGTCACAAGAAGCGGTCGAGGTGTACCAACACCTCGTCCGGTGCTTCTTCGGGGAGGTAATGGCCGGAGTTCACGGCCGCCCCCGTCACCTCCCCGGCCGCGTACCCGCGCCAGATGGCGGACACGTCGTACCACTTGTGGACCAGCCCCTTAGCGCCCCACAGCGCCAGCAACGGGCAGCCGATCTTCTCGCCCGCGGCGCGGCTGGCGCGGTCGTGCTCGAGGTCGATGGTGGCCGCCGCGCGGTAGTCCTCGCAGATGGAGACCACCGTGCCCGGCTCGCGCAGCGCCGCCAGGTAGTCGGCACGGGCCTCGGGGTGGAAGAAATCGCGGTCCTTGGGCTCGCGGGTGGTCTGGATGTCGAACCAATCCTCCACGTCGCGGAGGATCATGCGCTCCGGCTTGTCGTGCGGCTGCGCCAGCCAGAACCAGTGGCAGTAGCCCATGGCGAACGCCATGTCGGCGCGCTCGAAGTGCTCCAGCGTCGGGATGATGTCCATGGTGCAGAGCCGCTCGACCCGCTCCGGGTGGTCCAGCGCCAGGCGGTGCGCCACGCGCGCCCCGCGGTCGTGGCTCGCCACGCGGAAGCGCTCGAAACCGAGGTCCGCCATCAGCGCGACCAAATCCTTCGCCATCTCCCGCTTGGCGTAGGCGGCGTGGCCGGGCGCCGCCGGCGGCGAGGCGGAGAAGCCGTAGCCGCGGATGTCGGGCGCGACGACGGTGAAGCGCCGGGCCAGGGCCGGCGCCAAGCGGTGCCACATGGCATGGGTCTGCGGATTGCCGTGCAGCAGCAGCAAGGGCGGCCCCGAGCCGCCGCGCCGCAGCCTTATCCGCTGCCCGTTCGCCTCGCGGTGTTCGAGCGTGAAGCCCTCGAAGAACATCGCCCGTTCCCTCCCTGTCCGGGCATCCTACCCGCCGCCGGGCGCCAAGCCACCCGTTGACCGGCGCCGCCGCTCGCGCGAGCGTTGCTTTCCAAACGAAGGAGGAAGCCATGTCCGAAGACGCCGCGCTGTTCGACAAGGGCCTGCCGATCCGCCGCGAGGTGCTGGGCGCCGAGTACGTGGACGGCTCCATGGCCAAGGCGGACGACTTCATGATGGCCTTCCAGCGCGCCACCACCGCATGGGCGTGGGGCTGGGCCTGGGGCGACCCGACCCTGGAGCGCAAGACCCGCTCCATGCTCAACCTCGCCATGCTGACCGCGCTCGGCAAGACGCCGGAGATCAAGCTGCACGTGAAGGGCGCGCTGAACAACGGCCTCACGGTGGACGAGATCAAGGCCGTGCTGTTGCACGCCACCGCCTATTGCGGCATCCCCGCCGGGCTCGACGCCTTCAAGGCGGCGCACGAGGTGCTGGTGGCGGAAGGCGCGCTGCCGGGGAAGAAGTAGCCATGGCCGCCGCCATCAAGCTCGTCGGCTTCGTCGGCATCGGCAACATGGGCTGGCCGATGGCGGCGAATCTGCTGAAGGCCGGCTTCGACGTGGCCGTGTGCGACGCCGCGCCCGCCCGCGCGGCCCAATTCGCGGGCGAGGTCGGTGGCCGCGCCGCGGCGGACGCGGCCGCAGCGGCGCGCGACGCCGATTGCGTCGTCACCATGCTGCCGACCAGCGCCCAGGTCGCCGAGGCGGCGGTTGCGATGGCGGAGGCGCTCGCGCCCGGCGCGCTGGTCATCGACATGACCTCCGGCCAGCCCGGCCGTACGCGGGAGATCGCCGCCTCCCTCGCCACCAAGGGCGTCCAGATGGTGGACTGTCCGGTTTCGGGCGGCGTGCCGCGCGCGAAGACGGGCGAGCTCGCCATCATGGCCGGCGGCGACGACACGGCGTTGGACCGGGCGGAGCCGGTGCTGCGCGCCATGGGCACCAGCGTCCACCGCTGCGGCGGCATCGGCGCGGGCCAGGCGATGAAGGCGCTGAACAACCTGGTCAGCGCCGGCGGTTTCCTGATCGCGGTGGAGGCCTTGCTCATGGGCCAGCGCTTCGGCCTCGACGCCGGCCTGATGGTGGACGTGCTGAACGCCTCCACGGGCATGAACAACAGCACGCAGAAGAAGATGCGCCAGTTCGTGCTGTCGCGCCGCTTCGACGCCGGCTTCGGCCTCGACCTGATGGTGAAGGACCTCTCCATCGCGCTGGAGGTCGGACGCGACACGGCGACGCCGACGCCCTTCGCCGCCTTGTGCCGCGAGATGTGGGCCGGCGCCGCCGCAATGCTCGGTCCCGGCCAGGACCACACGGCGATGGCGCAGCTCTCGGAGCGGCTCGCCGGCGAGACCCTGGGGGGCAACAAATGACCTGGGAAGCCTACGCCATCCGCTACGGCAGGCACGACCGCCCGGCGCAGATGAACCACCTGCTCCCGGTCGCCGACCCGCACGAGGCCATGCCGCTCGACTACTTCGTCTGGCTGCTGCGCGGCCCCGGCGGGCGCGAGATCGTCGTGGACACCGGCTTCGACGCCGAGCTGGCGGAGCGGCGCGGGCGCAAGATCAGCCGCTCCGTCGCCGAAAGCCTGCGCGCCATGGGCACGGACCCGGCGAAGGTCTCGGACGTGGTCATCACCCACCTCCACTACGACCACGCCGGCTCCATCGGCATCTTCCCCGCCGCTCGCCTGCACATCCAAGACCGCGAGATGGCCTTTGCCACCGGCCGGCACATGTGCACCCACTCCATCCGCCTGCCCTTCGAGGCGGACCACGTCGTCGCCATGGTGCGCGCCGTCTTCGCCGAGCGCGTGGAGTTCCACGATGGCGACGGCGAGGTGGCGCCGGGCGTGACGCTGCACCGCGTCGGCGGCCACTCGGACGGCTTGCAGGTGGTGCGGGTGGAAACGGCGCGCGGCCCGGTGGTGCTCGCCTCGGACGCGATGCACTTCTACGCCAATTGGCGCGGCGGCAACCCCTTCCCGATCGTCTTCGACCTGGGCGCCATGACGCAGGGCTGGCGCATCGCCAAGCGCCTGGCCGATGGCGACGAGACCCGTGTCATACCGGGCCACGACCCGGAGGTGCGGAACCGCTTCCCCGCCGTGCCGGGCCAGGACGGCGAGGTGGTGACGCTCCATCTGCCGCCGGTGGCCGGCTGATCAGTAGAACGGCGTCAACCGGCGGAGCGGGGCGTCCCCCCGGTATGGCATCTCCCGGCCAAGGCGGATGTCCCCGCCGGTCGAGAGCGTGCCCAGCGGCTGCCGCCAATCGCCGACCGTGCTGTCCGGCACGCCGGAGTACTGCCCGCCCGGGCGGATGAACGGTTCGCCGTCCGGGCCGTAGCAGGCGCCGAGCGGAACCAGCAGCAAGGCGAGGACGAGGCGCATCCGGTGTCTCCGCGTTCCTCCCCGAGATGGGCCGGCGCCTACTGCATGTCCACCCGCGCCAAGTCGATGAACCAGGATTGCGGGCTGACGAAGCCGCGCACGCGCCGCGACATGGCGCGCGGATTCAGGTCGTGGACGATCCAGAGCCAAGGCGGGTTGTCCACCAGCCGCTCGTGCGCCGCGCGGAGCAGCCCGGCGATCTTCGCCGGGTCGCGCTCCGTCTCCAACGCCGACAGAGCGGCGTCGAACCGCTCGTCCTTCCAATGGCCCGAGTTGGAGCCGCGCGGCGTCGCGTTGGACGACAGGAACCAACGCGCGGCGGCCGAGGGGTCCGAGGAGTAGAGGCTGATGTTCAGCGCGTCGGCCCCGAGCCATTGCGGTTGGGTCGGCTCGGACCGCAGACCGGCGAGCAAGGTGTTCCACTCCACCACCTCGAAGGCGACCTCGACGCCGCAATTCTCGCGCAGCGACTGCTGGAGAAACTCGTTCATAGGCAAGGGCAGCATCTGGCCGGAGCCCGAGGTGGAGATGCCGACCTTCAGGCGGAGCGGCCGCTGCGCAGTGAACCCCGCCTCGGCCAACAGCGCGCGGCCCCGCGCGGGGTCGAGCCGGTAGCGGTTCTGCGGCTCGCCGAAGTTCGGGTCGTTCGCCTTGAAGAAGCCGACCGAAGGCTCCGCCAAGCCGTTCAGCAGCGCCGCCATGCCGTCGCGGTCGATGCACCAGTTGAGCGCCTGCCGGACCCGCGTGTCGGCCGCCGGGCTGCCTTGCTTGCCGGCGGCGAACACCCAGGGCCAGATGTGCGGGTAGCTGCCGGTGGTGATCTGGAAGCCGGCGTTGCGCAGCGACTGCACCGCATCGGGCGGCGGCACCTCGATCCAGTCCACTTGGCCGCTGCGCAGCGCGGCCAAGCGCGTGTTCGCCTCCGGCATCGGCAGCAGCACAACCCGGTCCAACTTGGCGCGTCCCTCGGCGTCCCAGTACGCGTCGTTGCGCGACAGCTCCGCTTGCTGGCGCGGCACGAAGCGCGTCAGGCGGAAGGGGCCGGTGCCCGCGGGCGGCAGCGCGGCGGCGCGCGACCAGTCCCGGCCCGCCTGCTCCCAGCTCTGGGGCGAGGTCATCAGGATGTAGACGACGAGGAAGGGCCAGTAGCTGACCGGCCGCGTGGTCTCCAACTCGACCGTGCGGTCGTCGAGCTTGCGGTAAGCGCCCATGACCGGGATGCGCCCCCGGACGATGGCGCTGCCGGCGGCGTCGAATTGCGGGCTGTCGTTCTTGAAGAAGCGGTCCAGGTTCCACACCACCGCGTCGGCGTTGAACGGCGTGCCGTCGTGGAAGGCGACGCCCTGCCGCAGCCGGAAGCGCCACTTGCGCGGGTCGGCGGCGTCCTGCTCCCAGGACTCGGCCAGCACCGGCTTCAACCCCGCCGGGGCGTCGGCGCGCGACAGGTCCCAGCCAACCAGGGGCTCGAACACCGGGTAGCCGAGGAAGCGCGTCCCCTCGAAGCCGTTGTTCGGCATCCCGGAGGTGGTCGGCACGTCGGCCGCGGTCATGGCGATGCGCAGCACTTTCTGCTGATGTTGCGCCTCGGCCGGCAGCGCGCCCCATCCGAGGAGGGCGGCCGCGAGCGCCACCGTGTTCGTGGACCTTCGGCGAGCTTTCATGGCTCCGCTCCCAACCATGAGGAAGAGCGTAAAGCAGAGCAGGGCGCGCGCAAGGACGCCGGCGACGGCGGAGCCCTGTTCCCCGAAACGCCCCCGCCCCGGAGCGCCGCGAGGCGCTCCGCCAAGAATCACGCGCCTGCCGCCGGTTGCGCGCCGTTGAGAGCGGCGGGGCGTCGTGGCGGCGCGCCGTCGGCAGTCGCATCGCACAACGGGCGTGCCTCGCTGGGACGTATCAAACCCATCGCGCGATCCAATGCCCTGGCTTCAGCCCGCGCCACCTGCGCTCGGTTCATGTCTCCGGCCACCATCCACAACCGCCCGAGCTCGAACGTGCAATGCGCGAGCAGTGGGCGGAGGCCGAGGCGATGCGCCGCATCCCGGGCGGCGGCGAGATCGGCCTCGGCCGGGCCCACCTCCCCGGCCTCGGCCGCCAGACGGCCACGGAGATAGGTGGCCCACGCCGCGTGGCCGTCCTGGCCGGAGGCCCCGGCCTCCTCCAGCAGGCGCTGCGCCGACCGCAACGCCACATCCCGCTGCCGCGCCAGCAGGGCCGTCTCGGCGTGCCAGCGCAAGCAGATCGGCCGCATCGCTGGCAGTTCCAATCGGTCGGCGCCCTGCACCGCGGCGGCTTCCAGCGCCATCGCCTCCGCGTGCCGCCCAGCAAGGGCCTGGGCGAAGCCGAACGCGGCCGAGAGCCGCGGCATCAGCACCGCGGTTCCGGATTCTTCGCACATGGCACGGGCCCGCCGCAACGGAGGCAAAGCCTCTGCCCAACGGCCCTGCATGAGCCATGCGGCGCCGAGGCTCAGGAGGGATTGGATGTGGTCGAAGGAACGGCCAGCGGCTTCGGCGATGCGCAGCGCGGCTTCCGCCTGCGCCCGCGCCTCGGCGAAGCGGCCGCATTCGGCCAGGCACCACGCCAACCAAGCGCGGGAGACGACGGCCGGGAGCGGGGCATAGAAAGCCAGGCGCTGCAACTCGGCCTCCCGCGTCGCCTCCTCGGTGTTGGCGCTGAAGTAGGTGATGGCCGCACCGAGATTGCCGCTGGAGTAGGCCGCCAGGCCGAGGAAGAAACGGGTGGTCGCCAGCAGTCCGGGCTCGCGCAACCGCTCCGCGACGGCCAACGCCCGGCGGCCGGCGACCTCGGCTTCCCGCCAATGCCCCAGCAGCCAAGCGGCGTGCGCACGGTAGCCGTCGATCTGCGCGAGCCGTGCGGGATCGCCCAACCGCGCCTGGCAAGCCGCCGCGGCCTCCAAATGGTCCAGGATTTCGCTGTGCCGGCCAAGGGCGAACAGGGCGTTCCGCAGGTTGAGGCGCAGCTCCACCTCTTGCCGGTCGCGCGACGCGTCCGCAGGCAAGCGCGGGAGCAGTCCGATGGCCTCTTCGAACCGGGCCGCCGCCTGCTCGCAAGCCGAGCGCGAGAGGGCGGCCTGCCCGGCGAGTTCGAGCCAATGCACGGCGTCGGCCCAGCGCTCCGCCCGTACCGCGTGGAAAGCCAGTCGATCGGGAGACGCGTTCGCCGCTGCCAGGCTGGCGAGCGCCAAGGCGTGGATCGCCCTCTGCTCGCTGTGCAGCAAACCGTGGTAGGCGACCTCGTGGATCAGGGCGTGCCGGAAGGCGAACGCCTTGCGCCCGGCGTCCCTCGCCTCGACGAAGCGCAGCGTTTCCAACTGCTCCAGATGCGGCGCCAAGGCATCGGCATCGATACCGAGGACCGCGCCCAGCAGGTCGAGGTCGAACTCGGCGCCGCAGACCGCCGCCACTTGGAGCGCGCGCTTGCCGGATGGTGGGAGGCCGTCCACACGCGATGCGACGACGTCCTGCACCCGGGCAGGCACCCCGAGCGTCGGAACCGGTTTGAGCAGCCGGTAGGCGCCGGCCGCTCCGGCGAGCACGCCCGAGGCCGCCAAGCTGCGCACCACCTCCTCGGCGAAAAGGGGATTGCCGCCGGTGCGGGCGATCAGGAGCGGGCGCAAGCCGTCCAGCGTCGGATCGCGGCCGATCAGCACGTCGAGCAGCCGCTCCAGCTTCCACTCGTCCAGGGTGGCGAGCGGCAGGTGGAACCAAGCTCCCGGATGGGCGACGGCATCGTCCGCCCGGCAGGCGGCGACCAGCAGCATCCTGGCGCCGCCTGCCGCGTCGGCGATCCGCCGGAAGATCTCGCGGCTGTCCGGGTCCACCCATTGCAGGTCATCGACCAACACCAGCAACGGCCGCCCCTGGCTGCGAACCGCGAGCGCCGCCAAGGCCGCTCGTGCGACCTGCACCCGGCGCTGGGCCGGCGGCAGGGCACGCCATGCGGAGGTGTCCTTCCCCGCCATGGCCGTCAGCGCCTCGGCATGGGCGGCGAGTTCCGGCGCGATTTCCTGCGGCCCTGCCGCGCCGCGTCCGCTAGGCAGCATGTTGGCGAGCACCTCCACCGCCCCGTGAAGTGGCGGCAAACGGAGATGCGACACGCCCCGGGTCGTGGCCACGTCCCAGCCCGCCGCGGCTTGGGTGCGAGCCAGCTCCCGCAGCAGGCGGGACTTGCCGACGCCTGGCTCGCCGACGAGCAACACCGCTCGGCCGCGGCCGGCGTCGGCTTCTTGCGCCAGCCGAGCCAGCAGCGCCAGCTCCCGGTCGCGGCCGACGAAGGGGGTGAGGTGCCACTCCACATCCGGCAGGACGGCGGTGTCGCGCAGGCGGTGGAGCAGCCAAGCCTGCACCGGCGCGGCAGCGCCGCGCACCGACAGCAGGCCCAACTCCTCGGCCTCGATCCAGCCGGCGGCGAGCGCGTGGGTGCTCGCGGAAATCAGGACGCCGTTCACCGGCGCCAGCCTCTCCATGCGGGACGCGAGGTGGGTCGTGCGGCCGCGCGCGGTGTAGTAGAGGGACCGCCCTTGGCCGCGCTCGCTGGCCACGGCCTCCCCGGTGTGGATTCCGACGCGCATGGCGAGCGGGACGGCGCGCTCGGACGCCAAGGCCAGGATTTCCTCCCGCATCGCCAGTGCCGCGCGGCAGGCGCGCAACGCGTGGTCGTCGCAGGCCTTCGGCGCGCCGAACAGCGCCATGATGCCGTCGCCGGTTTCCTGCGCGACGGTGCCCCCGCACTCGGCGACGGCGTGGTTCAAGCGATCGAGCACGGCATCGAGCAGGCCGGTCGCCTCTTCCGGGTCTTCGGCCAGCAGGGCGAGGGAGCCGACGAGGTCCGCGAACAGGACGGTGACGTGCTTCCGTTCTCCGGCGCGCTCCGTCCAGATCGACCCCCCATCAAGGGACGGGAGTGCGTGACCGCAGTCCGAGCAGAAGCGCGCCGACGCGTCGGCGGCCGCGCGGCAACTCGGGCAGACCAGGGGCAGCTTGGCGCCGCAAGCGGAGCAAAAACGGCCGGTTTGGGCCGCGGACTTGCACAACACGCAGTCCATGGCGGGGCCCTTTCCGTTAAAGATTCCAGGCCGAGCAACGGAAGTTTGTTCAAGTCCGGCAGAAAGCGGTACCCGCGTATCATGTAAAGCGGTAAAATCGTATACTGCCTTGTTGCTTCGCAGCAAAAGGAAGACGGCAATGCGTGCAACGATAGCGGCCTTGGTGACGGCCATCACACTTGCAGCCCCGCAACAAGTCCTGGCGCAGCAAGTTGAGATAAGCCGTGCACGAGAAGCTTTCGTGCAGGCCTACGAGGCCGGCAACCTCGACAGCCTGATGGCGCTGCACCTTCCCGACTCGACGTTCGCCGGGACCCTGCAGCCCTTCTGGCTGCACGGTCCGGAAGTCCGCGACCTCTGGAACCGCTACCTCGGCGGCACGCAAAGGCGCCTGGTCCGGTTCCGCGATGTCGAAACGCGTCTCTACGCCGACAACGTCTCGGTCGAGACCGGCTACATGGAGATGTACATGGACCGCCCGCCCTCGCCGGAACTGATTGCGACCTTCATCCGGTACTCCATAACGCGGGTCCGGCGGAACGGCGACTGGCTGATCGCGAACATGAACGTCGCGCGGCTGCCGGATGGTCGCCCCTGAGGCGCTCCGTGCGTCGCTCGCCGGGCGGGCACGTGTGCAGGGCCCCCGCTGGGGCCGCCGTCAGCCCAGCACGCGGTCCTTGTACCGCTTTTTGAGGTCCGCCTTCCAAAGCTTGCCGGTGGCGGTGTGCGGCAGCTCGTCCACGAACTCCACCGCGTCCGGCACCCACCACTTCGCCACCTTGCCTTCGTAGTAGCCGAGGATTTCCTCCGCGGTGGGCGAAGTCCCGGGCTTCGGCACCACCAAGAGGAGCGGCCGCTCGTCCCACTTGGCGTGCCGCGCCGGGATCACCGCCGCCTCCTGCACCGCGGGGTGGCCCATGATGGTGTTCTCCAGGGTGATTGAGGAGATCCACTCGCCGCCCGACTTGATGACGTCCTTGGCCCGGTCGACGATTTCGATGCAGCCCAGTTCGTCCACCGTCACCACGTCGCCGGTGCGGAACCAGCCGTCCTCCGTGAAGGCCGGGTCGTCGGCGCGGTTGAAGTAAGCGCTGGCGATCCAGGGGCCGCGCACCTCGAGCTCGCCGAACGCCGCGCCGTCGTGCGGGATGGGGTTGCCCGAAGCGTCGTTCACACGCAGCTCCACGCCGAACAGCGCCCGCCCCTGCTTGCGCGCGTAGTCCAGGAACCGGTCGAGGTCCCAATCCGCGTTCTCCGGCTTGCGGGCGTTGGCGGTGCCGAGCGGGCTGGTCTCCGTCATGCCCCAGGCGTGCAGGATGTCCACGCCGTACTCCTTGGCGAAGCCGGCGTTGATCGCCTGCGGCAGCGCCGTGCCGCCGACCACCAGCCGCGGCGGCGTGGCGAAGCGCCGCGACGGGTCGGCGCGCAGCCATTGCAGCAGCGCGGTCCAGATCGTCGGCACGCCGGCGGAGAAGGAAACGCGCTCCTCCTCGAACAGCTTGTGCAGGCTCGCCGGGTCGAGCTTCGGCCCCGGCAGGACGAGGCTCGCCCCGGCGATGCCGGCGCTGTAGGGGATGCCCCAGGCGTTGACGTGGAACATCGGCACCACCGGCATCACCACGTCCGCCGCGCCGATGCTGAACACGTCCTTCTGCAAGGTGGCGAGCGCGTGCAGCACGGTGGAGCGGTGGCTGTAGAGCACGCCCTTCGGCTCGCCCGTGGTGCCGGAGGTGTAGCAGAGCGAGGAGGCGTCGCGCTCGTCGAGGTCCGGCCAGTCGTAGCGCCCGGGCTTGCCGGCGATCAGCGCCTCTTGCGCCAGCAGCTCCACCTTGCCGGAGAGCTTGGATGACCCCGGGATCTGCACCTCCTCGCCCATCACCACCACGGCGCGGAGCGAAGGCGGCAACCGCTCGGCCAAGCCTTCCAGCACCGGCAAGAGGGTCGGGTCCACGAACAGGTGCGTGTCCTGCGCGTCCGCGAGTATGAAGGCGATCTGGTCCGGGAACAGGCGCGGGTTCACCGTGTGCAGCACGGCGCCCATGGAGGACACGCCGTAGTAGGCCTCCAAGTGCCGGTGCTCGTTCCAGGCTAGGGTGGCGATCCGCTCGCCCCGTTGCACCCCCCGCGCCGTCAGCGCGTGGGCCAGTTGCGCCGCCCGCGCCGCCACCTCCGGCCAGGTGTGCCGCGCCTGGCTGCCGTCCGCACGGACGCTGACGATCTTCGACGCCGGGTGGTTGCGCGCCGCGTGCTCCAGGATGGCGGAGATCAGCAGCGGACGGTCCTGCATCAGGCCCTGCATGGACGGAAGCTCCCTGTGGCGGGCCGCTTCGTTGCGGCCACGTTCATGATGCCGATAATGCCGTCCGCTCGGCCAGCGGGGCAAGGCGCCCCCGAACGGGCTTGATCAGTCGGGCTTGATCCCGGCCTCCCGGATAAGCTTGCCCCAGCTCTCGGTTTCCCGCGCCAGGAGATCGCGGAGCATGGCGGCGTCGCCCGTCTGCACCGACACGCCCTGCTCGGCCATGCGGGCGCGGAGCGCCGGGTCGTCCGTGGCAGCGCGCAGCGCCGCGCCGACCCGCGCCAGCACCGGCTCCGGCGTCCCCACCGGCGCGAACAGTCCCTGCCAGAACACCACGTCGAAGCCCGGCAACGTGTCTGCCACCGGCGGCACTTCGGGGAGCAGCGGCGAGCGCTCGGCCGAGGAGATGCCGAGGCCGCGCGTCGTGCCCTCCCGCAGCACCGGCAGCGCCTCCTGCACCGCCTGGAACATCGCCTGTATGCGGCCCTGGCGCAGTTCCAAAAGCGCCGGCGCGCCGCCCCGGAACGGCACGTGCGTCACCTCTATCCCGGCCCGCTGCGCGAAGAGCGCTTGGCAAAGGTGGTTCACCGCGCCGGTGCCGGAGGAGCCGAAGTTCACCTGCCCGGGGTTGGCCTTGGCGTGGGCGATGAACTCCGCCGTGTTTTTGGCCGGCACGGAGGGGTGGACGTGCAGCACGAAGGCGGTGCGGAACACCATGCCCACCGGCACCAGTTCCCGCATCGGCTCGCGCGGCGTGAGGGTGGGCTGCAACGCCGGGTTGATGGCGAGAGTCGAGGTGCCCATCAGCAGCGTGTATCCATCGGGCCGCGCCTGGGCGACCGCCGTGTTCGCCACCGCCGTCGCCGCGCCGGGCCGGTTCTCCACCACCACCGGCTGACCCAACTCGCGCTGCATCCGCTCCGCCACCGCACGCGCGGCGGTGTCGGTGACGCCCCCTGGCGTGTAGCCGGTCAGCACCGCCACCGGGCGGCTCGGGTAGCCATCCGCCGCCCCCGTCTGCGCCGAAGCGGCACGCGCCAGCGGCGGCGCGGCCAAGGATGCGGCGAGCAGCGTGCGGCGGTGGACCATGCGTTCCCTCCTGCGTTTGGTTGCAGGTTCGGCGCGGCGCGCGGGGGCCGCAACCCCGCGCCTCTCAACATCCCTGTCATCGAGGCGTCATCAAGCTGTCACTGCCCGCCGCTATAGGCGCGCCAAACGCGGGAGCGTGGCGATGCTGGAAATCCAGGGCCTGGGGCGCCGCTTTGGCGGCGTGGCGGCGGTGGACGCCGTGAGCCTCACCATACCGGCCGGGCAGATGGTCGGAGTGATCGGACGATCGGGCGCGGGCAAGTCCACCCTGCTGCGGATGGTGAACCGCCTGACCGAGCCCTCGGAAGGCCGCGTGCTGTTCGAGGGGCGGGACATTACCGCGCTCCGCGGGCAGGCGCTGCGCAACTGGCGCACGCGCTGCGCCATGATCTTCCAGCAGTTCAACCTCGTGCAGCGCCTCGACGTGCTGACGAACGTGCTGGTCGGCCGCTTGAACCACCGCCCCGCGCTGTCCTCCCTGTTCAAGCGCTTCACATCCGAGGAGCGCGCGATGGCCCTCTCCGCGCTGGATCGCTTCGACCTCGCCGCCGCCGCCCTCCAACGGGCCGACACGCTCTCCGGCGGCCAGCAGCAGCGCGTCGCCATCGCCCGCGCGCTGCTCCAGGAGCCCCGCGTGCTGCTCGCCGACGAGCCGATAGCCAGCCTCGACCCGCGCAGCGCCAAGATCGTCATGGACGCGCTGCACGCGCTGAACCGCGAAGACGGCATCACCGTGCTCTGCAACCTCCACCACCTCGACACCGCGCGCGAGTACTGCGACCGCATCGTCGCCATGCAGGCCGGCCGCGTGGTGTTCGACGGCCCGCCCGCCGAGCTGACCGCAGCCCGCGTCCGCGAGGTCTACGGCGTGGACGAGGCCGAGTTCGAGGAGCAGGCGGCGGCCGCCCTGCGCCGCTCCGCCGCCGCCAACCGCCCGGAACCCGTCGCCGCCAACGCCGCGTGACGGCGCAACCAAGGAGCGCTCGCCCCATGCCAACCCGCCGCCTCTTCGCCGCCGGCCTCGCCGCCGGCGCCCTTTCCGTGCCCGGCATCGCCCGCGCGCAGAAGTCCGACATGCGCCGCACCGTGGACCCCAACGTCACGATGCCCGCCCCAGGCAAGCGTCCCTGGGCGGAGCAGGTGCCGCAGATCCGCATCGGCCTGATGGGCGGCGAGAACGAGACCGACCGCCTCGCCCGCAACGACGGCTACAAGCGCCTGTTGGAGGAGACCTTCCAGGTCCCGGTGCGCCTGTTCCCGGCCTCCGACTACGGCGGCGTGCTCCAGGCCTACAGCGCGAAGCAGATAGAGTCGGCGAACCTCGGCGCCTCCGCCTACGCCGGCGCGTGGCTCGACACGAACGGCGGCGTCGAGCCGCTCGTGGTGCCGGAGGAGGTGGACGGCTCCGTCTCCTACATCTCGGTGATGGTCGTCCGCGCCGATTCCGGCATCACCAGCCTCGAAGGGATGCGCGGCAAGTCGCTCGCCTGGGCCGACCCGAACTCCACCTCCGGCTACCTGATCCCGCGCTTCGCGCTGCGCCAGCAGGGCATCAACCCGGAGAGCGGCCCCTATTTCTCGCGCACCGGCTTCGGCGGCGGGCACGAGCAGGCGGTGGTCGCCGTGCTCCAGAAGCAGTACGACGCCTGCGTCACCTGGGCCTCCGGCCAGGGCGAGGAGGCGCAGGGCTTCACCCGCGGCAACCTGCGCTCGATGGTGGACAAGGGGATGCTGAACATGCGCGACCTGCGCATCATCTGGCGCTCCACCCCTATCCCGAACGGCCCGATCGCCGTGCGTACCGACCTGCCGGCCGCGTTCAAGGAGGACCTGAAGCTCTTCCACCTCGCCCTGCCGAAGACCCACCGGCAGATCTACGAGCAGATCGAACGCGGCGGCGGCGTCGGCTACCGCGAAGCGCGGCACGAAGACTTCCAGCTCATCGTGGACCTGCGCCGCACCGAGGCGCAGGAGCGCCGGCGGCGCTGAACGGACGGCCGGGCGGCGTGGACGCCACCCCCCTCGCGGCGGCGGCCGGCGGCGGCCCCGTCCCCGCCGCATGGTCCCCCGCCATCGGCAAGGGCGAGGCCGCGTTTCAAGCGGCACGCCGGCAGCGGCGGGCCGCGGCGCTCTTCGCCCTCGCGGCCCTCCTCGCTTGCCTGCTCCTCAGCGCCTGGGTCAGCGAAGCGCACCCCGCCACGCTCCTGGCCGGCCTGCCGCGGATCGGCGAGTACTTCTGGCGCATCCTGCCCGACCTGCGCTGGGACGCCCTGCTCGCCGGCGCGGACACCGAAGGCAGCCTCGCCTTCTGGATGTACCGCCTCGACTCCTGGGCGTGGCTGCTGTTCGAAACCGCCAACATGGCGGCGCTCGCCACGCTGTTCGGCTTTTGCGCCGGGCTGCTGCTCGCCTTCCCGGCGGCGCGCAACCTCTCGGGCGGCGGCCTCGGCTACCAGCTCGCGCGCCGCTCCTGCGAGGCGCTCCGCACCATCCCCGAGATCGTCTTCGCGCTGATCTTCGTCTGGGCCTTCGGCGTCGGCGCCCTGGCCGGCATCCTGGCCATAACGCTCCACACCGCCGGCGCGCTCGGCAAGCTGTTCGCCGAGGCGATGGAGAACGCCGACATGCGCCCCTGGGAGGCCCTGCGCGCATCCGGCGCCTCGTGGCCGCAAGCGTGCCGCTTCGCCATCCTGCCGCAGGCCCTGCCGAACGTCCTCAGCTACGGGCTGCTCCGCTTCGAGACCAACGTGCGCTCCGCCAGCGTCATCGGCTTCGTCGGCGCCGGCGGCATCGGCGAGGAGCTCTACAAGGTGATCTCCTTCAACTACTACGAGGAGGTCAGCGCCATCATCCTGCTCATCGTCCTCGCCGTGGCCTCCATCGACCTGTTCTCCGAGCGGCTGCGCCACCGCGCCATCGGCGCCGTCGGCGGCGCGCATTGATGCCGGCCACCGCCGCCGCTGCCGCCGCGAACGACGCCGCCTCTTGGCGGGAGCGGATGCCCGCCGCTTTCGGCGCCATGCCCGGCCGCCGCGCCATGCGGATCGCCGGCGCCGCCCTCTTCGCCGCGTGGCTCGCCGGCGCGCTGTGGTGGTTCGGCTTCTCGCCCGCGCGCCTGTGGAACGGCCTTGCCGGCCTCGGCACCATCATCAGCCTCATGATCCCGCCCTCGCCGGGCGAGCTGTGGTTCGACATCCTGCGCGGCTTGGCGGAGAGCGTCGCCATGGCGTTCCTGGGCACCTTCGTGGCGGCCCTGATCGCCGTGCCGCTCGGCTTCCTCGGCGCCAGGAACGTCGTCACGAACACCCTTTTCCGCTTCTCCCTGCGGCGCTTCTTCGACGGGATGCGCGGCG
Organism: Craurococcus roseus; assembly: GCF_039523795.1. NCBI lineage: Bacteria > Pseudomonadati > Pseudomonadota > Alphaproteobacteria > Acetobacterales > Acetobacteraceae > Craurococcus > Craurococcus roseus. Next base: position 108,769 of record NZ_BAAAFZ010000006.1, on the reverse strand, counting down.
TGGACCAGCTCATCTGGGCGCTGGCCTACGTGCGCGCGGTCGGCCTCGGGCCGCTCGCCGGCGTCCTCGCCATCGCCACCGCCGAGATCGCCGTGCTCGCCAAGCTCTACGCCGAGGCGATCGAAAACGCGGAGCGCAAGCAGGTGGAGGGCGTGGTCGCCGCCGGCGGCGGCCGGCTGGCGCGGCTGCGCTTCGGCCTCCTGCCGCAGGTGCTGCCGGTGATGCTCGCCCAGGCGCTCTACTTCTTCGAAAGCAACACCCGCTCCGCCGCCATCCTCGGCGTGGTGGGCGCCGGCGGCATCGGCCTCCAAATCGCCGAGCGCATCCGCGTCCGCCACTGGGACGAGGTGGCCTTCATCATCCTGCTGATGGTCGTCACCGTGGCGGCGATCGACTGGGTGTCCGGCCGGCTGCGCCGCCGCCTCATCGGCGGACCCGCCGCCACGGCCTGAGCGGTTGGCTCGTCCGGACTGGACGGCGCGCGTCTTTCCGTGCTGCAAGCAACCCTCCGGAACACGGGAGATCATCTCGACATGGAATTGCCGCGTCGCGCGCTGCTCGCCCTCGGCGCCGCCGCGCCAGCAGCCCTGGCCGCCACACCTGGCCGAGCGCAGGCCGCCTGGCCGGAGCGGCCGGTGCGCGTCATCGTCCCGTTCCCGCCGGGCTCGACGCCGGACACCGCGGCCCGCGCCGCGGCGAACCACTTCGCCACCGCCTTCGGCCAGCCCTTCGTGGTGGAGAACCGGCCGGGCGCCGGCGGCACCATCGGGACGGACGCGGTCGCCAAGGCGACCGACGGGCACACTATCGGCGTCTCCATCAACGCCCCGCTGTCCACCGCCAAGGCGCTCTACCCGAACCTGCCCTACGACCCGGCGAAGGACCTCGCGCCGGTGTCGCTGCTGGTGCGCGGCGCGCAGATGCTGGTGACGCACCCCTCCGTGCCCGCCACGGACCTCGCCGGTTTCATCGCCCACGCCAAGGCCAACCCCGGCAAGCTGTCCTATGGCTCCGTCGGCTCCGGCTCGGGCGCCCACCTGGCCATGGTGGACCTGATGTCCCGCGCCGGGCTCGACATGGTCCACGTCCCGTATCGCGGCTTCCCGCAGGCTACGCTGGACCTCGTCGCCGGCCGGATCGAAGCGATGTTCGTCATCTCCGCTGGCATCCTGCCGCAGGTGCAGTCCGGGCAGGCGCACGCCCTAGCGGTCACGGCCGAGAGCCGCATCCCGCAGGCGCCCTCCGTGCCGACGCTCGCCGAGGCCGGGGTGCCGGACGCCGCCAGCTACGCCTGGATCGGCCTGGTCGCGCCCGCCTCCATGCCGCCCGCGCAGGTGGCGCGGCTGGCCGAGGAGGCGAAGCGCGGCCTCGGCGACGCCCAGACCCGCGCCGCGTTGGAACGGGCCGGGTTCGAGGTCGTCACCGGCACCCCCGCCGAATTCGCCCGCTTCATCGCCGCCGAGAGCGACCGCTGGGGAAGCCTCATCACCCGCCTCGGCATCAAGGCCGAAGCCTGAGGCCGGAAACAGGCCGGCTTGGCGGGAAAAACTCGCACGGCCGGAACGGAAAAGGTACACTCCGTCCGCCGACGCCCCGACCGCGCCTTCCATCCGGGAAGGCGCCGCGGCCGCCCGTTCCGGTACTCGGAAATGGCGTTTGCGCCGCGGGGGGCGGAGCCCTAGTGTCCGTCGCAAAAGGGCGTCCCCGGCGGTCGCCCTCAACAGACAGGATCGTCGAGATTCCACATGGGTAGCTTCAGCATCTGGCACTGGCTCGTCGTGCTGCTGGTGATCCTGCTGCTTTTCGGCGGCGGGTCGAAGATCAGTGGCCTGATGGGCGACCTCGCCAAGGGCATCAAGTCGTTCAAGAAGAACATGGCCGAGGAGGACAAGGACGCCTCCATGGCGGCCGACTCCGCCCCGCCGGCGCCCGGCACCCACCCCGCCGGCAGCATTCCCGGCCCCGCCGGAACGACGGCAGGCGCGGCCGGCACCACCGCGGCCGGTACCGCCCCGCATCAGACCGGCACCACGGCCGCCGGCACGGCGAACACCAGCCGCCCCGCCGCCTGACGGCGGCGACGCCGTGACGCGCGAGGAATTCCTCGCCCGCTTCGGCACCGTCTTCGAGAACCGGCCGGACCTCGCTGCCGCAGCCTGGGACCGCGGCCCATCGGACCCTAGCGCTGGCTCCGCCGGGCTGCACCCGGCTTTCGTGGCGGTCCTCCGCGACCTCCCGGCCGACGCCCTCTTGGCCTTCCTGAACGCCCACCCCGACCTCGCCGCCCGGTCGGCGCGGCCGGCCGACCTGACGCCGGACTCGCGGCGCGAACAAGGCTCCGCCGGCCTCGACGCCCTCGATGCCTCGGCCGGTGCCCGGCTGCTGGAGCTGAACAAGGCTTACCGAGAACGGTTCGGCTTCCCCTTCATCCTGGCGGTGAAGGGCAAGCGGCCCGGTGAGATCCTGGCCGCCCTGGAGTCCCGGTTGCGCAACACCGAGGCAGAGGAACGCACCGAAGCCCTGCGCCAGGTCGAGCGCATCCTGCTGCTGCGGCTCAAGGGTCGGCTGGGCGAAGCCTGACGCGCCGCGTCCCGGTCAGTCCAGCGTCATGCCGAGGCCGGCCACGAGCCCGCCGATCTCGCGCACCTGCCGCTCCACCAGGGCGGTGAAGGCTTGCTGCCCCAAGGGCTCGCCGGTGATGCCTCGCTCCTCCAACCGCCGGCGGACCTCCGGGGCGGCGAGGGCCGCGAAGGTTTCGGCGTGCAGCCGCTCCACCACCGGGGCCGGCAGGTTGGCCGGGCCGCTCAGGCCGACCCAGTTGTCGATGTTGATCTCGGGGAAGCCCAGTTCGGCGGTGGTCGGCACCTCCGGCGCCATCGGCTGCCGCGCGCGGCTGGTCACGGCGAAGGCCCGCAGCCTGCCGGCGCGGATGTTCTCCATGGTGTCGGGCAGCACGTCGAAGCCGAGCCCGAGGTTGCCGCCCAGCAGCTCCGCCTGCATCGGCGCGCTGCCCCGGTACGGCACATGGGCCATCTTAGCGCCCGTCTCGCGCTCGATCATCACGCCGAGCACGTGCGGCACCGAGCCGTTGCCGGAGGTGCCGTAGGCCGGGGGCCTCGGCTGCGCCTTGATCCAGGCGATCAGCCCGGCGAGGTCGGTCGCCGGCACCACGGCCGGGTTGGCGGTGATCACGGCCGGCGTGGTGCCGAGCCAAGCGATGTGTGTGAAGGAACGGAGCGGCTCGTAGCCGGCCTTCTGGTAGAGCGGCGGCGACGTGATCATCGGCGCCGTGTTGGACAGCATCAGGGTGTAGCCGTCGGCCGGCTGCTGGGCGACGTGCGCCGCGCCGATGGTGCCGGCGGCGCCGGCGCGGTTGTCCACCACGAACCGGGCGCCCATGCGGGCCGACAGCGCCTCCGCCAGCACCCGCGCCACGATGTCGGAAGCGCCGCCGGGCGGGAACACCACCATGATCCGCACCGGCTTGGTCGGCCAAGCCTGTTGCTGCGCAATCGCGGGCCGAGACAGGAGGGCGGCGGCGGTCGGGGCGGCGAGGAAAAGGCGGCGCTTCATGGGCGACTCCCGGGCGGAGGACGGCGGATGCCGGGCGCAGCCTTGCAAACAGCGCGCCAGCACGCGCCGCCGCCGTCACCCGCCGCCCGGAGCCCCGCGAAGCGCGCCGTCCGGGTCGCCGTCGCCGGTCCGGGCGGCGTTCCGGGCGGCGTTCCGGGCGGCGATCGCCCGCCGCACCCCGAAGAAGGCGGGTAAGGCGAGCGCCGCGCCCAGCAGGGCGCCGCCGGCCAGCGCCCTTCCCCTCGGCGACCGGCAGGAAGGCGCGCGTCCAGGCTGCCGGCGACCATGCCGGCCCAGGATGGCCGACGGGTGCCGACGAGCACGCAGACCGCCGCCGCGGCGGTCAAGCTGCCGCGGGCGAGCGGCGCCGCGCCGAGTGCCAGCGCGATGTGCAACCCAGGTCGGCACCATAGCGGCGAACGCGCCCGCCGCCGCGCCGCGGGCGACGCGCTCGCCGCCACTCGGCGCCGCGAGCACCGCGTCCTAGGCCGCGTGGACAAACTTGATCCATAGACGGACACAGCCGAGCAGGACGAAGCCGAGAAAGCTGCTCGCGGTGTGGTCGTAGCGTGTGGCCACCCGGCGGTTGTTCTTCAGCCTGTTGATGAAGCACTCGATCCGGGCCCTCAGTGCATACAGGCGGCGGTCGACCGAGTGCCGGGCTTTCCGGTTGCGCCTGGTCGGGATCTCGGGCGTGGCGCCGCGGTCGCGGACATCCCTGCGGATCTCGTCGCTGTCGTAGCCACGGTCGCCCAGCAGCACGCCGGGGTCGCTGTCGCGCTCGCCCATCAGCTCCGGATAAGCCGTGACGTCGTGGGCCTCGCCGGGCGTCAGCACCACGGCGATGGGCAGACCGTCGGCATTGGCCCGGAGGTGGACCTTGGTCGAGAGGCCTCCGCGCGAGCGGCCGAGGTGCCGCGTTTGGTCGCGCTTCCCGCCCGCAGCGCAGTGGTGTGCGCGGACGATGGTGCTGTCGATCATCTGGAGCGCATCGGCTTCGCCGCCGCCGTCGGCATGGGCTTGCAGCAGGAGATCCCACACGCCGGACGCGGTCCACCGCCTGAACTGGCGGTGGACGGAGTTCCAGTTGCCCAGTTCGGCCGGCAGGTCGCGCCACGGCGTGCCGGTGCGCCCGATCCAGAGGATGGCGTCGAGCACCCGCCGATGGTTCCTCGGCGGTCGCCCACGCCGCGGCCCCGCTGTGCGCAAGAAGGGCTCGAAGGTCGCCCACTCGGCGTCTGTCAGGAGCCCCCGCCTCACCGTAGCCCTCCAGCCGCGGAGGCCAGCCTGGGTTGCGACGTGGTCGTCCTCCTGCCGGTGTCCGACACCGCCCGCCCGCCATCGCCCGACGCCCCAGGACTGAGCGCCGCTGCCCGGTCCGGGAGATGGGGCTTGACCGCAAGGCCAGTAAGATTTTTTACTGTCAGAATTCTTATTGAAGGGCATGCATGCCCAGGCGCACCGCTCCCGCCGATGCCCCGCCTGCCGCGCCCGCGGCGCCTGGCGGCGGCCCCGTGTCGGCGTCCGAACGGAGGCCGGCCGGCCCCGTCCCGCCGGGGCACAGGGTGCCCTCCTTCCTCGCCTTCCGCTTCCACCAGCTCTGCCTCGGCATCATGGCCGAGGTCCTCGCGCCCGAAGCGCTCAAGTGGGGCGAGTACGGAGCCCTCACCGCGCTCGACGCCGAGCCGGGCGTGGACCAGCAGGGCCTCGCCGCGCGCCTCGGCATCGACAAGGTCAGCGCCGGCCAGATGGTGGATCGGCTCGCGGCGCGCGGGCTGGTCAGCCGCGACCCGCACCCGACCGACCGCCGCGCCCGCGTGCTGCACTTGACGCCGGAAGGCTTGGCGCTGCGCCGCCGGCTCCAACCCGCCGCGCTCGCCGCCCAGGACCGCATCCTGGCCCCGCTCCGGCCCGAGGAGCGGGTCCTGCTGGTCGAGCTGCTGGCCCGCGTTGTCGAGGGCCACGCCGCCTACGCCCGACCCGGCAACGGCCGCAGCCGACCTCGGCGGGGACCGCCCGGACCACCGACCGCCTGAGCAGGAGACCGCCGCCCATGACGCGACGACACGCGCCGCCCCCGCCGGTCCTCCCCGCCGCCCCTGGCCCGAGCGCAGCGCCGTGAGCGGGTCGGCGGGCGGCGAAGAGGGGGTATCGTCCGGCACGGCGCAGGCGGCCGACGCCGCCGCGGAGCCCCCGGAGCGGGCGCTGATGCGCCTGCTCTCCGGCGCCTGGGTTGCGCAGGCCATCTTCGTCGCCGCCAAGCTCGGGATCGCCGACCTGCTGCGCGACGGGCCGTGGTCGGCCGCCGACCTCGCCGTGGCGGCTGGGGCGCACGCGCCCTCGCTGCACCGCGTGCTGCGCGCGCTGGCCGGCGTCGGGATCTTCGCCGCGGACGCGCAGGGCCGCTTCGCCCTGACCCCGATGGCGGAGCCGCTCCGGAGCGACGCGCCCGGCTCGCTGCGCGCCTACGCCGTCATGAACGGCGAGCGCTGGGTGTGGCGCTCCTGGGGCGAGATCGAGCACAGCGTCCGCACCGGCCGGCCCGCCTTCGAGCACGTCTTCGGCGCGCCGCTGTTCGAGTACTACGCCGCGCGCCCGGAGGCCGGCCGCGTCTCCGTCGAAGCCCTGCGCAGCCTCAGCGCGGCGGACGACGCCGCCATCCTCGCCGCCTACGACTTCCCCGCCGGCGGGACGGTGGTGGACGTTGGCGGCGGGCAGGGCTCGCTGCTCGCCGCCGTCCTCGCGGCCAGGCCGGGGCTGCGGGGCGTGCTGCTGGACAGGCCGCCCGTGGTGGAGATGGCGCGGGGGCGGCTGGAGGCGGCGGGCGTCGCGGGGCGGTGCGACCTGGTGGCCGGCGACTTCTTCGTGGCGGTGCCGGCGGGCGGGGACGTCTACCTGCTCAAGAAAGTCCTGCACGACTGGGGCGACGAGGACGCGCGCGCGATCCTGGCGCGCTGCCGCGCCGCCATGCCCGGCACCGGGCGCCTGCTCGTCGCCGAGCCGGTGGTCCCGGAAGGCAACCTGCCTTCCGAGGCCAAGTGGCTCGACCTGCTGATGCTGGTCTACGTCGGCGGCCGCGAGCGCACCGAGGCCGAGCACCGGGACCTGCTCGCCGCGGCGGGCTTCGCGCCCGGCCGGGCCCTCCCCACCGCGTCGGGCGTCGGCCTCATCGAGGCGCTGCCGTGCTGATCGGCTGATGCGCCTCCCGGGGCATCGCGCACCGCCCCGAGGCGACCACGGCCCTCCGGCAGGGCCGCACGGAGGAGGTCCCCCCGCGCCGGAGCGGGGTCGGGTCACAGCACCGAAGGAGAAACGGGCAATGGGCATCAGCAGCATCGGCCGACGCGGCGCCCTCGCACTCGGCGCCGCCTGCCTCGTCGCCCGGCATGGCCGGGCCGCCACCGCCATCGACCGCACGGCGCGGATCGTCATCGGGCTGCCGCCCGGCGCCGGCACCGACGTCCTCGCGCGCCTGCTGGCGGAGCAGCTTCGCGGCCGCTACGCGCCGCAGGTGGTGGTCGAGAACCGCCCCGGGGCCAGCGTCCGCTTGGCGGTGGAGCACGTGAAGGCGTCGCCCCCGGACGGCGCCACCATCCTGGTGACGCCGCTGCCGGTGATGACCCTGACGCCGGTCGCCTTCCCGCGGACCACGCGCTACGACCCGGTGGCCGACTTCGCGCCGGTCGCCACCCTGGGGACCGTCCGCTTCTGCTGGATGGTGCGGCCCGACCACCCGGCGCAGACCCTCCCGTCGTTCCTGGCCTGGGCGAAGGCCAAAGGGGGCGCCAGCTTCGCGCCCCCGGTGCTCGGCGCGCCGCAGCACATGATCGGCCTGGCGGTGTCGCGCCTGTCCGGGGCGCCGCTGACCGCGGTGTCCTACCGCGGCAGCGGGCCGGCCATGCAGGACCTCCTCGCCGGGCAGATCGACGCCTTCGTCGGCATCACGGGCGACGGCGTCCCGGCGGCGCGCGCCGGGCAGGTCCGGTTGCTGGCCGTGAGCGGGGCCTCCCGCTTGGCCTCGCTGCCCGATATGCCGACCTTGGCCGAGGCCGGCTTCCCCGGCCTGCCCGAGGACGAGGCCGCCGGCGCCGCCTTCCTGCCGGCCGGCGCCTCGCCCGCGCTGGTCGAGTCGCTACACGGGGCGGTGGCGGCGGCGGTGGAAGGGCCGGCCCTGCGCGAGCGGCTCGCAGCGGCCGAGATCGCCCCGCTGGTGCTCCCGCCGGCCGCGCTGGCCGCCCGCATCCGAGCCGAGCGCGAGGGCTACGCCGAGATGGTGCGGGCCAATGGCTTCAAGCCCGAGGAGTAGCGGAGGGGCGAGCGGGGCACCCGGTCGCTCGGCTGCCGATGCCGGTGCACGCCGGCGCCGGCGAACGCCGCGAGGCCGAACACCGAAACCACCCTGCTGCCGGTCCCGCGACCGGCTGTGTCGTCCCGACCGCCTTGCGCCGGCATCACCGAGGTGCCGGCGTGTTGGTCACCAACTCTGCCTGTGGTGCTTTGTCCACGCGCCCTAGCGCGCCCGCGCCCAGCCCGACGACCGCGAGGCCTACCGCCGCCTGCCGGCGAGCCTACCGCATCCCGACGGGACGGTGTCGGGCCGGTCCCGGAGCGGTTAGCCTCGCCGCGCCAGAAGAGGAAGGGAACGCCAATGGGCCAAGTCGAAGGCAAGGTGGCCATCGTCACCGGGGGCGCGGCCGGCATCGGCGCCGCCTGCGCGGAAACCCTGGCGCGGGAAGGCGCCAAGGTCGTGCTGACGGACCTGGACGCGGAGCGCGGCGAAGCCTTGGCCGAGCGGCTCCGCGCCGCGGGCGGCCAAGCGCGCTTCGTCCTCCAGGACGTGACGGACGAGGCGCGCTGGCCCGAGGCGGTGACCGAAACCGAGCGCCTGTTCGGCGGCCTCCACGTCCTGGTAGCGAACGCGGGCATCGCCATCATCAGCCCGGTCGTGGACATGGCGCTCGCCGACTGGCGCCGGCAAACGGCGGTCAATCTCGACGGCGTGTTCCTGTCGGTGAAGCACGCCATCCCCGCCATGCGGCGGACCGGAAAGGGCGGCTCCATTGTCATGATGTCCTCGGTCGCCGGCCTACGCGGCTCCGCGGGGCTGGCGGGCTACTCGGCCACCAAGGGCGCGGTGCGGCTCTTCGCCAAGTCGGTGGCGCTGGAATGCGCCGGGGCGCGCGACGGCATCCGCGTCAACTCCGTCCACCCCGGCATCATCGACACGGCCATCTGGGAGAAGATGCCGGGCGGCCTGCCGGACGGCCGCAACGCCCCGCTGGACCCCCGCGCCATCGCCGCCCAAGGCGTGCCGCTCGGCGAGCCCGGCCAAGCCTCCGACATCGCGGACGGGGTGCTCTATCTCGCCTCCGACGCCTCGCGCCATGTGACGGGCTCGGAGCTGGTCATCGACGGCGGCCTGACAGCGGGGCGGTTGGGGAGCCTCGCCGCCCCGCGCTGACCGGCGCCCTTCCGGCCGTGCCTGCGGGGCCGGGCGGGGCACCGCTCCGTGCTCCGCCGCGGGAGTGACTCGGGCGCCCCTTCCCGCTAACGTCGGACACGCAATCAGGACCGCGAGCCGACCGGCGGGGCATCTTCCGCGCCGGGGCCGCGGCGCTCGCGCGTCTCCGCGGGTGCCGGCGCCAGGAGGCTCGGTGCCCCCGCTCGGCGTGAACCTGGTTGGCTCTCCTCGCGCCTTGGGGCGCCCGACCGGCCGGGAGTGGCCCCATGTTGACCACCTACACCGTCGACAACGGCGGCCTTTCGATGCGGGAAGGCGCGCAGGACGCCGAGGCGCTCCGCCGCGCCGTTTGGATCGACCTGTTGAGCCCGACGCCCGAAGAGGAGAAGCAGGTCCAGGCCGCGCTGCGCCTGGAGGTGCCGACGCGCGAGGAGATGCAGGAGATCGAAAGCTCCTCCCGCCTCTACCGCGAAGGCGACGCGCTGTTCCTGACCGCGAATTTCCTCTACGGCGTCGAGGGCGGCGAGTACGGCTCCACCGCCATCACCTTCGTGCTCGGCAACCAGAACCTGGTCACGGTGCGCTACGCCACGCCGCGCGCCTTCGAGGTGTTCGGCGCCCGTTGCCAAAGGACGCCCCGCACCCTGCTGTTCGGCGGGCCGGACGCGGTGATGCTGCACCTGTTCGAGCAGATCGTGGACCGCTTGGCCGACATCCTGGAGCGCATCGGCGCCGACATGGACCGCGCCAGCCAAGCGGCCTTCCGCACCGCCCGCGCCAAGGCCAAGGCCACGGCGAAGGACGCCGGCCTGAAGGAGACGCTCATCACCCTCGGGCAGGTGGGCGAGGTGACGACGCGCGCCAGCGAGACGCTGCTCGGGCTGTCGCGCATCCTGAGCTTCGTCAGCGCCGAGAAGTCAGGGGCGGTGCGCAAGGAGAACCAAGGGCTCATCAAGACCCTGGTGCGCGACGTCCGTAGTTTGGTGGAGCACGCGAGCTTCCTGAACAGCAAGGCGCAGTTCCTGCTGGACGCGGTGCTCGGCATCATCAACGTCGAGCAGACCAACATCATCAAAACCTTCACCGTGGCCTCGGTGGCGCTGATGCCGCCCACCCTCCTGGCCAGCATCTACGGCATGAATTTCGAGTTCATGCCGGAGCTGCGCTGGGCGGTCGGCTACCCATTCGCGCTGCTGCTGATGGTGGTCTCGGCGGCGCTGCCCGTCCTCTACTTCAAGCGGAAGGGATGGCTATGAAGCCGGTCGTGATCCTCGCGGCGGCAGCCGCGTCCGTGGTGGCGGGGACCGCGGCCGTGGCGCAGCCGGATTGTCCGGAGACCAGCCCGCGCGTCGAGGTCTCGCTCCACGACCCCGAGCCGACGCTGGACCTCGGGACCGGCATGGACGCCCTCCGCGCCGAAGCGAACGCGCCGCGCGGCGCCGCGCTCCGCCACCTCGGCTCCACCACCTCCCGGGTGGAATGGCGGAGCGAGATCGAGGCGCGCATCGCGTCGGCGGACGGACGGGCCTGCGCGCGGCCGGAGCGGGTTTCGCTCAACGTCCGCCACGCCGAGTTCGGCGTCCGCATCGCCCGCGAGGTGCCGCGCGGGAGCTGCTTGTTCCGCGAAACGGAGGCGCACGAACGGCGCCACGTCGCCGTGAACAGGGACACCTTCCGGCGAGCCGCCGCCGATGCCGAAGCGGCGACCCGGCGGTGGGCGGCGTCGGCGGCGGGGCGCGGGGCCACCGAGCAGTCAGCGGTGGCGGCGCTGCAAGAGGCCTTGCGCCGCGCCATCGTGCCCGCCTTCGAAGCCATGCAGGCCGCGCGGGAGGCGGCGCACCGCGGGATAGACCGGCCCGAGGAGTACGAGCGCCTGGGCCAAGTGTGCCCGGACGAGCAGAAAGCGCTCGGGGAACGGCTGCGGGGACGGTAGCGGAGGCGGATTGACCGCGGGCGCCCCTCTGCCTTCCTTGGCGCGTCCACCGAGGAGCCCGTCCGCGATGCCCACCGCCCCCGCCACGCACCACGTCACGCCCACGCCCGAGACCGTCCACTGGGGCGCCTTCGACGCCGCGTTCCAGCCGGTCGCCACTGCCGACCCGGGCGACCTCGTGGTGCTGGAATGCGTGTCCGGCGGGCCGGAGCAGTGCCCGGCGCCCGGCGGCGCCTTTTCCATCCCGGAGCGGCTGCTCGCCATCCACAAGGGCAACGTGCCGCGCCTCGGCCCGCACATCATCACCGGGCCGGTGGCGGTGCGCGGCGCGGAGCCGGGCGACTGCCTCCGGGTGACGGTGGAGAAGATAGAGTTGGGCGCCGATTGGGGCTTCTGCGGCTTCCGGCCGCTGGTCGGCACGCTGCCGGAGGACTTCCCGTACAAGCGCGTGCTGCACATCCCGGTGGACCGCGCGGCGCGCACCTGCAAGGTCCCGGTCGGGCCGGGGATCACCCTGCCGCTCTCGCCCTTCTTCGGCGTGATGGGCGTGGCGCCGCCGGAGGAGTGGGGGCAGATCTCCACCAAGGAGCCGCGCGCCCACGGCGGCAACTTGGACAACAAGGAGATCGGCGAGGGCGCCACGCTCTACCTGCCCGTGTTCAACCAAGGCGCCCTGTTCTCCGCCGGCGACGGGCACGGCGTGCAGGGCGACGGCGAGGTCTGCATCAACGCGCTGGAGATGTGCCTCACCGGGCATTTCCGCCTCGGCCTGGAGAAGGGCGGCGGCGCGAAAGACCCCGTCCTGCGCTTCCCCCGCGCCGAGACGGCCACGCACTTCATCAGCATGGGGATGCACGAGGACCTGGACCTCGCCATGAAGCAGGCGCTGCGCGAGATGATCGCCTTCATCGTGTCGCGCGCGAACCTCTCCGCCGCCGATGCTTACCAGCTCTGCTCGCTCGCCGTGGACTTCCGGGTGACGCAGACCGTGAACGGCGAGAAGGGCGTCCACGGGATGCTGCGCAAGGGGTTGCTGTTCTGAGCCCTCACCAGTAGGCGATCATCCGCCCCGCCGAGACGGCCGAGAGCCAAGCGGCCAAGGACACCGCCCCGGCCACTGCGAGGCGGCGCCCGCGCCCGCCGCTCCGCCACGCCGCGGACCGGTGCAGCGCGGCGAGGTTGGCGAGCCCGAGCGCCACCGCGCCGAATTTCATCCAGAGAAACGGGTTCTCCACGTACTCGGTCGCCCGCACGGTGAGCAGCGCCGGGCCGGTCAGGAGGGCCAAGGCGAGGCCGGCGCCCGCCACCGGCACCGTCGCGCGCGCCAGCGCCGGGACCGGCGTGCCCGGCCAGAGCCCCACCAAGCGCAGATCGAGCGCGGCGATGGCGCCCAGCAACAGCGCGACGCCGAGCAGGTGGGCGAGGTTCACCAGCGGGTAGACCCAAGGCCCGGACTTCAACGCCCGCGCCAACAGCGACGCTTCGAGCCAAACGGCGACGTCCGCCAAACCGCGGCTACGAGCGGTCGGGGTAGATGTCGAACACCGTCGTCCCGACGCGCAGGCGCTCCGTCTTCATCTCCAGCCGGTTCGGGTCGAGGTGGCGGTGGCCCCAAGCGGTCACGGCGGCGCCGGCCGGCAGCGCGGCCTCGGTCAACCCGGCCCGGCTTTGGTTGCGCGGCGGCCCGAGCACCACGTCCCACACCCGCCCGTTCCCGTCGAGCACCCGTACCACGCCGTGCGGGCCGCCGAGGTTGGCCGACTGGACGGTGCCGGACATCGAGAATTCCTCTGAGCCGTAGCCGGACCAGCCGTGGTGGGCGAGCGCCGGGGCGGCTGCGGCCCATCCGAGCGCGAGCAGGCCGAGGCCCGCCGCCAGCGGCCGGCGGCGCGGCGGGTTCGATGCGAAATGCATGGATCGCTCCTTCGGTGGCACCTGGGGAGGAAAAGGTACCGGTGCCGGCGCGAGTCAACGAAACCCCAGGTTTTCCACAACTTTTCGATCCAGAAAGGCCAGCTAGAACTTGTGGAGCCGTTCTGTGTTGTCCTACCGTATATTGTGACCCACGAGATGTGGTGGGTCACGGCGAGGGAGACCCGCATGGAATGGACGGCGAAGTCTATTGACCTGCTCCGCGCCCTCTGGGCCGAGGGCCACTCCACCGCCGAGATCGGGCGCCGCATGGGGGTCACGAAGAACGCCATCGTCGGCAAGGCGCACCGGTTGGACCTCCCCGCCCGGCCGAGCCCCATCCGCAAGCTGGAAGGGTTGGGCGTCCCGTCGTCGGCGCCCCGCCGCAAGCCCGCCGCCGCCGCTCACGACGCCGCGCCAGCCATCGCAGCCGCTGCCGCGCGGGCGGTTCCGCAAGCGCCGCAGCCCCAGCCGGTGCCGCGGCCATCCGCCGCACCCGCCCCCGTCGTATCCGCCCAGGTGAGCCATTTCCCGCGCGCTTCCTTGCGGAGTTGCTGCTGGCCGATCGGCGAGCCCGGCCAGCGCGAGTTCCGCTTCTGCGGTTGCGAGGCGGCGCCCGGGAAGCCCTACTGCGCCGAGCACGCCGCCATCGCCTACGTGAGGGTCCGCGACCGCCGCTCCGACGCGGCCTGACGCGGGCGGGGGCGGGGGCGGTGTCCGACGCGCCACGCGGCGCGCCGGTCGCCTCAGCCATGCCGTTTCCGCGCTTGGCCGATGCCGGCCGGCCAGCCATTCTCGCGGCATGGTTGAATTTCCTGGCCGACGTCCGTGAACAGCCGGCTCGCCGGCGTCGCGTTGCACCTGTCCGCGCTGGCGCTCTTCGTGGTGATGGACACGCTCGTGAAGCGGCTGACGGTGTATTACGCCGTGCCGCAGCTCATGTGGGCGCGGTTCCTGTTCAGCCTGCTCGGCGCGGCGTTGGTCATCAGGATCGCAACGGGGAGCTTGCCTTGGCGGTCCCGAGCCCCTCGCTTGCAAGCGGCGCGCAGCCTGTTGCTCGCCGCGTCCAACCTGCTCTTCTCATCCGCCCTGGCGCGCATTCCGCTGGCCGACGCAACGGCGGTCGGCTTCGCCTCGCCGGTGCTGACCGTGGCGCTGGCCGCGCTGTGGCTGGGCGAGCCCGTGGGGTGGCGGCGCTGGATGGGCGTGGGCATCGGCCTGCTCGGCGTGACCATCGCTCTGCGCCCGCCCGCCCTCACCGGGGAAGCGCCGTCGAACTGGGCGATGGTGCTGCCGCTAGGCACCGCCATGCTCTTCGCGGTGTACCAGATCCTCACCCGCAAGTTGGCGACGGTGGACGACCCCCGCACCACCATCTTGCACACGGGCTTCGCCGCCACCGTCGCCACCAGCCTGGCACAACCGCTGTTCTGGACGGCGCCGCCCTTGGGCGACTGGCTGTTGCTGGCGAGCCGCGGCCTCCTCGGCGGCGCTGGTCACGGGCTGCTGGTGCTGGCCTTTGCACGCGCCCCGGCCAGCCTCTTGGCCCCGCTGACCTACACGCAACTCATCTGGGCAACTTTGGCGGGGGTGCTGGTTTTCAACGACTGGCCCGACGCGGCGTCTCTGGCCGGCGCGGCGGTGATCGCGTTGGGCGGGGTTATGGTTGCGTTTCCGGACCGGGACCGGCGATAGCCGAACGACCGGTCCGTGTTGCTTGCGTCCGCGGCCCCGGTGGTCTAGCGCACCGCCGACGGAGGAGGCATTACCATTTCGCAAGCAGGGCTCCATCAGGCCGATAGGCACGGCCACCCGCGCGCGGCGCTCGACGCCGAGGCAGTGCGCGAGGCGTACCGCCGCTGGGCCGGCGTGTACGACGAGGTGTTCGGCGCCGTTTCGGCCGCAGGGCGGCGGCGCGCCGTCGCCGCGGTGAACGGCCTGCCCGGCGCGCGCGTGCTGGAGGTGGGCGTCGGCACCGGCCTCGCCCTGCCGCGCTACGCGCCGGAGAAGCGGGTGGTCGGCATCGACCTCTCGCGCGAGATGCTCCTCCAGGCCCGGAAGCGGGTGAAGCGGGAGCGCCTGCGGAACGTGGTCGGTTTGGTGGAGATGGACGCGGAGGCGATGTCCTTCCGCGACGCCAGCTTCGACATCGCCGTGGCCATGTTCACCGCGACCGTGGTGCCGGACGCTCGGCGCCTGCTCAGCGAAATGCGCCGCGTGGTGCGGCCCGGCGGCGAGTTGCTGTTCGTGAACCACTTCGCCGCCGAGAAGGGCGTGCGCTGGTGGGCGGAACGCACCCTGGCGCCGCTGTCGCGGGTGCTGGGCTGGCACCCGGACTTCTCGCTCGGCGACCTGCTGGAGCATCCCGACGCGGCGGCCGAGATCGCCCCTTGCCCGCCCTTCGGCCTGTTCACGCTCGTGCGCGTGCCGAACCGGATGGCCTTCGCCTGACGCCGGCGGGCGCCGCCGCGCCCGCCGTCATTCGCCCAGGGCGAAATCCCAGAGCAGCTTGAGGTTGAGCATGACGACCACCGCGGTGGTCGCCCAGCCCAGCGCCAGTTGCCAGCGCGGGGCGGTCAGCGCGCCGAGCCTCGCCCGGTCGGAGGCGAACAGCATCAGTGGCACCACCGCGAAGGGCAGTTGCAGCGACAGTATGACTTGGCTCAGGATCAACAGCTGCGCGGTGCCGCTCTCGCCGTAGAACCAGGTCACGATGATGGCCGGCACGATCGCCACCAATCGGGTCACGAGCCGCCGCAGGACCGGCGGCAGGCGCAGCCCCAGGAAGCCCTCCATCACCGCCTGCCCCGCGATGGTCGCGGTGACGGTGGCGTTTAAGCCGCAGAACAGCAGCGCTACCGCGAACAAGGTCGCCGCCGCCGCGCTGCCGACCATGGGCGCCAGCAGCTCGTAAGCCTCGCCGATCTCGGCCACCTCCGTGCGCCCGCCGGCGTGGAACACCGCGGCGGCGGTGATGAGGATGGCGGAGTTGACCGTCAGCGCGAGGCAGAGCGCCACCGTGCTGTCCACGGAAGCGAAGCGGATCGCTTCGCGCTTCGCCGGCACGTCCAGGCCGTAAGCGCGCGACTGCACCAAGGCCGTGTGCAGGTAGAGGTTGTGCGGCATCACCGTGGCGCCGAGGATGCCGATGGCGATGTAGAGCTGCGTCTGGTCTGTCACGATGCTTGCGGAGGGGATGTAGCCCGCGAACACCTCCGACCACACCGGCTGCGCCATGAAGAGCTGGACGGCGAAGCAGCCGAAGACGAGGAAGATGAGGCCCGCGATCAGCGCCTCCAGCCAGCGCACCCCGCGGTTCTGGAGCCAGAGGATCAGCAGGGCGTCGGCCGCCGTCAGCACCACGCCGAGCAGCAGCGGGATGCCAAAGAGCAATTGCAGCGCGATGGCGGTGCCGATCAGTTCGGCGAGGTCGGTGGCGCAGATCGCCACCTCCGCCAGCACCCAGAGCACGGCGTTGACCGGGCGCGGGAAGCGCTCCCTGCAGAGCTGCGCGAGGTCGCGCCCGGTGGCGATGCCAACCCGCGCGCAGAGGGCCTGCAGCAGCATGGCCATCAACGAGGAGACGAGGGCGACGGAGAGCAGCGTGTACCCGAAGGCCGATCCGCCCGCGAGCGCGGTGGCCCAGTTGCCGGGGTCCATGTAGCCCACCGCCACCAAGTAGCCAGGGCCGACGAAGGCGAGCAGCCGCCGCAGCCAGCCCCCCGCGTTGGGCACCACCACGCTGCGGTGGATTTCGGGGAGGCTCACCTCGCGCGCAGGCGGCGCCTCCGCGGCCGCGGTCGGCTCCGGGCGGGTCAGCACCGGGCCGGACTCGCCGCAACGACTGAACACGTCTTCAACTGTTCAGATATCCTTTGGATTTCAAAACGTTAGGGTCGTGCAAATGCGGTCCGCCCAGTCCCCTGTCAAGCGTCGCTTGCCGGGGCACGGCGCAAGGGCAACCCTGGCCGCGGTCATGGAGGAGCGTGGAATGCGCGGGCGCGTCCGGATCGGGGATGACCAAGTGGTCGAGTTGGCGGAGATGTTCCGCCTCATGAGCGACCCGACCCGTCTGCGCATCATCCTGGCTTGCCTGGATGCGCCGGCGGCGGTGGGCGAGATGGCAGAACGCTTGGGAATCTCTGCGTCGCTCGTCTCGCACCACCTGCGCCTGTTGCGCGCGGCGCGCCTGCTCGGCGCGGAGCGGCGCGGCCGCCAAGTCTTCTACGTCGTGGGCGACCAGCACATCCGGTCCATGCTCTCCGACATGGTGGACCACGTCGCCGAAGAGGACGCCGAAACGGAAGCGGCGCCCTGACGGCCGACTCCGCCGAGCCTTGTGATTCCGCGGGGAAGGCTCACTTGTCTAGCGCTGCTCCGCGCGACTATGGTCCGGCCGCACCGACGGCTTGAGTGGCTGGCGGAACGAAAAATCTGGCGGCGCGTGCGGCGCGCCGGAGACACGGGGTAAGACGCGTGATCGGACGGCTGTTCGGTAAGGCATTGGGGCTCGCGCTGACCGGTGCCCTTGTGGCGTCGCTTCCTTTCGGGGCGGCACTGGCGCAATTGCAGTCGCAGGATGGCCGCGTGTCCGGCGGCTACGTCGGGGAGACGACCTCCACCGTCGGCTCGCCCATCCCCTGGGGCACGGGGCTCCAAGCCGGCATCGGGCCGGTGCACGACGAGATAGCCGACTTCAACAGCTTGGTGCTGTGGATCATCGTCGCCATCACGATCTTCGTCTTGGCGTTGCTGGCCTACGTCGTGTGGCGCTTCCGGGAGAATGCCAATCCCACGCCGTCCCGCACCAGTCACAACACCATTCTGGAGATCGCCTGGACGGTGCTCCCGGTGCTGATCCTGCTGGTGATCGCCATCCCGTCCTTCCGGTTGATCTACTACCAGGACCGGGCGCGCGAAGCGGACATGACCATCAATGTGCAGGGTCGGCAGTGGTACTGGAACTACACCTACCCCGATCATGACGGCCTCACCTTCGACAGCCGGCCCATCCCCGACGACGACCTCCAGCCCGGGCAGCCGCGCAACTTGGCGGTGGACGAGCCCCTCGTCATCCCGGTGGGCGCCACCGTGCGGGTGCTGACAACGGGCCAGGACGTGATCCACAGCTTCTTCGTGCCTTCGCTCGGCGTGCAGAAGTACACCATCCCTGGTCGCACCCTGGAGACGTGGTTCCGGCCGGACCGCGAAGGCGTGTTCTACGGCCAGTGCAATCAGATCTGCGGGACGAACCACTGGTTCATGCCCATAGCCGTCCGGGTCGTGCCGCAAGCCGAGTTCACGGCCTGGGTCGAAGAGACGAAGAAGAAGTACGCGCAGACCGACGGCGCTGCGCCCGAAGTGCGGATGGCCGGGGCCGCCCGCTGACCGGGCGACGCGGCTGACCTTCCTTTGACCAGTTCCTTACGAGGCGGACGGATACCATGGCGACCGCGAAGCAAGGCCCGGTGAGGGTCCATGACCACCACGGCCACGACGCGCACCACGACCACAAGCCCGGCTTCGTGGCGCGGTGGCTGTTCTCCACCAACCACAAGGACATCGGCACCCTCTACCTGATCTTCTCGGTGATCGCCGCGCTGATCGGTGTGGGCTTGTCGATGATCATGCGCCTGGAGCTGCAGCAGCCTGGCTTGCAGTTCTTCGCGGACGGCCAGACCTGGAACTCCTTTGTCAGCGCGCACGGGCTGATCATGGTGTTCTTCGTGGTCATGCCGGCGCTGATCGGCGGCTTCGGCAACTGGTTCGTGCCGATCATGATCGGGGCGCCCGACATGGCGTTCCCGCGCATGAACAACATCTCGTTCTGGCTGCTGGTGCCGGCCTTCCTGATGCTGGGCGCGAGCCTGTTCGTGGGCCTCGGCCCCGGCGCCGGCTGGACCATCTACACGCCGCTCTCCGACGGGCAGTATCACCCGGGCCCGTCCATGGATTTGGCGCTGTTCTCGCTGCACTTGGCGGGCGCCTCCTCCATCCTCGGCGCGGCCAACTTCATCACCACCATCTTCAACATGCGCGCGCCGGGCATGACGCTGCACAAGATGCCGCTGTTCGTGTGGTCGATGCTGGTGACGGCCTTCCTGCTGCTGCTGGCGGTGCCCGTGCTGGCAGGCGCCATCACCATGCTCATCACCGACCGCAACTTCGGCACGGCCTTCTTCCGGCCCGAAGGCGGCGGCGACCCGGTGCTGTTCCAGCACCTGTTCTGGTTCTTCGGCCACCCCGAAGTCTACATCATGATCCTGCCCGCTTTCGGCATCATCAGCCACGTCGTGTCGACGTTCAGCCGGAAGCCGGTGTTCGGCTACCTCGGCATGGCCTACGCCATGGTGGCGATCGGCGTGGTGGGCTTCGTGGTGTGGGCGCACCATATGTTCACCTCCGGCATCGACGTGGACACGCGCGCCTACTTCATGGCGGCCACGATGGTCATCGCGGTGCCCACCGGCATCAAGATCTTCTCCTGGGTGGCCACCATGTGGGGCGGCTCGCTCAGCCTGAAGACGCCGATGCTCTTCGCCATCGGCTTCATCTTCCTGTTCACCGTGGGCGGCGTGACGGGCGTGAAGCTCGCCAACGCCGGCCTGTCGCCGGTGCTGCACAACACCTACTACGTCGTGGCGCACTTCCACTACGTGTTGTCGCTCGGCGCAGTGTTCGGCATCTTCTGCGGTTTCTACTACTGGATCGGCAAGATGACGGGCCGCCAGTACCCGGAGTTCTGGGGCAAGGTCCACTTCTGGATGCTGTTCATCGGCGCCAACGTGATCTTCTTCCCGCAGCACTTCCTGGGCGCGCAGGGGATGCCGCGGCGCTACCCGGACTACCCGGACGCCTTCTGGGGCTGGAATTTGGTGTCCTCGCTCGGCGCCTACGTGGCGGGGGCCTCTATGCTCGTCTTCCTCTACGTGGTGTGGCGGACCTTCTCTGCCGGCGAGAAGGTGGCGGAGAACCCCTGGGGCGAGGGCGCGACCACGCTGGAGTGGCAGGTCAGCTCGCCGCCGCCCTTCCACACCTTCGAAGAACTCCCGCGGGTGCGGTGACGACGGCAGAGGACGGTTGAGGCTACGATGAGCGGCACAGCGACGACAGGACGGGGGGCGCAGGCCCCCCTACCTTTGACCGGGACGCCGGACCTCTCCGAAGTCGGCGACTGGATCGCGTTGCTGAAGCCGCGTGTCATGTACCTGGTGGTATTCGCTGGGCTGATCGGGTTGCTGCTGGCACCCGGCAGCCTCCACCCGGCCCTGGTGGCGACGGCCATCCTGTGCATCGCGCTCGGCGCCGGCGGCGCGGGCGCCATCAACATGTGGTACGACCGCGACATAGACGCGGTGATGCGCCGCACCGCGCGCCGCCCGGTCCCGGCCGGGCGGATAGAGCCGGGGGCGGCGCTGGGCTTCGGCATCGCCCTGTCAGTCGCGTCCGTGCTGATCCTGGGCTTGGCGACGAACGCGGTGGCGGCGGCGTCTCTGGCGTTCTCCATCGCCTTCTACGTCTTCGTCTACACTATCTGGCTGAAGCGCCGGACGCCGCAGAACATCGTCATCGGCGGCGCGGCCGGCGCCTTTCCGCCCATCGTCGGTTGGGCTTCGGTGACGGGCGACATCACGCTGGAACCGTTGGTCCTCTTCGCCATCATCTTCATGTGGACCCCGCCGCACTTCTGGGCGCTGAGCCTGTGGGCGCACGCCGACTACGAGCGCGCCGGCGTGCCCATGCTGCCCGTGGTGTCGGGCGCACGCTCCACGCGCCTCCAGATCCTGCTCTACACCGTGGCGCTGGCGCCGCTCGGCCTGGCGCCCTGGGCGCTGGGCTTTGCCGGCCCGGCCTACGCAGCCGCCGCGACGCTGCTCGGCCTCGGCTTCCTGTGGCACGCGTGGCGGGTGTGGCGAGAGCCGCAGGACGCGTTCGGCCACAGCTTGGCGGGCGACGCCGCGGCGAAGCGGACCTTCCGCTACTCGCTGCTTTATCTCGCGCTTCTCTTCGCCGCCCTGCCGCTCGACCGGCTGGTTTCGCCGTGACGCCGGAAGAGACGGCGGCGGAGTTCGTCCGGCGGCGGCGCGCCCGCAACTGGGCCGTGTTCATCGCTTTGTTGGGCTTGGTGGCGCTGTTCTACTTCATCACTTTAGCGCGTCGCTCGACGGCCCTGGCTGGCATCCCGCTCTTTCCAGTCTGAGCCGCGCTTGCCGCGCCGGCCCTCTGCGGCCATGTGACCGTGGCTATGCAAGAGACCTCCGACGCCGCCTCCAAGGACGCCCTGCTCCGCAAGCGGAACCGCCGCCTCGGCCTCGGCGTCAGCGCCTTCGTGGCCGGGATGGTCGGGTTGGCTTTCGCGTCCGTGCCGCTTTACCAGCTCTTCTGCCAGGTGACGGGCTACAACGGCACGGTGCAGACCGCCGGAGGCGCCGCCCCCGGCGCCGTAGGCGAGCGGTCGGTGAACATCCGTTTCAACGCCACGACGCACCCGGCCCTGCCCTGGCGCTTCGAGCCGGCCCAAGGGACGATGCCGCTCCGCTTGGGCGAGGAGGGCTTGGCGTTCTACCGTGCCCGCAACCTGGGCAGCGCCCCGGTCACGGGCGTCGCCACCTACAACGTCACGCCCGAGGTGGTTGGCAAATACTTCCACAAGACAGCCTGCTTCTGCTTCGAGCAGCAAACCTTGGTAGCCGGGCAGGCGGTGGACATGCCGCTCGCCTTCTGGGTGGACCCGCGCATCGCCGAAGACCCGAACACCCGCGGCATCCGCACCATAACGGTGAGCTACAGCTTCTTCCGCTCCCTGGACGATGCCGAGCGCTCCGGGGGGGTGGCGAACGCCGGCCCGCATGTCGGCGCGGCGTTGGCGCCCCGCGCAACGCCATGAACCAGGAGGCGGGCGCCTCGTTGTCCGCCCAGGCTTGATCCGGCCCGGTTTTCCGGCATTGATGCCCGGCGAACGAGAGGGGTCCCGCGGGACCCGGTACCCGCGACACCAGGACGCACCATGGCCAGCAGCACCACCGCCAACGCCGCGACCGCCAACCCCGCCGCCGTCACCACGCCAGACATGACGGCCCAACTGGCGTCGGAGCCGGCGGCTCCCCACAAGCACCCCTACCACTTGGTGGACCCGTCGCCATGGCCGCTGGTCGGCAGCTTCGCCGGCGGCGCGCTGGTGCTCGGTATCATCCTCCAGGCGCATTACGGCCAGTGGTGGATGCTGATCCTCGGCCTGCTCGGCATGGTCGCCACCATGTTCTTCTGGTGGCGCGACATCATCAAAGAGTCGCGCACGCCAGGCCTGCACACGCCGGTGGTCCGCATCGGCCTGCGTTACGGCATGACGCTGTTCATCGCCTCCGAGGTGATGTTCTTCGTCGCGTTCTTCTGGGCCTACTTCCACTTCGCCTTGTACCCGGGCCACGTCTCCGGCGCGGAGGCGGCGATCTGGCCGCCCAAAGGCATCCTCACCTTCGACCCGTTCGGTCTGCCATTCCTGAACACGATGATCCTGCTGCTCTCGGGATGTACCGTCACCTGGGCGCACCATTCGCTGCTGCACGGCGATCGCCAGGGCCTCATCACCGGGCTGGCCCTTACGGTGGTGCTAGGCATTTCCTTCACCGCGTTCCAGGCAATCGAGTACGCGGAAGCGCCCTTCGCCTTCACCGGAGGCGTCTACCCCTCGGTGTTCTTCCTCGCCACTGGCTTCCACGGCTTCCACGTAATCGTCGGCACCATCTTCCTGGCTGTGTGCCTGTTCCGGGCCATCCGCGGCCACTTCACGCCGCAGCGGCACTTCGGCTTCGAAGCGGCCGCTTGGTACTGGCACTTCGTGGACGTAGTGTGGCTGTTCCTGTTCATCTGCATCTACTGGTGGGGCGCTGGCGAAATCGCCGAGCACTGACGGCGCCCCGCCACGTCCCGGACGGCCGGAGGACACGGCGCCAGGCCCGAGCCGCCGCCGCGCGCTGCTGCCCGTCCTCGCGGCCCTGCCGGTGTTCGTTGCGCTTTGCGCCCTCGGCACGTGGCAGGTGCAACGGCTGCATTGGAAGAACGACGTCCTCGCGCGCATCGAAGCGTCCGAGCGGTCTCCGCCCACACCGCTCGGCGCCTCGGCCGAACCTTACGCCAAAGTCGTCGCCGCGGGCCGCTTCGACCACGAGCGGGAAGCGCTGCTCGGGGTGGAGGTGCGCGGCACGACGCTCGGCGCGCACCTGCTGACGCCGCTGCTCCGCGCCGGGCATGCCCCTGTGCTGGTGGACCGCGGCTGGATTCCGCTGGAGCGGAACAGGCCGGTGGACCGCCCGGAAGGCGAAATTTCCGTCACCGGCTTCGTGCGGGACGCCGACCGGCGCGACTGGCTCAGCCCGGAGGACGATGCGCCCGGCCGGCGCTTCTACGTCTTCGATCCGGAAGCGATCGGCTCGGCGCTGGGGCTGCCGGAAGCGCCGGCGCCCTTCGGCCTCGTCGCGCTCGCGCCGCGGACGGCCGCGCCCGCCGGCGCCGGCCCGTCCCCCTTGCCCGAACCCGCGCGGGGCCTGCCGCGCCCCAACAACCCGCACCTCGGCTACGCGATCACCTGGTACGGCTTGGCCGCGTCGCTGGTCGCGGTGCTGGTGGCCTTCGCGCGCCGGCGCGACGACGCTGCGACGACGACGGGAGACCACAGCGCATGAACGCCGCCTACGCCCGCCTCAAGTCCCGCTTCGCCCGCATGGCCCTGGTGGGCGAAGCCGGCGCGGTGCTGCACTGGGACGCGAGCGCCATGATGCCGCCCGGCGGCGCCGCGGCGCGCGGCGAACAGTTGGCGACGCTGGCGGGCTTGGCGCACGAGATGCTCACCTCCCCGGCGGTCTCCGACGACTTGGCCGCGGCCGGAGCGGGGGGCGAATGGGACGCCGCCAACCTTTCGCTGATGCGCCGGGCCCACGCCCGCGCCTCCGCGCTGCCCACCGACCTCGTCGAAGCGGCGGCCCGCGCGAACAGCGCCTGCGAGAAGGTCTGGCGCCGGGCCAAGGCCGCTTCGGACTTCGCCGCCGTCCGCCCGCACCTGGAGGAGGTGGTCCGCCTCCAACGCGAAACCGCCGCCGCGTTCTCCGCCGCGCTCGGCCTTCCGCCCTACGACGCGCTGATGGACGGCTACCAACCCGGAGTCACCGCCGCCGAGGTGGAGCCCGTCTTCACCGCTTACGAAGCCTTCCTCGCCGACGCGCTGCCGCGGGCCGAGGAGCTGCAAGCCCACCGCCCCGCGCCGACGCCGCCGGCCGGCCCCTTCCCGGCGGTGGCGCAGCGCGCATTGTGCCAGCGCCTGTCGGAGCGCATCGGCCTCGACTACGACCACGCCCGTCTGGACGAGAGCCTGCACCCCTTCTGCGGCGGCACGCCCACCGACATCCGCATCACCACCTTCTACAGCGAAACGGACTTCGCCAAGTCGCTGCTCGGCGTGCTGCACGAGACCGGCCACGCCCTTTACGAGCGTGGCCTCCCCGCGGCATGGGCGCGCCAGCCGGTGGGCGAGGCGGCCGGCATGGCCGCGCACGAGTCGCAGAGCCTCATCGTCGAGATGCAGGCCTGCCGCTCGGACGCCTTCCTCGGCTTCCTCGGCGGCGAACTGCACCGGACCTTTGGCGGAAACGCCGCGCCCTACCGGGCGGAGAACCTCGCCGGCCTGTGGCGCCGCGTGGAGCGCGGCTTCATCCGCGTGGACGCCGACGAGTTGACCTATCCCGCCCACGTCATCCTGCGCTTCCGCCTCGAACGCGCGATGATCGGGGGCGACCTGTCGGTGGCCGACCTCCCCGGCGCCTGGAACGAAGCCTTCACGGCCCTGCTCGGCGTGACGCCGCCCGACGACGCCCACGGCTGCCTCCAGGACATCCACTGGCACGACGGCGCCTTCGGCTACTTCCCGAGCTACACCCTCGGCGCCATGGCCGCGGCGCAGCTCATGCGCGCCGCCCGGCGCGACGACCCGGCGATGGACGAGGAACTCGCGCGCGGCGAATTGCTGCCGTTGGTCGCGTGGCTGCGCGACAAGGTCCACGCCCAAGGCTCGCGCTTCGGCTTCCAAGACCTGTTGCGCCACGCCACCGGCAAGCCGCTGGGCCCCAACGACTTCACCGAGCACCTGCGGGGGCGGTACTTGACCTGAACGCAGGACCGCCGCCGATTTTAGGAGTCGTTGTCCCCGAGCATCGCGCCGGTGCGGGACGGCGCCGCGCGATGCGGATCTCAAAAGCCTTCTGCCCCGATCTCCTCAGAAACATCGCCGTTGATGGAGAACTTGCGCCATCCGGTGCGTCGAGCACGGCGGAGTTCCACCTGAACGGGGGAGGAGACCCTGATCCAATCCGCTCCGCCCTTGAGCCGGGACAGCAGGCCACCAGGCTCGATGAAGGTGCTCCCGCACCACTTGCTGTTCCCATCGGAGTGGACGGCCGTCATCAGCTCACCGTCGAGCCACCGCGACACGACCCGCTGAGCATCCTCCGCCGCGGACGCAGCTTCTTCGGCGGTCGCATCATCCTCGCCCTCGGCTCGCCACGTCGGCAGAATGGTTATGCAGCGGCCGAATTCGACGGTGAGTTCCTCGTCGGCCGTGTAGATCAGCACCGGATCGATCTCCTCGCCGCGCGCTTCCTTGATTTCGAGGAGCAGGTACCCGGGCTCCCAACGGCTTCAGCGACCGCCCCGCGCTAGGCACCAGTGCTACAACAGATCGTAAATCGCGCGCGACCACGCATCCACTCGCTCAGGAAGCGAGGAAGGGAACGGCGTCCCGTTCAACATGCGCTCAAGCGTCGCGCGGCTCCCTCGAATTTGTTGGCGACAAGCGGTCGGCTCCGCCCGGGGATGCCGTGTCGAAGCGGGAGCATTGGCAGCGGCGCCTTCCAAGTTGGTCATTGCGGTCTTCAAACATGCCTCATCCCCGCCGGAACACCACGAACAGGTTGTTCGCCGGCATCTCATCCACGACCGGCTGCGCGAACCCGCGCGCGGCCGCTTCGTCGGCCACCGCTTCCAGGTCGCGCACGCCCCAGGCCGGGTCGCTGGCGCGCAGGTCCGCGTCGAAGGCCGCGTTGCTCGGCGCCGTGTGCCAACCCCCGCGCTTGAACGGCCCGTAGAGGCACAGCACGCCCCCGGCCGGCAGCAGCCGCGCCGCGCCGCGCACCAATCCCGGCGTCGCGGCCCAGGGCGCGATGTGAACCATGTTGACGCACAGCACCGCGTCCACCATCCCGCCGACGACGGCCCGCTCCCAATCCGGCGCGGCCGCGTCCAGGGCGATCGCGGCGCGCAGGTTGGACAGCCGCGCGCCCGCGGCCCACGCGTCGATGCTGGCCCTCGCGCCCGGGTCCGGGTCGCTCGGCTGGAACACCAAACCGGGCAAGGCCGAGGCGAAATGGATCGCGTGCTCGCCGGTGCCGCTGGCCACCTCCAGCACCAAGCCCCGCTCGGGCAGGTGCCGCCGCAGCGCGGCGAGGATGGGCTCGCGGTTGCGGGCCGTGGCCGGGGCGTGGTGGCGCGCGTCGTCACTGGTCATCGCTGCTCCCCGGTCCCTCCGGCTGCGGCACGCCCCGGACTTGACCCGAAAGCCCAGGATGTGCGCAGGAATACCGCCGGTAGGCCGTGTTCGAAACGCGCGATCGCCGCCGGAGCCCCATTCGTCCACCAAGCGGCGTGGCGCAAACGGACGGAGGGCGCGACGATGATGGACGCCATCACCACCGCACAAGCCGAACTGCCGGGCGGGTTGCACCTCCCCTACGCGGAGCACGGCGATCCCGCGGGGGCGCCGTTGCTGCTGCTCCACGGCTACACCGACTCCTGGCGCTCCTTCGCGCCCATGCTGCCGCGCCTGCCCGCGTCGATCCGAGCCGTCGCCCCCTCCATGCGCGGCCACGGCGACGCGGGCCGCCCCGACTCCGGCTACCGCGCCGCCGACCTCGCCGCGGACATCGCGGGGCTCATGGACGCGCTCGGGCTCGATTCCGCCGTCGTCCTCGGGCATTCGATGGGCTCCCAGGTCGCCCGGCGCCTCGCCGCCGACCGCCCAGGGCGCGTGCGCGGCTTGGTGCTCGTCGGCGCCTTCGCCACGCTGCACGGCAACCCGGCGGTGCGCGAGCTGTGGGACGGAGCCGTCTCGACGCTCGAAGACCCAGTCGACCCGGCCTTCGTGCGGGCGTTCCAGGAGAGCACCGTCGCCCGGCAGGTGCCGCCGGCCCTGCTGGACACGGCCGTCGCGGAAAGCCTGAAGGTGCCGGCGCGGATCTGGCGGGCGGCGCTGCAGGCGCAGATGGAACCCGCGGACGCGCCCGCCCGCATCGAGGCGCCGGCCCTGCTCCTCTGGGGCGACCAAGACGCGATCGCCACCCGCGCCGACCAGGACGCGCTCTTGGCCGCCATGCCGCGGGCGCGGCTCGTGGTCCACGCCGGCGCCGGGCACGCGCCGCATTGGGAGGAGCCTGCCCGCGTCGCGGCCGACGTCGCGGCCTTCGTCGCCGGACTCGCCGCGCGGGCCTGAAAAGCGGGAAGCTTTCCGAGCGGCGCGCCTACGCGGCCCGCGCCTGCGCGGAAGCCACGCCGACCAAGCCGGCCAGCCCGAGCGCCAGCGCCCCGGACCCCGCGCCCGACGCCCAGCCCTCGAACATGGCGAGCGACAAGCCGAACCCGGCCAAGCCGCTGAAGGCGGCGCACAGAACCACGGCGACCACGGCGCGATCTCCTCTCGTCCGAGGCCGCCGAGGTTGGGCGCCGGGCCTGAACGGAACGCTAACGGCCGGGGGGGCGAGAGGGACGCGCCCGATCACGAACGCGCAAGGCCCGCGCCGATACCCGGCGCGGCCGGAATCCTCTACCCTGCCGCCGACATGCGCTACATCTCCACCCGGGGCCGCGCCGCGCCCCGCGACTTCGAAGGCGTCCTCCTGGCCGGCTTGGCCGAGGACGGCGGCCTGTTCCTGCCCGAAACCTGGCCGGCGCTCAGCACCGCCGAATGGCGCGCCCTGCGCGGCCTGCCCTACGCGGAGCTGTCAGCCCGGCTGATCCACCCCTTCTGCGGCGACGCCCTGCCGTTCGAGGCCCTGCGCGCCATGACGGGCGCGGCTTACGCCCGCTTCGGCCACCCGGCCGTCGCCCCGCTCATCCAGCTCGACCACCGGACCTTCGCGCTGGAACTGTTCCACGGCCCGACGCTCGCCTTCAAGGACTTGGCGATGCAGCTCCTCGGCCCCCTGTTCGACCACGCCCTGGCGCGGCGGGGCGAACGGGTGACGATCGTGGGCGCCACCTCCGGCGACACCGGCTCCGCCGCCATCGAGGCCTGCCGCGACCGCGAGGCGCTGGACGTGGTGATTCTCCACCCGCTCGGCCGCACCAGCGAGGTGCAGCGGCGGCAGATGACCACCGTGCTCTCACCCAACATCCGCAATTTCGCCGTCGAAGGCGATTTCGACACCTGCCAGGACCTGGTGAAGGGCATGTTCAACGACGCGCCCTTCCGCACGGAGCAGCGCCTGGCGGCGGTGAACTCCATCAACTGGGCGCGGATCGCGGCGCAGATACCCTACTACGCCTACGCGGCGCTCGCGCTCGGCGCCCCCGACCGCCCGGTGGCCTTCAGCGTGCCGACCGGCAATTTCGGCAACGTCTTCGCCGCCTGGGCCGCCCGGCGCATGGGCCTGCCGGTGGCGCGGCTGATCGTCGGCGCCAACCGCAACGACATCCTGGCGCGCTTCCTCGCTGCCAACGACATGTCCGTGCGCGGGGTGGAGGCGAGCCTCTCGCCCTCCATGGACATCCAGGTCTCATCCAACTTCGAACGCCTGCTGTTCGAACTGCTGGACCGCGACCCCGCCGCCACCGAGGCCCAGATGCTCCGCTTCCGCGAGGAAGGCCGGATGCCGGTGCCCAACGCGGCGTGGCGCAGGGCCACGACGCTGTTCCGCGGCTTCACGCTCGACGACGACGCCACCCTCGCCGAGATCCGCCGCCTCAAGGACACCGCCGGCTACCTCGCCGACCCGCACACCGCCATCGGCACCGCCGCCGCCCGCGCCCTGGCGCCGGAGGACCCGGGCGTCCCTGTGGTGGTCGCCGCCACCGCCCACCCGGCCAAGTTCCCGGACGCGGTGGAGAAGGCCACCGGCGCCCGCCCCCCTCTGCCCCCGGCCCTGGCCGACCTATATGGTCGGGAGGAACGCTACGCCGTGCTCGCCCCCGACCTAGCCGAGGTCGAGGCCGGAGTCCGCGCCCACACCCGCCGCAACGTCGCCGCCTGACGTTCCGCGCAGCGAAAGAGAGACCCCGAACCGCATGTCCGAAGCCGTCCGCGTGACCCGCCTGCCCAACGGCCTGACCGTCGTGTCCGAAACCATGCCCCGGGTCGAAACCGTGTCCTTCGGCGCCTACGTCGCCGCCGGCACCCGCGACGAGACGGCGGAGGAGAACGGCGTCTCCCACTTCCTGGAGCACATGGCCTTCAAGGGCACGGAGAAGCGCGACGCCGCCGCCATCGCCCGCGAGATCGAGAACGTCGGCGGCCACCTCAACGCCTACACCGCGCGCGAGCAGACCGCCTACTACTGCAAGGTGCTGAAGGAGGACCTGCCGCTCGCCGCCGACATCATCGGCGACATCCTCACCCACTCCACCTTCGCGCCAGAGGAGCTGGAGCGCGAGCGCGGCGTGATCCTCCAGGAAATCGGCCAAGCGAACGACACGCCGGACGACATCATCTTCGACCACTTCCAGGCCACCGCCTTCCCCAAGCAGCCGATGGGCCGCCCGACCCTCGGCACCGAGGAGGTCATCGGCGCCATGAAGCGCGAGGCGCTGACCGGCTACATGCGCCGCCACTACGGGCCGGAGCGAATGGTGGTCGCCGCCGCCGGCGCGCTGGACCACGACCGCCTGCTCGACTTGGTGCAGCGCCACTTCGAAGACATGCCGGAAGTGGCCCCACCCCCGCCGGAAGCCGCCCGTTACGGCGGCGGCGAGTTCCGAGAGGAGCGCGACTTGGACCAGGTCCACATCGTGCTCGGCTTCCCCTCCGTCCCCTACGGCGCGCCGCTCTACTACCCGACCATGCTGCTCTCCACGCTGCTCGGCGGCGGCATGTCCTCGCGCCTGTTCCAGGAGATCCGGGAGCGGCGCGGCCTGGTCTACTCCATCTACTCCTTCGCCCACCCGTTCCGGGACAGCGGCCTCTTTGCCATTTACGCCGGCACCGGCGAGGCGGAAGCGGCGGAACTGGTGCCCGTCACCCTCGAAGAGCTGCGCCGCGTGCAGCGCGACGTCACGCAGGACGAGCTGAACCGCGCCAAGGCGCAGCTCCGCGCCGGCCTGCTGATGTCGCTGGAGAGCACCGGCAGCCGCGCCGAGCAACTCGCCTCCCAGCTCCGCGTCCACGGCCGCGTCATCCCGGTGGAGGAGACCAAGGCCAAGATCGCCGCCGTCACGGTCGAGCAGGTGCAGCAGGCCGCCGCCGCGGCCTTCCGCGCTGCGCCGACGCTGGCCGCCCTCGGCCCCGCCGGCAAGGTGCCGGCCGTGCCCGCCATCGCCGAGGCGCTCGCGGCATGAGCGGCGTCGCACCGGAGGTGCGCCGATGAACAACCCCGACACGCTCCAGGCGCTGGTGGAGGCCGCGCGCAAGGCCGGCGCCGACGCGGCGGACGCCATCCTCGTCAACGCCGCCTCGCTCTCCGTGCAGCGCCGCCTCGGCAAGACCGAGCAGATCGAGCGCGCGGAGGGCTTCGACCTCGGCCTGCGCGTCTTCGTCGGCGAGGGCGGCAAGCTGCGCCAAGCCATCGTCTCCTCCACCGACCCCTCGCCCGCCGGCTTCGCGTCCCTCGCCGAGCGCGCGGTGGCGATGGCCCGCGCCGTGCCTGAAGACCCGTTCGGCGGCCTGGCGGACGTGCCGGACGGGCTGGTTTCGGTGGACTTCGACCTGTTCGACGACACCGCCGAGCCGGACGCCGACGCCCTGGCGGCGCGCGCCGCCGCCGCCGAGGAGGCGGCGCTGGCCGTGTCCGGCGTGAACAACTCCGAAGGCGCCGAGGCCGGCTTCGGCCGCACCACGATCGCGCTGGCCGCCAGCAACGGCTTCGCCGGCGAGTACCGGCGCACCAGCCACTCCATTTCCGTCACCGCCCTCGCCGGGCAGGGCACGGCGATGGAGCGGGATTACGACTACTCCTACGCCGTCCACCTCTCCGACCTGGAAGACGCCGCCGCGCTCGGCCGCCGCGCTGGCGAACGCGCGGTCACGCGCCTCAACCCGCGCCGCCCCAAGACGGCGAAGCTGCCGGTGGTGTACGACCCGCGCGTGGCCGGCTCCCTGCTCGGCCACCTCGCCGGCGCAATCAACGGCGCGGCGGTCGCGCGCGGCACCTCCTTCCTCAAGGACAAGCTCGGCCAGCGCGTGCTGCCCGCCGGCCTCACGGTGGTGGACGACCCGACGCGCCGCCGCGGCCTCCGCAGCAAGCCCTTCGACGGCGAAGGCATGAAGGGCGAGCGCCGCGCCATCGTCGAGGACGGCGTCCTCACCACTTGGATCCTGGACTGGCGCAGCGCCCGCCAGCTCAACATGGCCAGCACCGGCCACGCCAGCCGCGGCACCGGCGGCCCGCCCTCGCCGTCGCCCACCAACCTCTGGCTGGAACCCGGCGCCGTGACGCCGGAAGCCTTGATGTCGGACATCCGCGAAGGGCTTTACGTCACGGAGCTGATCGGCATGGGCGTGAACGGCCTCACCGGCGACTACAGCCGCGGCGCCGCCGGCTTCATGATCCGCGACGGCGCGCTCGCCGAGCCGGTCAGCGAGATCACCATCGCCGGCAACCTGAAGGACATGCTGCTCAACCTGCACCCGGCCGACGACCTGGTGTTCAAGCGCGGCACCGACGCGCCGACGGTGCGGGTCGAGGGGCTGACGGTGGCGGGGGCTTGAGGCGCACATGGGCGCGGAATGGCAATACCAGATCCGGGTCTATCTGACGGACGAGGCGGCCGACGCTGCGCGCTCGGGCGGCGGGGCCCCGGCGCTCCGCCCCCTGCTGGACATCTTGGAGGAGCACCGCGCGACGCTGGTCAGCCAGCTCGACTCGTTCGAGGGCTACGTCGCCGAGGCAGAGAAGGAAGGCCCGGAGGAGTTCCCGCTCTACAGGTGGACCAAGGCGACGCTCGAAGACGCCGAGAAGCGTTCGAAGCACGAAAAGGCCTTCGCCGTGCGCGTCGCCGGCCAGGAGATTTACGCGAAGGAGGCCGCGGACGCGCTCGAAGCGGCGTTGCGGCCCCTCGTCGGCGGCGGCCCGGTCACGCGCATGACCAGGCACGACACCAATCCGGCGAACAACCTGGCGGTGCCGGCCGAGCACCGCTGATAGCTCAGGCCGGCGCGCGCCGCCGCCTAGGTGCCCTAGCTGCGCCGCCGGGTAGCGCTCGCCCGCCGCCCACTTGGGCACCGCGCGATCGGTGGCCGCGAGGTCGTCGGCCCCAGCGCGACTGACAAAGCCTCGGAACCTGAAAGGGAGGGCGCCGCGGTCCGGGGAACGGCTTCCAACCGGCTTGGCGCCCCTGCCGGGTTGGCGTCGCAATTGCGGGGCGGCTTCCTATATCATCGGTAACTCATAACCCGGTGGAGACCCGAGAATGCGTCGCCCCTCTTTCGTCCTGACCGCCATCGCGGCCGCGGCCCTGGCGCTCGCCCCGGCCCTGGCCGATGCCCGGCCGGGCGGCGGCGCGTCGTCCGGCAGCCGCGGCGCCCGCACCTACTCGGCACCGCCGAGCACCAGCACGTCCCCCGGCCAGACCCGCCAATTCGACCGGACCATGACCGAGCCGGGCCGCGGCGGCGCCGTCGCCCAGCAGGGCCAGCGCACGCCCATCGGCCAGCCCAACCCGGCCGGCGGCTTCTTTTCCCGCTCGCCTTTCATGGCGGGCATGATGGGCGGCTTGATCGGCGTGGGCCTCGGCGGTTTGCTGTTCGGCCACGGGCTGTTCGGCGGCTTCACCGGCTTCGCGTCCTTCCTTGGTTTCCTGCTCCAGATCGCTCTGATCGCCGGCTTGGTGTGGCTGGTGGTGGGCTTCCTGCGCCGGCGGTCGTTGCCGGCCGGGCAGCCCGCGATGGCCGGCGCCGCGCCGCGCGGCGCGATGGCGCGGGAGATGCAAAGCGGACCCGGCCACGCGCTCCGCTCCGGATCGGGCGGCGCGCCGGCCGGCGCGCCGGTCGCGCTCACCCAAGGCGACTTCGAGGCGTTCGAGCGCAACCTGAAGGACGTCAACGCGGCTTGGTCGCGTCAGGACCTCACGGCCTTGCAGCGCTTGTCCACGCCGGAAATGGCCGGCTACTTCCGCCGCGACCTTTCCGACCTGGAAGCCCGCGGCTGGCGCAACGAGACCCGCGACGTGAAGCTGGAGCAGGGCGATTTGTCCGAAGCGTGGCGCGAAGGCGAGCGCGAATACGCCACCGTTGCCATGCGCTTCTCCCTGGTGGACGTGACCCGGAGCCTGTCGGACGGCGCGGTGGTGGAGGGCCACCCCGACCGTCGCACCGAGGCGGTCGAGCTTTGGACCTTCACGCGGACTCAAGGCGGCCCTTGGCTGCTCTCGGCCGTCCAGCAAACCGCCAACGCCTGAAAACCAGTTCCCTGTCAGGGGCTGTGCCGCCGTCCTCGCCGGGAGGTGAGGACGGCGGCATCGTAATTGTGGCAATCCGCCCCCACATCATGGCAAGATCGTGGCGCAACGTATCGTGTCCGATTTGTCATGAGGATTTCGCAATGCTGCCCCTGTGCTTCTTGGCCGTGTTCGCCGCCATCGCGGGGTTCGGGGCCGTCGGACTGGCCCTCGGCACCGCCACCCTCGCCACGCCGGCCCTGCTGGCCGCGCCGGCCTTCGGCCTCACGTCGCTGCTGAGCGGGCTCGCGGCGGCGGTCATCGCGCTCCGCCACCAAGGCTGAGCGCCGGGGCAAGTACCACAGCAAGGAATCGAGGCGGCTCCCCTCCCACCCTCGCCACCGTCACATCCGGCAACACGAGATGAACCTTCTGACCGCCCGGCCAGACTTGCCGCCGGCGGGGCGCAGCGGATACCGAAGCGGGATGCCAGCCGCCGCCATCATCCTCGCCGCCGGGCTCGGCACCCGGATGCGTTCTTCGTTGCCCAAGGCGCTCCACCCCATCGCCGGCCGGCCCATGCTGAACCACCTGATCGCCGCTTGCGAAGCGGCCTTCGACCGCATCGTGGTGGTGGTCGGGCCCGGCATGGAGGCCCTGGAACGCGCCGCGGCGCCTCACCCCACGGTGGTCCAGGCCGAGCGGCTCGGCACCGGCCACGCCGCCCTCCAGGCGGCACCGCTGCTGGAAGGCTTCGACGGCACAGCAGCGGTGCTCTACGCCGACAACCCTTTGATCTCCGCCGACACCCTGCGCCGCCTCCTGGCCCGCCGCGCCGAGGCCGGCCTCGCCCTGCTGGCCATGCGGCCGGCGGACCCCGGACGCTACGGCCGGGTGGTGCGGGGGCCGTCAGGCGACGTGCTCCGGGTGGTGGAATGGGCGGACGCTGACGCGGCCGAGCGCGGCATCGGCCTCTGCAACGCCGGCGTGGTCTGCGCCCCGGCCGCCAGCCTGCTGCGCTGGCTGCGCGCGCTCCGCAACCACAACAGCAAGGGCGAATACTACCTGACGGACGCGGTCGCCCTCGCCCGCGCCGACGGCGAGCGCGTGGTCGCCGAGGAGGCGCCCGAAGCGGAACTACGCGGCATCAACAGCCGGGCCGAGCTGGCGCAGGCGGAAGCCACGGCCCAGGCGGCGCTGCGCGCGGCGGCGCTGGAAGGCGGCGCCACCCTCGCCGCGCCCGAGACGGTGTTCCTGTCCTGGGACACCCGGCTCGGCCAGGACGTCACCGTGGGGCCGAACGTGGTCTTCGGCCCGGGCGTGGTGGTGGAGGATGGGGCCGAGATCCACGCCTTCAGCCACCTCGCCGGCTGCACCGTCCGAAGCGGCGCCACCATCGGCCCCTTCGCCCGGCTGCGGCCGGGGACGGAGGTCGGGCCGCGGGCGCATGTCGGCAACTTCGTGGAGATCAAGGCCGCGCTGCTCGGCGAAGGCGCCAAGGCCGGCCACCTGTCCTACCTCGGCGACGCCGTAGTGGGCGCCGGCGCCAACATCGGCGCCGGGACCATCACCTGCAACTACGACGGCGCCAGCAAGCACCGCACCGAGATCGGCGAGAACGCCTTCATCGGCAGCGACACCGCTCTGGTCGCGCCCGTGCGGGTCGGCGCGCGGGCCCTGGTGGCGGCGGGCAGCGTGGTGACGGAGGATGTGCCGGACGACGCCATGGCGCTCGCGCGCGGGCGGCAGGTGAACAAGCCGGGCCGGGGCGTGAAGCCGAAGGCGGCGAAGGGGAGCGGCGCGTAATGTGCGGGATCGTGGGCGTGGTCGGCCGGGGCGAAGCCGCGCCGCTGCTGCTGGAGGCGCTGCGCCGGCTCGAATACCGCGGCTACGACAGCGCGGGCATAGCCACGCTGGTCGACGGCCGCATCGAGCGGCGACGGGCGGAGGGCAAGCTCGGCAACCTCGCCGCGACGCTGGAGCGCGACCCGCTGCCCGGCACCACCGGCATCGGCCACACCCGCTGGGCGACCCACGGCGCGCCGACGGAGCGCAACGCCCACCCGCACAGCACGCGCCGCGTCAGCGTGGTCCACAACGGCATCATCGAGAACCACGCCGAGCTGCGCGCCGAGATGGAGGCCGAGGGCGCCGAGTTCGAGACGGAGACCGACACCGAAACCTTCGTGCGGCTGGTCGACCGGCACCTCGCGCGCGGCCAAGCGCCGGAAGAGGCCTTCGCCGCGGCGCTCAAGCGGGTGCACGGCGCCTTCGCCCTGGCCGCGGTGTTCGCCGGGCACCCGAGAACCCTGATGGCCGCGCGGCAGGGGGCGCCGCTCGCGGTCGGCTACGGTGAAGGCGAGATGTTCGTGGGCTCCGACGCGCTCGCCCTGGCGCCTCTGACGCGCCGCATCGCCTACCTCGAAGAGGGCGACTGGGCGGTGGTGACGGACGACGGGGCGCGGTTCCACGACGCGCAGGGCCGGCCGGTGGAGCGCGCCGTCCGCGTCACCGCGTTGACCGGCGCCGTGACGGGCAAGGGCAACTACCGGCATTTCATGGAAAAGGAGCTGCACGAGCACCCGGCCGTGCTGGGCGACACGCTCCGGCAGTACCTCGACCCCAAGACCCTGGAGGTGCGGCTGCCGCGCCTGCCGTTCGACCCGGCGCGCCTGCCGCGCCTGACGATCAGCGCCTGCGGCAGCGCCTTCCTCGCCGGGCTGGTCGGCCGCTACTGGATCGAAGGGCTGGCGCGCTTGCCGGTGGACGCGGATGTCGCCAGCGAGCTGCGCTACCGCGACCCGCCGTTGGCCGAGGGCGGCGGCGCCATCCTGGTCAGCCAGAGCGGCGAGACCGCGGACACCATGGCCGCCCTCCAGCTCCTCCGCGCCGGCGGGCAGCGCGTGTTGGCAGTGGTGAACGTGCCGGAAAGCTCCATGGCGCGCGAGAGCGACGGCGCGCTCCTGACCGTCGCCGGCCCGGAGATCGGCGTCGCCTCGACCAAGGCCTTCACCGCGCAGCTCGCGGTGCTGGCCTGCCTGGCGATCGGCTTCGGCCGGGCACGGCGGGAGCTGAGCACGCTCGACGAGGGCCGGTTGACGCAGGCGCTGCTGGAGGTGCCGGGCAACGCCGCCGCCATCCTGGAGCGCGACGCCGAGATCCGGGAGCTGGCCGCCGAGGTGGCCAAGGCGCGGGACGTGCTGTTCCTCGGGCGCGGGCCGCTGTACCCGATCGCGCTGGAAGGCGCGTTGAAGCTGAAGGAGATCAGCTACATCCACGCCGAGGGCTACGCCGCCGGCGAGATGAAGCACGGCCCGATCGCGCTGGTCGACTCCGACGTGCCGGTGGTGGCGCTGTGCCCGTCCGGGCCGCTGTTCGAGAAGACGATGAGCAACCTGCAAGAGGCGGCGGCGCGGGGCGGCCGCATCATGGCCTTCACCGACGCGGAAGGGGCGCCGGCGCTGCGCCGCTTCGCCGAACGGGTGGTGGAGCTGCCGCACGCGTGCGCCTTCGCAGCGCCCATACTTCACGCGATTCCCGTGCAGCTCCTGGCCTATCACGTGGCGGTGCTGAAGGGCACCGACGTGGACCAGCCGCGCAACCTGGCCAAGAGCGTCACGGTGGAGTAGCGGCGCCTTCCGCCGCCCCGATCACGTCCGCCCCCAATGGGGTGTCGCCAATTGCGCCCGCGCTTCGCCAGCCGGCCCCGCCCCCCGTGCGCCGCTCGGACTCGGCCGGCGTCACGCGCGCCGGGGACTTGGCGGCCTGCCCGAGCGGTTCAGCGCTCCGCCGTTTCCGCCCGCTTGTCCGCCCGCGCCGGGTCGAGCGTCGCCCAGCCGACGGCACGGCCCGTGCCGGGCAGGGCGTCGCGGAGGCGCCTCTCGCGCAGCATGTGCGCCTTGGAGATCATCTGGGCGCTGACCGGCGCCGTCAGGAAAAGGAAAACGGTGATCAGCAACTCGTGGACGGACGGGTCGCCCTCGACCAGGAGGAAGTAGAGCATGGACGCGACCAGGGACGCCCCGATCCCCAGCGTCGTCGCCTTGGTCGGCGCGTGCAGGCGCCGCATGAGGTCCGGGAGCTTCGCAAGCCCGAACGAACCCACGAACAGGAAGAGGGCGCCGACCAGGAGCGTGGCGGCCACGACGGCTTCGGTGAGCATCGCTTCCGCCCCTATTCGATGACGTTGCCGCGGAGGAGGTACTTGCAGAACGCCACCGTGGTGACGAAGCCCACCATGGCGAACAGCAGGGCGGCCTCGAAGTACATCGTGCTCCGGTACCACAGCCCGACCACGACGATGAGCCCGATCGAATTGATGACGAGCGTGTCGAGCGCGAGCACACGGTCGAGGATGTCCGGCCCCAGCGCCAGCCTGTACACGCACAGCAGCATGGCGGCGGCGATGGTCACGAGGGCGACCACGCAGGCGGCGTCGATCATTCGAAGATCTCCTTGAGCCGGCTCTCGTACCGGTCCTTTATCCGCGCGACGACGCCGTCCGGGTCCTCCGTTTCGAGGCAGTGGACCAGGAGCGCGCCGCCGTCTGCGCACAGGTCCGCGCTGACGGTGCCGGGGGTGAGCGTGATGGTGCCCGCGAGCACGGCGACGGCTTCCGGGCTCTTGAGCGCCAGCGGCACGGTCACGAAGCGCGAACGGAGCGTCTCGCCGCGCCGGAACAGCACGAGGTAGGCGACCTCGACGTTGGACACGACGATGTCCGCCAGGACCACGGCGGCGTAGCCCAGCACCGCCGCCGGGCGCCTCAGCCGCGGGCTGCCAGGCCAGTAGACGCTGGTGGCCAAGGGCACGGCGACGCCCAGGAGGACCCCGAGCACGGCGTGGCCGGCCGAGAAGTCGTTCACCAGGAAGAGCCACAGCACCGCCAGGGAGGCGCTCAGCACGGGGTGGGGCAGCAGGCGCGCCCGCATCGTCACCTCCCGGAAAGCCGCGTCTCGGACACGGGCCCGAGCACGGCGCCGACGTACGAGGCGGGGTCGAGCGCCTGCCGCGCGGCGGCTTCCAGATGCCGGGTCACCGGGCCGGCGAACGCGGTCAACAGCGCCGTCCCGGCCACCAGGAGCGCCGCGGCGGCCACCGGCCCCGCGCGGCCCCGCGCGGGGCCGTTCTCCGGCGCGTCGCCGTCGCCCGCCGCCGATCCGCTCTTCCAGAACAGCAGGCTGCCGGCGCGCGCGAACCCCACGATGACCACGAGGCTCGTGCCGAGCAGCACCGCCCAGATCCAGGCCGCCGCCGGCGCGTCCCGGGACGCGTCGAGGATCATGACCTTGCCCACGAAGCCCGAAAGCGGCGGCAAGCCCGCCATGGCGATGGCGGCGAGGAAGAACACGCCGCCGACCGACGAGACCTGCGCCATGCCGGGCGACTCCGCGAGGCGGTCGCGCCAGCGCCCGCGCCGCGCCGCCACGAGGTCGGCGATGAGGAACAGGGCGGCGCCGGCCAGGGTGCTGTGGAGCGTGTAGTAGAGCGCGGCCGTCAAGCCGCCCACGCCGGGCAGCGCCGCCGCGACCAGCAGCGACCCCATCGACCAGACGATGGCGAAGCAGGTCAGGTCGGAGAGCGAGCGGCTCGCCAGGACGCCCGCCGCCCCGACGACGAGCGTCGCCAGCGCGGCCGGGGCGATCAGCGGGGCGGCGATCTGCGCGGCCGCCCCGCCCTCCACGCCGAACATGAGCGTGGACGCCCGGATGATGCAGTAGGCGCCCACCTTGGTCATCACCGCGAACAGCGCGGCCACGGGCGCGGGCGCCGCGGCGTAGGCCCGGGGCAGCCACCAGTGGAGCGGGACGAGCGCGGCCTTGAGGGCGAACACCACGAACAGAAGCGAAGCGCCCGTGCGCAGCAAGGCCTCATCGCCCGCGCCCACCTCGCGGACCTTGCGCGCGAGGTCCGCCATGTTGAGCGTCCCGGTCACGGCGTAGATGAGCCCCACGGCGAACAGGAACAGCGTCGAACCGACCAGGTTGATCGCCACGTAGTGGAAACCCGCCCCGATCCGCCGCGGCCCGCCGCCGTGAAGCAGCAGCCCGTAGGAGGCGATCAGCATCACCTCGAAGAACACGAAAAGGTTGAAGACGTCGCCGGTCAGGAAGGCGCCGTTGATGCCCATGAGCTGGAAGTGGAACAGCGGGTGGAAGTGCCGCCCCGCCGCGTCCCAGCCGCGCGCCGCGTAGTGGGCCACCACCACGGCCAGCACGGCGGCGAGCAGCACCATCGTCGCCGAAAGGCGGTCCAGCACAAGGACGATGCCGAAGGGCGCCGGCCAGTCGCCCAGGAGGTACGGCCGCGTGACGCCGTCCGACGCGAGGGCGTAGAGGCCCGCGGCCGCGAGGAGCAGCAGCCAAGTGGCCGCCAGCGACACCCGGCGCTGCCGCCCGAGGTCGTGCCGCAGGGCGAGGATCAGGAAGGGCGCGGCCAGCGCCGGCAGCAGGACCGGCGCGATGATCCAGGCGCCGCTCATCGGCGCGCCGGCCGTTCCGCCGCCGGCCCGGGCCCGTCGTCCGCGGGCAAGGGCCCGTCCACCCGGTCCGTCCCGGATTCGAGGAATCCGCGCAGGGCGAGCACGACGATCAGCGCCGTCATCCCGAAGGAGATGACGATCGCGGTGAGCACCAACGCCTGCGGCAGCGGGTCGGCGTACGCGGAGGTCTCCGGGGCGATGATCGGCGGCTTGTTCACCTCCAGCCGGCCCATGGCGAACAGGAACAGATTGGTCGCGTAGGACAGGAAGGTCAGCCCGACGACGACCGGGAAGCTCCGCGCCTGCAGGAACAGGTAGACGGAGGCGGCGGTGAGTGCGCCGATGGCGCTGGCGACGAGGTACTCCACCTCAATCGCCCCCCTGCGCGGCGGGCTCGGCCACCTGTTCGCGCCGCGGCAGCCGGATGTCGGTCGGGCCGGCGGGCACCGGCTTCCGCTCCGCGCGCCCCTGCACCCGCGAGATCTGCGACAGGGACAGCAGCACCGTCCCCACCACGGCGAGGAACACGCCGAGGTCGAAGGCGATGGCGGAGGCGAGTTCGACCTCGCCGACGACGGGCAGGTGGAAGTAGCCGAAGGCGCTGGTGAGGAACGGGCGCCCGAACGCGAAGGACGCCGCGCCCGTCAGGCCGGCGATCAGCACGCCGAGGCCCAGCATGGTGTGCGCCTCCACCCGCCGGCGCCGCGCCGCCCACTCGTAGCCGCTCGCCATCGATTGCATCAGGAGTGCGATGGCGACCACGAGGCCGGCGATGAAGCCGCCCCCCGGCTGGTTGTGGCCGCGCAGGAAGATGTAGGCCCCCGCCGTGAGCGCCAGCGGCAGCAGCACCCGCGTGGCGACGACCAGCAGCAGGGGGTGGGCGTCGGCCGCCTCCTCGCCCTGGCGCATGGAGGCGAGCCGGCGCGCCGCTTCCCCGCGCAGCGCGCCGTCGAGCAGGGCGTAGATCGCCAGGGCCGCCACGCACAGGACGATGATCTCGCCGAAGGTGTCGAAGCCCCGGAAGTCCACGAGCGTGACGTTGACGACGTTGGTGCCGCCGCCGCCCGGCTTCGATTGGGCGAGGTGGTACTCGGAGATGGAGCGCACGTCCCGCGTCATCGCCGCGAAGGCGAGGCCGGCCGCGCCGATGCCGGCCGCGGCGGCGAGGAGGCCGTCGCGCGCGCGGCGGAGCAGCCGCGCGGGCTCGGGCGGCGTCTCCTTCGGCAGGAGGTTGAGCGCGAGCAGCAGGAGGATCGTGAACACGACCTCCACGGAGATCTGGGTCAGCGCCAGGTCGGGGGCCGAGAACTGGACGAAGGCCAAGGAGACCACCAGCCCGGCGACGCTCGTCAGGATTAACGTGAGCAGCCTGTCGCGGTGCGTCAGCACGACCGCGCCGCACGCGGCGAGCAGCACCGCCCAGGACACCAGCGCCGGCAGGTTGGCCGGCTGGACCTCGCGGAAGCCGGGCGCGTGCGCCCCGGTGTAGAACCCGAACGCCCCGACGCCGACGACCACGGCGGAGATCGCCGCCAAGTAGCGCGGCAGGGAGTCGTTCTGCAGCGCGTCGGTCGTGCGCCGGCAGGCCGCGACGGCGCCCGCGACCGCCGCGTCGAAGGCGCGCTTGGCGTCGGGCCTCGGCGACGCGCGGCGCGCGCCGTCGAGCGCGCGGTGGGAGGCCAAGGCCGCGAAGCCGCCGAGGATGGCGGCGATGCCCAGGAACAGCGCGGGCGTGAAGCCGTGCCAGATCGCCAAGCTGTGGTACGGGAGCGGGCCGCCGACGATGGCGAGGGCCGTCCGCTCCACCACCGGGCCCGCGAACGTAGCCGGGAGCAGGCCGATCGCGACCACGGGCAGGACCAGCGCCGCCACCGGCAGCCACATCCCCGCCGGCGGGTCGTGCGGCGGCTTCGGGTAGTCGCCCCGGGCCGGCCCCAGGTACACCTTGATGGCGAGCCGCGCCGAATAGGCCACCGACAGCAGCGCGCCCAGCGTCGCCAAGGCGGGCACCAACCAGTCCTGGCCCAGGTACCGGGTGCGCGCGGCCTCTTCCAGCATCATCTCCTTGGACAGGTAGCCGTTGAAGAACGGCAGGCCGGCCATGGATGCGGCGGCCACCAGGGCGAGCGCCGCGCTGATCGGCATCAGCCGCGCCAAGCCGCCCAAGCGGCGGACGTCGCGCGTGCCGGTCTCGTGGTCCACGATGCCGGCGCTCAGGAACAGCGCCGCCTTGAACGTCGCGTGGTTCAGGATGTGGAACGCCGCCACGAGCGCGGCCGACGGCGTGCCGAAGCCCAGCAGCATCACCATCAGGCCGAGGTGGCTCACCGTGGAGTACGCGAGGATGGCCTTCAGGTCGTCCTTGAACAGCGCGATCCAGGCGCCCACCAGCATGGTGACGAGGCCGACCGACGACACGGCCAGGAACCAGGCCTCCGTGCCGGCGAGCACCGGCCAGAGGCGCGCCAGGAGGAACACGCCCGCCTTCACCATGGTGGCCGAGTGCAGGTAGGCCGAGACGGGCGTGGGCGCCGCCATGGCGTGCGGCAGCCAAAAGTGGAACGGGAACTGCGCCGACTTGGTGAAGGCCCCGCCCAGGATGAGGAGCAGCGCGAGCGGGTACAGCGGCGACGCCTTCACCCGCTCGCCCTGCCCGAGGATCTCGGTCAGCTCGTAGGATCCGGCGATCCCGCCCAGCACGAGCAGCCCGGCCAGCAGCAGCAACCCGCCGCCGCCCGTGACCACCAGCGCCATGCGCGCGCCCTGGCGCGCCTCGGCCGAATGGCGCCAGAAGCCGATCAGCAGGAAGGAGCTGAGGCTCGTCAGTTCCCAGAACACCGCGAGCAGCAGGATGTTGTCGCTCAACACGATCCCGACCATCGCCCCCTGGAAGAGCAGCAGGTAGGCGTAGAACCGGGTGATGGAGTCCTTCGGCGACAGGTAGAAGCGGGCGTAGGCGATGACGAGCAAGCCGATGGCGAGTATCATCGACGCGAAGAAGAAGCCCAGGCCGTCCACGAAGAAGCCGAACGAGAGCCCGATCTGCGGCACCCACTCATGCCGCGCTTGGACGACCGCCCCCCCGTAAACGGCCGGGGCGGCGGCGAGCAGGAGCGCCAGGGCGGCGGACGTCGCGCTGGCCGCGACCAGCGCGCAAGACGTCCGGCCGGCCCTCGCCATCCAAGGGAGGATGGCCGCCCCGAGGAAGGGCAGGATGGGAACAAGGGCGATCAGCATGCTCCCGACAAGCTCGTCCTCCCTTCACAGCCCGCCAGAACGGCTTGCGCCGCACCGCGGCCTGCGAGCGATTGCGCACGCGTCCGCGCCGATCCCCTGAGGGGGCGACCGGGTGTGGGGCGTGGCGAAGGAACGTTCAACATCGCGTCCCGGCCGCGGTTCTGAGTTGCTGGACAAGACCGGCGTCCGGTGGCCGGCGCGGCACCGGCCCTCACCGGCGCCTGGGCCGGCCCGGCGGAGAGGTAGGGGGCGCCGCGACGGCACCCCCGCCTGGCCTCCGCAGGCGTCGCGCCGGCGGGGGCGGGTCCGCGCGGTTGCGAGCAGCGGATGCGGCCGGGCGCGACGCCCGCGGCCATCAAGGCATCAGCGACATTGCGGGCGCGGGCTTCGGGAAAGGAGCGGTTGGCGCCGCCTTCGTCCAGTCTCAGGTCGCCGGTGTCGCGCAGCCCGCAAGGGCCGCGCACGTCTCGCGGGCAGCAGCGGTTCTCGACCATCGTTTCCCTCGTGCGCAGCGGTCCTGGGCGGGCGGGGGCCGCCGCCCGCGGCCCGCCCCGGGTCCGTTCCGGCGAGCGGCGCTACGCCAATCCGAAGCCCTCGTAGCCCTTCGCCGCGATCTCGTCGCACTTCTTCCGGTAGCCGCCGACGCCTTCCGGCCCGAGGTAGGGCAGGAAGGTGCGCGGCTTGCCGGGGATGTTGGCGCCCATGTACCAGGAATTGGCAGCCGGGAAGAGCGTGCCGCCGATGGCCTCGTTGACGTGCGCCACCCAGGCGTCCTGCGCGTCGGGCGTCGCCTCGATGCGCGTCTTGCCCTCCTTCCGCATGGCGTCGATGCAGTCGGTGATCCATTCGACGTGCTGCTCGATCGCCACCGGCATGTTGGTCAGCACCGACGGGCTCTGCGGGCCGGTGATGGTGAACAGGTTGGGGAAGCCGGCGACCGCGACGCCGAGGTAGGTGCGCGGCCCGTCCGCCCATTCGTCCGCCAGCGCGCGGCCGCCGCGCCCCTTGATGCCGAGCGCCTTCAGCGGGCCGGTCATGGCGTCGAAGCCGGTGGCGAAGACGATGATGTCGAACCCGTACTCCTTGCCGCCCGCGCGGATGCCCTTCTCGGTGACCTCCCCGATGGCGCCGTCGGTCTTGGCGTCCACCAGGAGCACGTTGTCCTTGTTGAAGGTCTCGAAGTAGTTGGTGTCGAGCGGCTGGCGCTTGGTGCCGTAGGGATGGCCCTTGGGAATGAGCCTTTCGGCGACCGCCGGGTCCTTCACCGCGCTGCGGATCTTGCGCCGGAGGTACTCGGCGCAGACCTCGTTGGCCTCCCGGTCGGTGAGCATGTCCTGGTAGTTGGCGAGCCAGAAATCGAAGCCGCCCACGTCCCACATCCGGTCGAACTCGCGCTCCCGCTCCTCGGGCGTGGCTTCGAGCACGGATTTCGGCATGGGCCAGCGCTCCTGGCCGAAGGGCGACTCGCGGACGCGCTTGTTGATCGCGTCGTATTCCGCCTTGCGGGCCTGGACCACCTCGGGGTCCACCTTGCCGTTGCGCGCCGGCACGCAGTAGTTGGCGGTGCGCTGGAACACCGTCAGGTGCTTGGCTT
Organism: Craurococcus roseus; assembly: GCF_039523795.1. Taxonomy (NCBI): domain Bacteria; kingdom Pseudomonadati; phylum Pseudomonadota; class Alphaproteobacteria; order Acetobacterales; family Acetobacteraceae; genus Craurococcus; species Craurococcus roseus. Next base: position 63,954 of record NZ_BAAAFZ010000006.1, on the reverse strand, counting down.
GCTGCGCGATCACCGGGATGGCTTGCACGCCGGTCGCGCCGGTGCCGACCACCGCCACGCGCTTGCCGGTGAAGTCCACGCCGCCTTTGGGGAAGCGGCTGGTGTGGTACCACTTGCCCTTGAAGTTCTCCAAACCCTTGAACTGCGGGATGTTCGTGGTCGACAGCGTGCCCACGGCGGTGATGAGGTAGCGCGCCGCGACCTCTTCGCCCTTGTCCGTGCGCACCCGCCAAAGATTGGCGTCCTCGTCGAACTCGGCGCCGGTCACGCGGGTGTTGAACTGGATGTCGCGCTTCAGGTCGTGGCGCGCGGCCACGTGCTCGAGGTAGCGGAGGATCTCCGGCTGCTCCGGGTAGCGCTCGGACCACTCCCACTCTTGCAGGAGCTGCTTGTCCCAGGTGAAGCAGTAGACGTAGGAATCGGAATCGCAGCGCGCCCCCGGGTAGCGGTTCCAGTACCACGTGCCGCCGACGGTCTCGCCGGCTTCGTAAACGCGGGCCTTCAGCCCCAGCCTGTCGCGCAGCGACTTCAGCATGTGCATGCCGGAGAAGCCCGCGCCCACCACCACCGCGTCGAGGCCCTGGGTTGCGCTCGCCATTCGTCCCTCCGATCCGTTCTCGTTTCGCCAACGGACTTGGCCCCTTCGGGCCTCCGAGGACTCTCAACGACTCGCCGTGCGCGTTTCAAGCTCCGCTCCGGCGCGGCAAGGATCGGCCGCGGCGCGACGGGCGGCCCGGCCGGCTACTCCGCCTTCACGCCCAGGTCGCGCAGGATGCGGGCGTAGTTGGCGAATTCGTCCTGCACCATGCGCGCGAAGTCGGCCCTGGGCATGAAGTTCACCACCACGCGGCTGCTGGCCGCGACGCGGCGGAAGGCCGGGTCGTCCAACCCGGCGCGGCACACCTCTTCCAAGCGGTCGAGCACGGGTTCCGGCGTGCCGCGGGGCGCGTAGATGCCGACCTGGCTGAACTGCTCGGCGTCGAAGCCCTGTTCCCGCGCGGTCGGCACGTCCGGGTAGTCCGGGTGGCGGCGGCGCGAGAACACGGCGATCAGGCGCAAGCGGCCGGAGTCGATCAGCTCGCTCGCGGAGGCGACCACCGTGGAGGAGAAGTCGAGCCGCCCGCCCAGCAGCTCGTTCAGGTGCGGCGGGTCGCCGCGGTAGGGTATGTGGGTGAAGTCGAGGTTCCCTGCGGCGCGCTGGACGCGCCACACGGCGAGCTGCGGCAGGGAGTTCGGGCCGGCGCTGCCGAAGGAAAGCTGGCGCTGCCGGCCGAGCGCCACCAGCGCGGACAGGTCGCGCACCGGGCTGTCGGCGCGCACCACGACGCCGATGACGTTCTCGTTCGTGCCGCACACCGGCGAGAAGCTCTCCGGCCCGATGCCGAGGTTCTTGACGAGGTGCGGCTGCACGACGATCGCCGTCATGGGCGTCAGGCCGAGGGTGTGGCCGTCCGGCGGGCTCGCCGCGACGGAGCGCATCCCGACCACGCCGGAGCCGCCGTCGCGGTTCGTCACCACCACGTTCTGGCCGAGGGCGCGCGCCATGTGGTCGCCGAGCGCGCGGGCGTAGGCGTCCGCCGCGCTGCCCGGTGAATAGGGCAGGACGACCGTGATCGGCCGATCCGGAAAAGCCCGGGCGGGCCCGGCGGGCAGGAAGGCGGCAATCAGAGCCGCGGCGGCCACCAAGAGGCGCATGGACGGTCTCCCTCCGGCCGCGCGGACAGCCGCCGCGCCGCTTCGTTTCGGGGAGGGTAGCCGGACCGCCGTTGGCGGGGCAACGCGGTGACAGCCGTGGGGCCGGGACCTATCTTCCGGGCCACCGGGAAGGAGATCGCCCCATGCTGGACGCGACCGCGACGCTGCCGCTCAAGGACCCCGAGCTGTTCCGGCAAGCGAATTTCATCGACGGCAAGTGGGTGAAGGCCGACAGCGGCAAGACCCTCACCGTCCGCAACCCCGCCACCGGCGAGCCGGTGGGCGAGGTGCCCGCGATGGGCGCCGCAGAGACGCGCCGCGCGATCGAGGCCGCGCACGCCGCGCAACCGGCCTGGCGCGCGATGCTGGCCAAGGACCGCGCCGCGATCCTCCGCAAGCTCAACGACCTCATGCTGGCGAACGCCGACGACCTCGCCGCCATCATGACCGCCGAACAAGGCAAGCCGCTGGCCGAGAGCAAGGGCGAGGTCGCCTATGCCGCTAGCTTCATCGAATGGTTCGCCGAGGAAGGGAAGCGCGTCTACGGCGACACCATCCCGCAGAACGCCAAGGGACGGCGGATCATCGTCCAGAAGGAGCCGATCGGCGTCTTCGCCGCGATCACGCCCTGGAACTTCCCGGCCGCGATGATCACCCGCAAGACCGGGCCGGGCTGGGCCGCCGGCTGCACCGGCGTGATCCGCCCGGCCTCGCAGACGCCGTTCTCGGCGCTGGCGATCGCCGTGCTCGCGGAGCGGGCGGGGATGCCGCCCGGCGTGTGCAACGTCATCACCGGGCCTTCGGGGGAGACGGGCAAGGAGCTGACCGGGAATCCGCTGGTGCGCAAGCTGACCTTCACCGGCAGCACGGACGTCGGCCGCACGCTGCTGGCGCAGTGCGCGCCCACCATCAAGAAGACCTCGATGGAACTCGGCGGCAACGCGCCCTTCATCGTGTTCGACGACGCCGACCTGGACGCGGCGGTGCAGGGCGCCATGCAGTCCAAGTACCGCAACACCGGCCAGACCTGCGTGTGCGCCAACCGCATCCTGGTGCAGGACGGCGTGTACGACGCCTTCGCCGCCAAGCTGAAGACGGCGGTGGAGGCGCTGAAGGTCGGCCCCGGCACGGAGGAGGGCGTGACACAGGGCCCGCTCATCAACGCCGACGCCGTGGCCAAGGTCGAGGAGCACGTGGCGGACGCCACCAAGCGCGGCGCGAAGGTGGTGACGGGCGGCAAGCGCCACAGCCGCGGCGGCAACTTCTACGAGCCCACCGTGCTGGCCGACGTGCCGCCCGAGGCGATGATGTTCCGCGAGGAGACCTTCGGCCCGGTGGCGCCGTTGTTCCGCTTCAAGACGGAAGAGGAGGCTGTTCGCCTCGCCAACGACACGCCCTTCGGCTTGGCGGCGTATTTCTACGCGCGCGACGTGGGCCGCATTTTCCGCGTGGCGGAAGCGCTCGAGGCCGGCATCATCGGCATCAACGAAGGGCTGATCTCGACCGAGGTGGCGCCGTTCGGCGGGGTGAAGGAGAGCGGCCTCGGGCGCGAGGGCAGCCATTACGGGATCGACGAGTACCTGGAGGTCAAATACCTCGCCCTTGGCGGCATCGGAACGTGACCCGGTAGGTTCCACGTCGCGTTGACGTGGAACCTCAGCCATGCAGCAGCGGCAGGGCGGGTTTTCAACGATCGCCCCTGTCGCGCTGGTGAAATCGCCGGCGGGCGGCGCCATCTCGGCGGCAGCGATCATCTGCCGCCTTTGAGGGGACGCCCGCCGCATGTCCGCAACAACACTCGCCGCTGCCCCAATCCCGTCGCCGCGCGGCGCCGTCAACGCCCCGGCCGCCCTCGGCGCCGGCGCCCTGTTGCTCGCGGGCGCCTTCGCCATCGGCCAAGCGGTCAGCCCGCGCCAAGCGGCCCTCTACCTGCTCGGGGCCGCGCTCGGCTTGGTGCTCTACCACGCGGCGTTCGGCTTCACCTCGGCCTGGAGGGTCTTCATCGCCGACCGGCGCGGCGAGGGCCTCCGGGCGCAGATGGTCATGCTCGCCGTCGCGGCGGCGCTGTTCTTCCCGGTCCTCGCGTCCGGCACCCTCTTCGGCCAGCCGGTGCAAGGGTTGGTGGCGCCGGCCGGCGTTTCGGTGCTGTTCGGCGCCTTTCTCTTCGGCATCGGCATGCAACTCGGCGGCGGCTGCGCCTCCGGCACGCTCTACACTGTGGGCGGCGGCTCCGTGCGGATGCTGCTGACCTTGGCCGCCTTCATCGCCGGTTCGGCCATTGGCGCGGCGCACCTGCACTGGTGGGCGGCGCTGCCGCACCTGCCCCCGATCTCGTTGGTGAAGGAGTGGGGACCTTGGCCGGCGCTCGCCGCGAACCTCGCTGTTTTCGCCGCCGTCGCCGGTCTCACCGTGGTGCTGGAGCGCCGGCGCCATGGGAGGCTGGTGGGTGCCGGTCCCGCGCCGCGCGCCGGATTGGCCCGGTTTCTGCGCGGTCCCTGGCCGCTGGTGGCCGGCGCCGTCGCGCTGGCGGTGCTGAACTTCGCCACCCTGGCGCTCGCCGGGCGGCCCTGGGGGATCACTTCGGCCTTCGCCCTTTGGGGCTCCAAAGCGGCGGCGCTGATCGGCTTCGACCCTGCGAGCTGGCCGTTCTGGTCGGCCCCGGCGCAGCGGGCGGCGCTCGAGGGCAGCGTGCTCGCCGACGTCACCTCGGTGATGGACTTCGGCATCGTGCTCGGCGCGCTGCTGGCCGCGGCGCTCGCCGGCCGCTTCGCCCCGAACTGGCGGGTGCCGCTGCGCTCGGCCGTGGCGGCGGTGGTGGGCGGGCTGATGCTCGGCTACGGCGCGCGCCTCGCTTACGGCTGCAACATCGGCGCGTACTTCTCCGGCATCGCCTCCGGCAGCCTGCACGGCTGGGCTTGGCTGGCCGCGGCCTTCTTCGGCAACGTCCTCGGCACGCGGCTGCGCCCGCTCTTCGGCTTGGAGGTCGAGCGCCTGCCGCGGCAGACCGGCTGCTGACGGCCGCAGGTTACCTTCCGGGCCGGCCGGGCGCATACTGGGAGGAAAGATCCGGCCCCGGCCGGTGCGAGGGAAGGCGGCGGATGCCCTACGACTACGACCTCTTCGTCATCGGCGGCGGCTCGGCGGGCGTCCGTTGCGCCCGCATCTCCGCCACGCACGGCGCCAAGGTGGCGATCGCGGAGGAGCGGTTCTGGGGCGGCACCTGCGTCAACGTCGGCTGCGTGCCGAAGAAGATCATGGTGAACGCCGCCGAGTACGGGCAGTGGATCGCCGACGCGCCGGCCTTCGGGTGGGCGGCGCAACGGACGGGCTTCGACCTCGCCCGCCTCGCCGCCGCGCGGGACGCCGAGGTGGCGCGGCTGAACGGCATCTACGGCAAGCTGCTCCAGGGCGCCGGGTGCACGATTTTCGAAGCGCGGGCGACGCTGGTCGATCCGCACACGGTGCAGGTCGGCGGCCGGCGCGTGACGGCGGAGCGCATCGTCATCGCGGTGGGCGGCAAGCCGGTGCGGCCGGAGGTGCCGGGCGCGGAACTCGGCATGGTCTCGGACGACGTGTTCGGCCTCAAAGAGCTGCCGCGCCGCTTGGTGGTGGTGGGCAGCGGGTACATCGGCCTGGAGTTCGGCTGCGTGTTCCACGGCCTCGGGTCGGAGGTGGACATCGTTTACCGGAACGAGCTGCCTCTGCGCGGATTCGACAACGACATACGCGCCGCCCTGAAGGAAGCGCTGGCGGCCCAAGGCATCCGGCAGCACGCGCCGCGGCAACTCGCGCGCCTGGACCGCGCCGCCGGGGGCGGGGTGGCGGTGACGCTGGACGACGGCTCGCGCATCGAGGCGGACGCGGTGCTGCTGGCGACGGGCCGCGCGCCCAACCTCCACGGCTTGGGATGCGACGCCGCCGGGGTGGAATGCACGGAGATGGGCGCCATCGAGGTGGACGAAGACCACCGCACCACCGTGCCGAACATCTTCGCCATAGGCGACGTGACCGACAAGCTGAACCTCACGCCCATGGCGACGGCGGTGGGCCACGCGCTGGCCGACACGCTGTTCGGCAAGACCCCCCGCCGCGCCAGCTACCGCGACGTGCCGACCGCGGTGTTCACCTCGCCGCCCATCGGCACGGTGGGCATGACGGAGGCGGACGCGGCGGCGCTCGGGCCGGTGGACATCTACACGACGCGCTTCACGCCCATGCGCCACAGCATCAGCCGGCGCGAGGGGCGGAAGGCGCTGATGAAGCTGGTGGTGTGCCAGCGGACGCGGCGGGTGCTGGGCGCGCACATGCTGGGCGAGGACTCGCCCGAGATCATGCAGGGCATCGGCATCGCGGTGGCGATGGGGGCCACCAAGGAGGACTTCGACCGCACCATCGGCATCCACCCGACGGCGGCGGAGGAGTTCGTGACGCTCCGCACCCGGACGCGGGAGGCCGGGGTGCGCGCGGCGGCGGAATGACCGGCGGCGCTGTTTGCCCTTCCACGGCGGGGGCGTTTCCGGTCTAAGCTGCCCGATCTTGTGGAGGAATGCGGAGCTATGGACTCGCGCGCGTGGCACCCGGGAAGCTGGCGGGACATGCCGATCCGGCAGGTGCCCGAGTACCCGGACGCGGCCGGCCTGGAAGCCGCGGAGCGGCGCATCGCGGCTTGGCCGCCGCTGGTCTTCGCCGGGGAGGCGCGGCGGTTGCAAGCGGGCCTCGCCGCCGCCGGCGAGGGCAAGGCTTTCGTCCTCCAGGGCGGCGATTGCGCCGAGAGCTTCTCCGACTTCACCGCCAACATCATCCGCGACACCTTCCGCGTGCTGCTGCAGATGGCGGTGGTGCTGACCTTCGGCGGCGGCCTGCCGGTGGTGAAGCTCGGCCGCATGGCGGGCCAGTTCGCCAAGCCGCGCTCCTCCGACACGGAGACGCGCGACGGCCAGACCCTGCCCTCCTACCGCGGCGACATCGTCAACGGCCCCGACTTCACCCGCGAGGCGCGCGTCCCCGACCCGTCGCGGATGGAGTTCGCCTACATGCAGTCGGCGGCCACGCTGAACCTGCTGCGGGCCTTCGCCACCGGCGGCTACGCCGACCTGCACCAGGTCCACCGCTGGAACCTCGGCTTTGTGGCGCGCAGCCCGCTCGCCTCGCGCTACGCCGACCTCGCCCACCGCATCGACGAGACGCTGTCCTTCATGGGCGCTTGCGGCATGTCCGACCTGCCGCAGGTGCGCGAGACGGAGTTCTACACCAGCCACGAGGCGCTGTTGCTGCCCTATGAGCAGGCGCTGACCCGCGTGGACTCCACCACCGGCGACAGCTACGCCTGCTCGGCGCACTTCCTCTGGATAGGCGACCGCACCCGCCAGCCGGACGGCGCGCACGTCGAATTCCTGCGCGGCGTGAAGAACCCCATCGGCCTGAAGGTCGGGCCGAGCACGGACGCCGGCGAATTGGTGCGCCTCACCGAAATCCTGAATCCCGCGAACACCGGCGGCCGGCTCACCCTCATCTCCCGCATGGGCGCCGGCATGGTGGAGGAGAAGCTGCCGCCGCTGCTGCGCGCCGTCTCGCGCGCCGGCCGCAACGTGACCTGGCTTTGCGACCCGATGCACGGCAACACCACCACCGTCGGCGCCTACAAGACCCGCAGCTTCGACGCCGTGCTGGCGGAGGTCCGTCGCTTCTTCGACGCCCACGCCGCCGAGGGCACCCAGCCCGGCGGCGTCCACGTGGAGATGACGGGGCAGGAGGTGACGGAGTGCCTCGGCGGCGCGCACCGTTTGTCCGAATCCGACCTCGCGCTGCGCTACCAAACCTTCTGCGACCCGCGCCTCAACGCCGAGCAGTCGCTCGAACTGGCCTTCCTGCTGGCGGAGGAGCTGAAGGAGCGGCGGGGCGCGGCGGCGTCCGGAGCGGCGGCCTCGCAACCCGCGCAGGCGGCGCAGTAGGATCGTGACGGGGGTGGCGCGCAAAGCCGACGCCGACGTCCAGACGCGGACCGACGCCTACTTCAACCGCACCCGCGCCGTCGTGGAGCGCTTCGGCGACTCGCGCGTGACCTACGCGGTGTTCCTCCGGCGCCCCGTCGTCAGCGCCCCGCGCCTCATGGTGGACTGGCTCCGGGGCGTGGCGGCCGCGCGGGGGACCGAATTCGATATCGACCTGGTGCACCCGGAAGGCACATGGGTCGGCGCCGGCGACCCCGTGCTCTACCTGACGGGCTCCTTCCGCGAACTCGCCGACCTGGAAACGCTGTTCCTGCAGAAGATCGGCCCGCCCTGCGTCGCCGCGCACAACGCCTACCAGATGTGCATGGCCCTGCCGGGGGTCGCCTTCCTGGCCATGGACGCGCGCCACTGCGCCGGCTTCGAGATGCAGGACATGATGGCCTACGCCGCCAGCGTCGGCAGCGACGCCGCCAAGCGGGAGGGGGCGAAGGGCTTCATCGGCAACGCCACGGACGCGACCGCCCACTGGTTCGGCGCCAACGCCGGCCGCGGCACCATGCCGCACGCGCTGATCGGCTACGCGCGGTCCACGCTGCGCGCCGCCGAGATGTTCCACGAAACCTTCCCCGACGTGGACCTGACGGTGCTGGTGGACTATTTCGGGCGCGAGATCAGCGACGGGTTGGAGGTCTGCCGGCGCTTTCCCGACCTGGCGGCGGCCGGGCGGTTGGCCGTGCGGCTCGACACCCACGGCGGGCGGTTCCTCGAAGGGCTGGACCCCGCGGAAAGCTACGCGGCGCTGGAGCGCCACGTGCCCGGCGCCATCCGCCGCTACCGCAGCGAGGCCGAGTTGCGCTACCTAGTCGGCACCGGGGTCTCGGCCGCGGCCGTCTGGCGGATGCGGGAGGCGCTGGACGACGCCGGCTTCACCGGCGTCCGCATCGTCGCGTCGTCCGGCTTCGGGGTGGACAAATGCCGGGTTATGGCGGACGCCAAGGCGCCGATCGACACGGTCGGCACCGGCAGCTTCCTCCCCGAACGCTGGGGCGAGACCTACGCCACCGCCGACATCGTCTCCTACGACGGCGAGCCGCGCGTGAAGGTCGGGCGCGAGTTCCTGCTGCGCCGGAACGGCGGCCGGCGGCAGAACGGCGGCGGGGACGCCGCCGNNNGCCGCCGAGGCGGGCGCCCGGTGGCGCCGGGAGCGCGCCGCCGGCTGGGCGTGCGCGGGGCTGCTGCTCCTCGTGTGGGTCGGCTTCCACATCGTTTCGCGCCTTTCCACCGCGCAATCGATGACGGCCTGGGACGTGGCGGCGCTCCGCTTCGTCGGCGCCTTCCTCACCGTGTTGCCGTTCGCGCTCTGGCGCGGGCCGCCGCGCATCGCGCCGGGAAGGGCGCTGGGGGTGCTCCTCTTCGCCGGCTTCGGCTTCCCGCTCTGCGCCTTCGCCGGCTATCAACTGGCGCCGGCGGCGCACGGGGCGACCGTCATGGCGGCCGGGCTGCCGGTGGGCACAGCGCTGCTCGGCGTGGCTTTCGGGGTGGCCCGGATCGACGGCCGGCGCGCCCTCAGCCTGGCCGTCGTCGTGGCGGGCAGCGTCCTGCTGGCGGCCGCCACCGGCGGCGGGGCTTGGGAGGGCGCCTGGAAGGGCGACCTGCTGTTCCTCGCCGCCGTGCTGTCCTGGTCCGCCTACACCATCATGGTGCAGCGCTGGAGGTTGCCGGCGCTGGACTCCATGCTCGCCATCGGGCTCATGGCCGCGCCGGCGTACCTGCCCGTCTGGTGGCTGGCCCTGCCGTCCACCATCGGGCAGGCCGCGCCCGCCGCCGCCTTGTTCCAGGCGGTGTTCCAGGGGGCCTTCGCGGCGGTGTTGGCCGGCCTGCTCTACACCAAGGCGGTGACGCTGATCGGGCCGGGGCCGACCACGATGGTCGGCGCCGCCGTGCCCGCCCTGTCGGCGCTGGCGGCGTGGCCGTTGCTGGGCGAGGCGCTGCCGCCGCTCGGCCTGCTGGCGGTGCTGCTGGTCTCCGCGGGCATGGCGCTCGGCGTGGCGGCGCCGACGCCCGCGGCGGCCGGGCGCGTTGACCCCCCGGTGCCCCGTACCTAGCTTCGGGCGATGACCGAACCCCTCCGAACCGCGCCGTCGCCATGAGCGGCGGCCTCGATCCCGGCCTCTTCGCCGCCGGCGGCTATTCCGTGCGGATCATGGACCTGTCCGGCGGCAACGGCTCCGAACCGGTGGAGACGATCAAGGGCTTCCGCACGCTGGAGCACGCCAACGGCTTCGCCCGGCGCTACGTGCGCGACAGCCTGGAGCGCTGCCGCGTGGCGGGCATGACGGCCGAGCAGGTCGTCGCCGCGTGGTTCGCCTTCGGCGAGGACGCCGAGGTCGTGGGCGACGCGGAGGGCGCTTGGCGCAGCGGCCCGGAACTGCGCGACTTCGCCGACCGGCCCGTGCGCGACGGCGAGGAGCGGAACTGGCGCGCCCTCGACCCGCGGCGCGACGAGGACGGCGAAGAGGGCGAGGACGAGGAGTGAGCCGCCCTATGAAGCTGCGCTTCGCCCCGTCCCCGACCGGCCTGCTGCACGTGGGCAACGCCCGCGTCGCCTTGGCGAACTGGCTGCTGGCGCGCCGGGGCGGCGGCACGTTCCTGCTGCGCCTGGACGACACCGACGCCGAACGGTCGCGCGCCGAGTACGCGGCGGCGCTGGAAGAGGACCTGCGCTGGCTCGGCCTGGATTGGGACGAGAGCTTCCGCCAATCCGACCGGATGGCGCGCTACCAAGCGGCGGCTGAGCGGCTGAAGGCATCCGGCCGGCTGTACCCGTGCCTGGAGAGCGAGGAGGAGTTGCGCTCCAAGCGCGAGCAGCGCATCCGCCAAGGCCGGCCGCCGATCTACGACCGCGGCGCCCTCAAGATGACGCCGGAGCAGTTGGAGCGCGCGCGCGCCAACGGCAAGACGCCCTACTGGCGCTTCCTGCTCAGCGGCGCCAGCGTGGAATGGGAGGACGGCGTGCTCGGGCGGCGGACGGTGAAGCTGCCCAGCCTGTCCGACCCGGTGCTGATCCGCGCCGACGGCACGCCGCTCTACACCTTCACCTCCGTCGTGGACGACCTGGAGAGCGGCGTCACCCACGTCGTGCGCGGCGAGGACCACGTCACCAACACCGGCGTGCAGATCGACCTTTGGGAAGCGCTCGGCGGCGACCCGTCGGCGCTGCGCTTCGCCCACCTGCCGCTGCTGATGGACTCCGACGGCGGGCCGCTGTCGAAGCGCCTGGGCAGCCTTTCGCTGCGGCAGTTGCGGCGCGACGGCATCGAGCCGGCTGCGCTCACGGGGTACCTGGCGGCGCTCGGCACCTCGCACGACCCCGTCCCGGGCGCGCCGCGGGAGCTGGTGGAGCGCTTCGACCTCGGCGCCGTGTCGCACTCGCCCGCGCGCTTCGACGCGCAGCAACTGCTCGCCCTGAACCGCCGCCTCCTGCACACGGCCGCGTTCGAGAGCGTGCGCGACCGTCTGCCGGAGGGCGCCGACCCGGCCTTCTGGGAGGCGGTGCGCGGCAACCTCGACATGCTGGGCGAGGCGCGGCAGTGGTGGGAGGTCGCGCGGGGCACGGTGGTGCCGCCGCCGCAGCCCGGCGAGGGCGACTTCCTGCGGGCCGCGCTCGACGCGCTGCCGCCCGAGCCTTGGGGCAAGGAGACCTGGACCGGCTGGACCGGCGCGCTGAAGGAGAGGACGGGCCGCAAGGGCAAGGCGCTGTTCCTGCCGCTCCGCCTCGCCCTGACCGGCGAGGACCACGGCCCGGACCTGCACGACCTGTTGCCGCTGATCGGCCGCGAGCGCGCGGCGCAGCGGCTGCGCACGGCGGCGACGGGCGGTTAGCGGCATGGCCCCCATGCGCTTCCACAACAGCCTGACCCGCGCCAAGGAGGACTTCGCGCCGATCGACCCGGCGCACGTCCGCATGTACGTCTGCGGCCCCACGGTCTACGACCTCGCGCACCTCGGCAACGCGCGGCCGGCGATCGTCTTCGACGTGCTGTTCCGGCTGCTGCGGCACCATTTCCCGCGCGTCACCTACGTCCGGAACATCACGGACGTGGACGACAAGATCAACGCGCGCGCCCAGGAGAGCGGCGAGCCGATCGAGGTCATCACCGCGCGCACCACGGCCGACTACCACCGCGACATGGCGGCCCTGGGCTGCCTCCAGCCGACCCACGAGCCCCGCGCGACGGCCTCCATCGCGCCGATGGTCGAGCTGATCCGGCGCTTGGTCGAGCGCGGGCACGCCTACGCGGCCGAAGGCCACGTGCTGTTCTCCGTGTCCTCCTTCCCGGAGTACGGCCGGTTCTCCGGCCGCGACCGGGAAGAGCTGCTCGCGGGCGCGCGCATCGACGTGGCGCCGTACAAGCGCGATCCTGGCGACTTCGTGCTGTGGAAGCCCTCGCCGCCCGGCGTTCCCGCCTGGGACAGCCCTTGGGGCCCCGGCCGGCCCGGCTGGCACATCGAGTGCTCCGCCATGGCGTGGCAGGCGCTGGGCGAGGTGTTCGACATCCACGGCGGCGGCCACGACCTCGTCTTCCCGCACCACGAGAACGAGATCGCGCAAAGCCGTTGCGCTTTCGGTACGCAACGCATGGCCAACATCTGGCTGCACAACGGCATGCTGCGCGTGGACGGCGAGAAGATGTCGAAGTCGCTCGGCAACTTCTCCACCGTTCGCGACATCCTCGAACGCGGCCCGTGGGCCGGCGAGGCGTTCCGGCTCCTCGTGCTGCGGACGCACTATCGCCAGCCGGTGGACTTCACCCTGGAAGGGCTGGACGAGGCCAAGGCGGAGCTGGACGACGCCTACGCCATGCTCGCCCGCGCCGAAGCGCCGCTGGAGAACATGGGCGCGACGGTGGCGGAGATGGCCGCCTGGGCGTCGGAGCCGCTGCTCGACGACCTGAACACTCCGCTGGCACTGTCTCGCCTGCGGGACCTCCGGACGCTGGAGAACGTGGCCAGCGTCGGCGGCTCGGCCAAGCCCGTGCTGCGCCGCATCGGCCGCGACTGGCCCGTGTCGCCGGGCTTGGCCGCGGCGGCGTTCCGGGAGGCGGCGGGCCTCCTCGGGCTGTGGTCGTCCGATCCCGAGGCTTGGCTGCGCGGCGGCGCCGGCGATGACGCCGAACGCATAGAAGCCGCCATCGCGGCGCGCGCGGCGGCGCGCAAGGCGCGAGACTTCGCCGGGGCCGACCGCATCCGCGACGAACTCGCGGCCGAGGGCATCGTGCTGGAGGACGGGCCGCAGGGAACGGTCTGGCGGCGCGCGTGACCGGCCGCGAGGGCGGCGCGGACCTCGCCCCGCCGCCCGGCGAGTCGCCGATCGTCGTGCTGGTACGGCCGCAACTGGCGGAGAACATCGGCGCCGCCGCGCGCGCCATGGCCAACGGCGGCCTGTTCCACCTCCGGCTGGTGGCGCCGCGCGACGGCTGGCCGCAGGACCGCGCCTGGCGCATGGCCTCCGGAGCCGACCGCATCCTCGAAGCCGCCGTCGTGTTCCCGGACGTGCCGGCGGCCGTAGCGGACTGCCACCGCGTCTTCGCCACCTGCCCGCGGCCGCGCCACGTCATCAAGCCGCTCCGCACCGCGCGGGCCGCCGCGGAGGACCTGCGCGCGGCCAACGCCGGCGGGTTGCGCGCCGCCGTGCTCTTCGGGCCGGAGCGCGCCGGACTCGACAGCGACGACATGGCCTGCGCCGACACGCTCGTCCGCTACCCGCTCAACCCGGCGCACATGTCCCTCAACCTGGCACAGGCGGTGATGATCCTCGCCTACGAGTGGTGGACGGCCGCCGAAGCCACGCCGCCGCGCGAGCTGGTGACGAACGAGACGCGCGTGGCGACCAAGGGCGAACTGGAAGGCTTCCTCGGCCGGTTGGTGGCGGAGCTGGACGCCTGCGGCTTCCTCGACAACGGGCCGAAGCGCCCCGGCATGGTGCGCAACCTCCGCCACTGGTTCCAGCGCGGCGAGGTGACGGAGCAGGAGCTGCGCACCTTGCACGGCGTGGTGACGGAGCTGTCGCGCGGCCGGATGCGGCGCGGCCGCCCAGACCCGGAGGAGCCTACCCCTGCACCGGGGGGAGCAGCGGCTGCGGATCGACCGCCGTTGCGAACCAGTTGAGCCCGAGGTGCAGGTGCGCGCCGGTGACGCGCCCGGTGGCGCCGATCGCGCCGATGCCTTGCCGCCGCGCCACGGCCTCGCCCTCTGCCACGTCCAAGCGCGAAAGGTGCGCGTAGAGCGACTGCACGCCGTGCCCGTGGTCGAGCACGACCACCTTGCCCAAAAAGTAGAAGTCCGCGGCCAGCAGCACCCGCCCCGGCGCCATGGCCGCGACCGGCGCCCCCACCGGCGCGGCGATGTCGAGTCCGAGGTGCGGCGCCCGCGGCTCCCCGTTCAGGACGCGCTGGCTGCCGTAGACGCCGCTGATCCGGCCCTGCGCCGGCCAGTAGAAGCCGCCGGCGAACAGCGCTTCGGGGCTGTCCACCTTCCGCAGCGCGGCCATGGCCGCCCGCTCCCGCGCGATGCGGTCGAGCACGTCGGGCGGCGGCGTCACCATGCCACCGGGCAGGCCTTCGATCCTCTGGATCTGCCACTCGCGCCGCGCGACCGAGAGGCGCAGCGCTTCCTTCCGCCCCCCGCCGTGGGCGATCTCCAGCACAGCGTCCGGCTTCGCGTCCCGGCCGAAGGCCAGGACGAACGCGCCGTCGGCGCCGACGCGCACAGGGTTGCCGTCCAGCGCCAAACGGGTGCCGGCGCCCGCTTGGCCGACCAGCAGCGCGCCCTGGGCGGGCTCGCCCCGCCACGTCGCGGCCGCCGCGGCGCGGGGCTTCGCCGTCAGCACGGGGAGGGCGAACAGCGCCGCGCGGCGGGGGATGGTCACAGCAGCGCGCCCTGCCCGGCCGAGTCGCGGCCGTCGCTGCGGCGGCGGCCGTTCGGCGGCTTGGCGGTCCCGTCCGCAGTGGCGCCGACCCGCCCGTCCGCGAAGGTCAGGGTCAGCCGTCCACCGCCGGGGACGTCCGCCGCCGCCGTCACTGTCGCGCCTTCCGCGTCCTGCACCAGCGCGAACCCACGCGCCAGCACGGCTTGGTAAGAGACGCTGCCCAAGCGCGCGCCGACGCCCTCCAGCCGGACCGCGTTCTCGCGCAGCAGCGCCCGCATCGGCGCCGGCGAGAAGCAAACGAACGCCTTCTCCGTCCGCCCGCGCGCGAGCACGCGTTGCGCGCCCACCTCCGCCCGCCCGTACAACGCCGCGAGGGCCGCGCGCCGGTTGGCGATGCCCTCGCGCGGGTGCGGCAGGCGCGGCGCCAGCCGGCCGAGCGCGCCGCGCTTGCGGTCCAGGGCGACGGGTAGCGCGAGGTCCAGGCGCTCCGCCCGGTCCTCCATGCGCTGGCGCAGGCCGCCGAGGATGCCCGGCAGGTCCGGCAGCCCGCGCTCCGCGACCATCAGATGCCGCCGCGAGCGCTCCAGCGCGGCTTGCATGGCGTGCCGGAGCCGCGCCTCGTGCTGCGCCACGTCGGCCAGCAGGTCGGCGCGCTGCGGCACCGCCATTTCCGCCGCCGCGGTGGGCGTCGGCGCGCGGCGGTCGGAGGCGAAGTCGATGAGCGTGGTGTCCGTTTCGTGGCCGACCGCGCTGATGAGCGGGATCGGGCAGGCCGCGGCGGCGCGGACCACGATCTCCTCGTTGAACGCCATCAGGTCTTCGAGGCTACCGCCCCCGCGCGCCACGATCAGCACGTCCGGGCGCGGCACCGGACCGTCGGGGGGCAACGCGCCGAAGCCCTCGATGGCGGCGGCGATCTGCTCCGCCGCCCCGGCGCCCTGGACGGGGACGGGCCAGAGCAGGATGCGCCGCGGGAAGCGCCGGGCGACGGTGGTGCGGATGTCCTGGATGACGGCGCCGCGCTCGCTCGTCACCACGCCGATGACGCGCGGCAGCAGCGGGATGGGCCGCTTGCGTTCCGGATCGAACAGCCCTTCTTCCAGCAGCCGCGCCCGCAGCCGCTCGATCCGGGCGAGCAGCGCGCCCTCGCCGGCGTAGTCCAGCCGGTCGATGACGAGCTGGTACTTGGACCGGTCCGCGTAGGTGTCGATCCGCCCGGTGGCGATCACCTCCACGCCGTTCTCCGGCCGTATGGCGAGGCGCGGCACGTTCGTTTTCCACACCACCGCTTCCAGCTTCGCGGTCTCGTCCTTCAACGAGAGGTACACGTGGCCGGAGGGGTAGCGCTTCAGCTCCGTGATCTCCCCGCGCACCCGCACCCGCCCGAAGGCGTCCTTCAGGGTGCGCTTGATGGCGCCGGCGATCTCGGACACGGCGTAGTCCGGCACGTTGTCGGCCGGCGATACCGGGAGCTCGCGGGGAGGGGGCATGTCCATGCGGCGACCTTATGCTAAGGCCGCACCGGTTGGGAACGATTCCCAACGGCTTTCCTCGGAGTCGTCGCGCATGAGGGTTCTGCTGGTCGGCGGCGGCGGCCGGGAACACGCCCTCGCCTGGGCCCTGTCCAAGTCGCCCCTCCTTTCCGAACTCTGGGCGGCCCCGGGCAACGCCGGCATCGCGGAGCACGCCGAATGCGTGCCGATCGCGGCTGAGGACGTGGCCGGCCTGGTCGCCTTCGCGCGGGAGCGGGCGGTGGACCTCGTCGTGCCCGGGCCGGAGGCGCCGCTCACCGCCGGCCTCGCGGACGCCTGCGCCGCCGCGGGCATCCGATGCTTCGGCCCGAGCGCCGCGGCGGCGCGGCTGGAGGGCAGCAAGTCCTTCGCGCGCGAGGTCGCGGACGCCGCCGGCGTGCCCGGCCCGCGCTGGCGCCGGTTCGACGACCCGGCCGCCGCCCGCGCCAACGTGCGGGAACAAGGGGTGCCGATCGTGGTGAAGGCCGACGGGCTCGCGGCGGGCAAAGGCGTGGTCGTGGCCGCCACCGTCGCCGAAGCGGAGGCGGCCATCGCCGACATCATGGAAAGCCGCGTTCACGGCGCCGCGGCCGGCGCTTCGGTGGTGGTCGAGGAGTGCCTGATCGGCGAGGAGGTTTCCTTCTTCGCGCTTTGCGACGGCGAGGCGGCGCTGCCGCTCGGCGCCGCGCAGGACCACAAGCGGGTCGGCGAAGGCGACACCGGCCCCAACACCGGCGGCATGGGCGCCTACTCGCCGCCTCCCGCCTTCACGGACGCGCTGCGCGACGAGGCGATGGCACGCATCGTGCGGCCCGCCTTGGCGGAAATGGCGCGGCGCGGCGCGCCCTTCCGCGGCGTCCTGTTCGCCGGGTTGATGCTGACGGCGTCGGGCCCGCGCCTGATCGAGTTCAACGTCCGCTTCGGCGACCCGGAATGCCAAGCGCTGATGCTGCGGCTGCGCTCCGACCTGCTCGGGGCGCTGCTCGCCGCCTGCGACGGCCGGTTGGCGGAAACGGGCCTGCGCTGGGACGCGGGGCACAGTCTGGTCGTGGTGATGGCGGCCCGCGGCTACCCCGGCGCGTACGCCAAGGGTTCGGCGGTACGCAACTTGGATCGGGCCGCCGCCGTGCCGCGCGCCCGGATCTTCCACGCGGGGACGAGGGCGGGGCCGGGCGGCGCGGTGCTGGCGGACGGCGGGCGCGTGCTCGGCGTCGGCGCCACGGGCGGGACGTTACGGGAAGCCTACGAGGCCGCCTACGAGGCAGCGGCCGCGGTCGACTGGCCGGAAGGGTTCTACAGGCGGGACATAGGCCACCGCGCGCTGCGGTGAACTGGCCGGCGGGCAGGGGCGCGTGGTGTCCTCGGCGGGATTCGAACCCACGGCCCCCAGATTAGGAATCTGGTGCTCTATCCGGCTGAGCTACGAGGACCCGAGGGGAGGGCTACCACAATGCCGCCGGCCCAGGAAGGATCGCCGTCGGGCCATTCGGCAGCGCCAATGAACTTGGGCGGGGCAGTCGAGTTTTCGCCGGGTCATCGTCCTGAGGAGACCGAAACAATGGCCACCAGCCCGCGCGACACCTACATCACCGGCCTCGTCAACGCCCACGCCTTGGAGAACCAAGCCGTCAGCATCCTCAGCCGCCAGGTCGAACGGCTCGAGAGCTACCCCGAGATGTCGGAGCAGATCCGGCTGCACATCGACGAGTCCAAGGCGCAAGCGCAGCGGCTCGAAGAGATCCTGCAATCGCTCGGCACCAGCCATTCGACGTTGAAGGATCTCGTCACCTCCTTCACCGGCAACATGGCCGCGCTGGCGCACGCGCCGATGCAGGACGAGGTGATGAAGAACACCTTCGCCAACTTCGCCTTCGAGCATTTCGAGATCGCGGCCTACCGTTCGCTGCTGACCATGGCGGAACTCGCCGGCGACAACAGCAGCCCGAAGCTGCTTCAGCAGAGCCTCAACGAGGAGATCCGCATGGCCAAGTGGATCGAGGACAACCTGGACGCGACCACGCGCAAGTACGTCCAGCTCACCGCGGCCGGCCAGAAGGCGGGCGTCTGACCTTGGCCGTCGGAGCGGTTCAGCCCCTGCGGCGGAACCGCTCCACTGCCGCCACCAACGCGGTGCGCACGCCGGGCTCCAGAGCCGAATGCCCGGCGTCGGCCACCACGGTGAGCCGTGCCCGAGGCCAAGCCATGGCCAGATCGTAAGCGGTTTCCGGCGGGCAGATCATGTCGTAGCGGCCCTGGACGATCTCGGCCGGCACGTGCGCGATGCGGTGCATGCCGCCGAGCAGGCCGCCGGGCGGCAGGAAGAGGCCGTT
This sequence comes from Craurococcus roseus, assembly GCF_039523795.1. NCBI lineage: Bacteria > Pseudomonadati > Pseudomonadota > Alphaproteobacteria > Acetobacterales > Acetobacteraceae > Craurococcus > Craurococcus roseus. The sequence goes on along the minus strand of NZ_BAAAFZ010000006.1, from coordinate 45,539 downwards.
GGCGAAGTAATGCGCTTCTATGCGCGCCAGCCCCAACGCCGTGCGGTCTTGCGCGAAGCTCGCCACCGTGTCCGGGCTGGGGAGGAGGGTGCTGCAATTGCCTTCGTATTGGCTCCAGGCCCGCGCCGCCGGAAGATGCACCGCCGGGTCCGGGTCGCACAGGCGCTTCAGGTAGCTGCCCAGCAGATCGCCGCGCTCTTCGAGCGGCAGGTGTTCGGCGAAGGCGGCCCAGGCGTCGGGGAACACCCGCTTCAGGCCGTACAGGAACCACTCCACCTCGCTCGGCCGGCCCAGGAACACGCCGCGGAGCACGCAGCCGATGACGCGTTCCGGGTGCGCCTGCGCGTAGGCGAGCGCCAGAGTCGAGCCCCAGGATCCGCCGAACAGCAGCCAACGCTCGATGCCGAGGAAGCGCCGCAGCGCCTCGATGTCCTCGACCAGGATGGGCGTGGTGTTCTCGTGCAACTCACCCATGGGGCGCGACCGCCCGGCGCCGCGCTGGTCGAAGATGGCGACGCGCCAATGCCCGGGGTCGAAGAACCGGCGGTGCACCGCGCCGGCCCCCGCGCCCGGCCCGCCGTGCAGGAACAGCACCGGCTGCCCGCGCGGATTGCCGACTTGTTCCCAATACATCACGTGCCGCCCGGACAACGGAAGCAGGCCGGTTTCGTAGGGGGCGATGTCGGGGAAGAGGTCGCCGCGGGGCATGGTGCCGGCACTATCGGCAAGCCGTGTCCGCAGGGCAATACGGCCGACCGGAACACGAGGCCGCGGACACAACATCGGGCTCGGGGGCGCCCCGCCCCTTCGCCTTTGGCTCCGGCGCACCTAACTTGCAATGCCATGCCCGCCCCGTCCCCCGCGAACTCCAGGCCCGGCGGCGCCGACGCGCTGCCGCGTTGCGCGGTGTGCGGAACCGGCAGCCGCCAGCCGCCTTTCCGGCCCGATCCGCCGGAACAGGCGCCCGACCTCGACCTCCGGCCGGGCGAGCCGGTGCGCTCGACGATGGCGCGGTGGCTGCAGCAATGCCCGAACTGCGGCTACGCCGCGCCCAACATCGGCCGCGCGCACCCCGCGGCGGCCCAGGCCGTGCTCGCGGCGCCGTTCCGGGCCTTGATGGCGGACGCCAGCTACCCGGCGCTTGCGCGACGCTTCCTCGCCTGGTCGCACGTGCTCGAGGAAACCGGCGCGCTGCACGCCGCGGCCGAAGCGTCCCTCCAGGCCGCGTGGGTGGCCGACGACCTCAGCCGGCCCGACCTGGCGCGGACTTGGCGCCTCGAAGCCGTCGCGCTCTGGCGCAGCGGCCCGCCGCTCGACGCCGAACAGACCGTCCGCGTCGTGGACGCCCTGCGCCGCGCCGAGGCTTGGGACGACGCCGAAGCGACGGCGGCGGCGCTGGCCAAGTCGAACCCGCCGGAAGCGGTGGCGCAGGTCCTCGCCCTCGAACGCCGCCTGATCGGCGCCGGCGACTCCGGGCGCCACACCGTGGCCAGCGCGCTGCCTCCGCCCGCGCGGCGGCCGCACGTCGCCCACCAGCGGATCGCGGGGCGGGGCGAACCCTTCTTCGCGCGCCTGAAGCGCTGGTTCCGCGGGGGGTGAGCCCGGACCTGCCGCGCCGCGCGGTCCTGGTGGCGGCGGCCCTAGCCGCGCCGTCCGGGCCACGGGCGCAGGAGCGGGCCCGGCTCCCGGTCGTGGCGTCCTTCTCCATCCTCGGCGACATGGTGCGGCAGATCGCCGGCGACGGCGTGGCGCTGCGCGTGCTCGCCGGGCCGGACACGGACGCGCACGCCTTCCAGCCGCGGCCGTCCGACGCCGAGGCTGTGCGCGGCGCCGCGGTGGTGGTGCGCAACGGCCTCGGCTTCGAGCCCTGGCTCGACCGGCTGCTGCGGAGCGCCGGGCACCGCGGCGTGGTGGTCACGGCGAGCGACGGCGTCGCGCCGGTTCAGGCGTCGTCGGGCCATGGGCACGGCCACGGCGCCACGGACCCGCATGCGTGGCAGGACGTCGGGCGCGCCCGCGCCTACGTTGCGAGGATCGGCGAAGGGCTGGCCGATGCCGACCCGCCGCGCGCGGCGGCGTGGCGCGAAGCCGCGGCGGCCTACGACTCCCGCCTGGAAACCCTCGACCGGCACGTCCGCGAGCGGATCGCGGAAGTGCCGCAGGAGCGCCGGGTCGTGGTCACCTCGCACGACGCGTTCGGCTATTTCGGCGCCGCCTACGGCGTCCGCTTCCTCGCCCCGCAGGGGATCGCCACCGGGTCGCAGCCCTCCGCGGCGCAGGTCGCTGCGCTGCTCCGGCAGATCCGGGCGGAGCGGGTCACCGCCGTGTTCATCGACGGGCCGGGCAGCCAAGCGGTGATGGAGCGCTTGGCGCGCGAAGCCGGCGTGCGGCCGCGCGGGCGGCTCTACGCCGACACGCTCTCCGCCCCGGACGGCCCGGCGCCGACCTACGAAGCCATGCAGCGGCACAACGTCGGTTTGCTGGTCGCCGGGATGCGCGGCGGGGCCGTGTGACGGGGCGACCGGCCGTCCCCGCCGAATGGCTCGACCCGTCCGACCCCGCGGCGGCGCGGCGCGTGCAGGCCGCGCTCGCGGAACGGGTGGTGCGGGAGGACGCGCTCGGGGAGGTGCGGCTCCTCGGCGGAGTGGACGTCAGCAACAACCGCTTCGACCCGGAGGGGCGCGTCTTCGCCGCCGTGGTTGCGCTGTCCGTCCCCGACCTCCGCGTGGCGGAAACGGCCGGCGCGGCGGCGCGGGCCGCGATGCCCTACATCCCCGGCCTGCTCGGCTTCCGCGAGATACCGGCGCTGCTCGCCGCCTGGGGGAAGCTCGGCGCGAAACCCGACCTGCTGCTGGTGGACGGGCACGGCGTCGCGCATCCCCGCGGCCTGGGCATCGCCGCGCACCTGGGCGTGGTCCTCGACGTGCCCTCCGTAGGCGTGGCCAAATCGGTGCTGGTCGGCGCGGAGGACCCGCCGCTGGCGGACGAGGCGGGCGCCGAAACGCCCCTCGTGTGGCGCGGCGAGCGCATCGGCACGGCGCTGCGGACGCGGCGCCGGGCCAACCCGCTCTACGTCTCGGTCGGGCACCGCGTTTCGCTGGAAACCGCCGTGGCCTGGGTGCGGCGCGCGGCCGGCGGCTACCGGCTGCCGGAACCGACCCGGCAGGCGCACTTGGCCGCGAACGCGCTGCGCGTGGCGGAGGCGGGGGCCCCGCGCTAGACTCCGCCCATGCATCGCATCTGGTTGGGCGCGGGGGCGCTCGCCGGCGCGGCCGCCGTCGCCCTCTCGGCGTGGCTGGCGCACGGCGCGCCGGCCCGCTTGGACGCCGCCCGCCTCGGCATGGCGCAGAACGCCGCCACCATGCTCGGCTGGCACGCCCTCGCGCTGCTGGCCACCGGGCTTTGGGCGGAGCGCCGGCCCGGGGGGCGGCTGCCGCACCTCGCCGGCGGCGCCTTCGCGCTCGGCCTGCTGCTCTTCTGCGGCGGCGTGCTCGGCGCGGTGGCGGGCGCGCGGCTCGGCCCGGTGGCGCCGGCCGGCGGGACGCTCCTGATCGGGGGCTGGCTGCTGCTGCTCGTGGCCGCCGTGCTGCGCCGTTGACCGTCCGCGCCGCCTATCTGGCCGCGGAGGGCTTCGAGGCGGAGCTGGAGGAGGAGCTGCGCCGCGCGGGCCGTTCCGTCGCCCGGTGGCACGGCCGCCTCGCGCTGTCGCCGGAGGAGCCCGCCGCCGCCGCCTGGGCGCTCGACACCTGGACCGATCCGCGCGAGCTGCCCGCTCCGTCCATCTCGGCGGCCGCCGGCGCGCTGCGCGCGATCCAGCGCAACTGGAGCCTCTACGCCGCGGCGCAGTTCCGCCGGGCGGCCTTGATCGAGGCGCGCTTGCCGCCGGTGAAGGCCCGCCCGCTGGCGTTCCCGGAGCCGGCGCCCGCAGCGCCGCTCGGCGCCTGGACGCTGCTCGACGCCGACCGCGTGCTGGCGAGCCCGGCCAAGACCAGCCCCTTCGTCAACGGCGAACCCCGCTTCGTGGAGGACCGCGAAGGGCCGCCCTCCCGCGCCTACCTCAAGCTGTGGGAAGCGCTCACGCGCATCGGCCGGTGGCCGGCGCTTGGCGAGACCTGCCTCGACCTCGGCGCCGCGCCCGGCGGCTGGACCTGGGCGCTGGCGCGACTCGGCGCGCGAGTCGTGGCGGTGGACAAGGCCCCGTTGGACCCGGCGGTGGCGGCGTTGCCGAACGTTTCCGTCCGCCAGGAAAGCGCCTTCGGCCTCGACCCGCGGCGGGAGGAGCCGGTGGACTGGCTGTTCAGCGACGTGGTCTGCTACCCGGAAAGGCTGCTCGGGCTGGTGCGGCGCTGGCTCGACGCGGGGCGGGCGCGCCGCCTCGTCTGCACCGTCAAGTTCCAGGGCGCCACGGACCACGAGACTGCCGCGGCCTTCGCCGAAATCCCGGGCGCCGTGCTGTTCCACGGCGCGCACAACCGGCACGAGCTGACCTTCTGCCGCCTCGCCCCGGACGATGGCGAGGGCGCGGCCTAGCAACGAGCCGCCGCCGCCGCTACGGTGCGCCCCGAGGAGACAGGAACAGGAACGCGATGCGCGCGATCTTCGTGGACGCGAACCCGTCGCTCGCGGCGGTGACGGAGCGGCTGATGCGCCCCGGCGACCCGCCGGTGGCGATCAACCGCGACCCGGACATCAAGGCCACGGATCTGCCGGCCCTGCTGGCCGGCCACCCCATCGCCATCGACGACCACACGCACTTCCCGACCGACGTCGTCCGGGAGTGCAGGGACCTGAAGCACGTGGTGTTCCTCGGCACAGGCCCGCGCTCCTACATGAATCCCGAGGAGCTGGCCGAACTCGGCGTCCGGGTCCACACCATCAAGGGCTACGGCGACACGGCCGTCGCCGAGATGGCCTTCGCGCTGATGTGGGACGCCGCCCGCAAGACCGCGATGATGGACGGCGCCATCCGCAAGGGCGGGTGGCCGCGGAGCGAGGGCACGCAGCTCACCGGCAAGACGGTCGGGCTGGTGGGCTTCGGGGGCATAGCCGCCGAGATGGCGCGGCTCTGCGCCGGGATCGGGATGCGCGTGCTGGCCTGGAATCGCACGCCGAAAACGCATCCGGGCGTGGGGTTCGTGGATCTGGAACGCCTGCTGGCGGAGAGCGCGGTGGTGTCGCTCCACCTCGCCTTGAACGACGAGACGCGCGGCTTCCTGTCGCGGGATCGCATCATGGCGATGCGGCCGGGGGCCGTGCTGGTCAACACCGCGCGCGGGGCGGTGGTGGACGAGGCGGCGATGGTGGCCGCACTGGAGCGGGGGCACTTGGGCCACGCCGCGCTCGACGTGTTCTCGGAGGAGCCGCTGCCGGCCGGCCATCCGCTGACCAAGCTGGACAACGCGACGCTCACCTCGCACAGCGCCTTCCGCACGCCGGAAGCGAGCGACAACCTGATCGGCGCCGCGCTGGACCATTGCCGGCGCATCGCGCAAACCGGCGCTTAGGGGCCGCTTGCCCGACGTGACGCTCCGCCCGCCTGATGGAACGGTAGACATAGCGGACTTAAAATCCGCAGCCCGCGAGGGCGTGGGGGTTCGAGTCCCCCGGCGGGCAGGCCGCGGCCGGCGCCGCGGCGCGCGGGGGCGCCCGGGGAAGAATCATGCCGCCTGACGACGCCGGCCAACCGCAACCGCGCGCGCACCCGGCGTCGTCCACCCACAACGCCGTGCGGGGCGGCGTCCTGGCGGCGATGGCCGCCGGCGACGCGGAAGAAGCGCCGCCGGCGGCGGAGGCGGCCCCGAAGCCGGCGCCGGCGCGCGGTTTCGGCGCGTCGCTCCGCGCCGCGGGGCGTCGCGGATTGCTCGCGGTCCGGCCCTTGGCGGCGCCGTTCTTGCACCGGTTCCAGATGCGCGTCAGGACGGCCGTCGACGAGTCGGACGCCGCCGCGCGGATCGCCGGGATCGAGCGGGCTCTGGCGAGGCTGGGCGAGCGGCACGACGCGGAGGCCGCCATACTGCACGAGATCGCCGGGCTCAGGCGCCTCGCCGCCGACAACGCGCGGCGGCTGGAGGCCCTAGGCCGGTCGTCGGACGCGACCAGGCGCGACATCGCGGAAGCTGCGGAGATCGCCGCGACCAAGCGCGATGTCGCGGGCGTCATGGAAGTGGCCGCGGACAACGCGCGCCGCCTCGACGCGCTCCGGGGCGACGTCGCGTCGGTGTCCGACGCCGTGCGCTCGAACGCGCCGCGCCGCCCGCCGATCCCGGTCGGCGGCGACTTCCTGGTCCACACACCCGACGGCATGCTGCTGGTGCCGGGCGAAGACCTCCGCTTCCTGGCCGTGATCGCCGATGGCGGCGTCCTGGAAACCGGCACGCGCCGCGTGCTGGCCGCCCTGCTGCGCCCCGGGTCCGCCTTCCTCGACGTCGGCGCCAACGTCGGCACCATGACCCTGTTCGCGGCCCGAGCGGTCGGTCCGGCCGGGCGCGTCTTCGCGGTGGAGCCGACGCCGCGCATCGCCGCCCTGCTGCGCCGGAGCATGGCGGTCAACGACGTGGCCGACCGCGTCGCCATCTCGGAGTGCGCCGCCGGCGACGGGGAGGGCGAGGCGCTGCTCCACCTCGAAGAGGTCATGAGCCACAACACGCTGCTCCCGCCCGACGAGGCGGAGGGCCGCGGCACCGTTCGCGTGCGGGTGTCGCCGGCGGACGCCCTGGTGCCGGCGGGCACGGCGGTCGACGTCGCCAAGGTGGACGCGGAAGGCGCGGAGCTGCAGGTCTGGCGCGGCATGGGACGGATACTGGCGGAAAGCCCGGGCCTCGCCGCGGTGCTGGAGTTCGGCCGCCCCCACCTGGCGCGCGCCGGCGTTTCCCCGGAGGCGTGGCTGCGGGAGGTCGAAGCGCCGGGCTTCGTGCCGTACATGATCGACGACATGGCGGGCGTCTGCCGGCCGGCGAGCGCGTCCTCGCTGTCCGACGTGTTCTCCGTCAACGTCCTGCTCCTCCGCCCCGGCGCGGCCGAACGGCACCCGGGCCTCGTGTTCGCGTGACGAGGGGGCCGCAACAGCTGGTGCTCGTCGGCGCGGGCGGGCACGCCAAGGTCGTCATCGAGGTCGCGCGCGCCCAAGGCCGCTTCGAAATCGTGGGCGTGGTCGATCCGCGCCCGCCCGGGCCGCGCGTGCTGGGCGTGCCCGTGCTCGGCGGCGACGAGGCGCTGCCGCGGCTGCGCGCCGACGGCGTCGCGTGGGCGTTCGTGGCCCTCGGAGGCAACGCACTGCGCGAGCGCATCGGCGGCGAGCTCCGCGCCGCGGGTTTCCGGTTGGCGACGCTGGTGCATCCGAGCGCCGAGGTCATGCCCAGCGCCACCGTCGGCGAGGGCGCCGTCGTCATGGCCCGCGTGGCGGTGAGCGCCGAGGCGCGGGTGGACGACCTGGCGATACTCAACACGGGCGCGGTTGTGGAGCACGACAACCTCATCGGCGCGGCGGCCCACGTCGCGCCCCTGGCGGCCCTGGCGGGCAACGTGCGCGTGGGCGCGCGCGCCCTGATCGGCGTCGGCTCCGCGGTGCGGCCCGGCGTTTCGGTGGGGGCGGACGCCGTGGTGGGCGCGGGCGCGGCGGTGGTGGCGGACGTCCCGGCGGGCGCCACGGTCGGCGGCGTCCCGGCGCGCCCGCTGCGCGCGCGCGGCGGGGCGGCGGCGCGATGAAGATCGGGTTGGTGTCCTCCGCGGTCCCGCTCATCGGCGGCGGGGGGCGCTTCATCGTGGACTGGCTGCGGGAGAAGCTGGAGGAGCACGGCCACCAGGTCGAGACCGTGTACGTCCCCAGCAACGAGATCGTCCCGGAGGCCATACTCCCGCAGATGGCCGCGTTCCGCATGATGCGGCTCCAGGACTACTTCGAGCGGGTCGTGACCTTCCGGCCGCCCTCCCATGTGGTGCGGCACCCCCGCAAGGTCGTCTGGTTCATCCACCACATCCGCGTCTTCTACGACCTCTGGGACACGCCGTACCGGCCCGTGCCGGACCGCGCCACGCAGCGCGCCTTGCGCGCCGCCATCATCCGGGCCGACACGGCGGCGCTGCGCGAGGCGCACCGCGTTTTCACCAACTCCCGCGTGGTGGGCGACCGCCTCCGCCGCTTCAACGGCGTGGACAGCGAAGTGCTCTACCCGCCGGTGCTGCGGCCCGAACTCTTCGCTTCCGGCGACCACGGGGACGAAATCGTCTGCGTCTGCCGGGTCGAAGGGCACAAGCGCCAGCACCTGCTGGTCGAAGCGATGCGCCACACGCGGACGCCCGTGCGCCTCCGCCTCTGCGGCGTCGGCACCAGCGCCGAGTACGTCCGGTCGCTCCGGCGCGCCGCGGCCGAGGGCGGAGTCGCCGACCGCGTCGTCGTGGAGGACCGCTGGATAACCGAGGAGGAGAAGGCGGCCCGCCTGGAGCACGCGCTGGCCGCGGCCTACGTGCCGTTCGACGAGGACTCATACGGCTTTCCCACGATCGAGGCGGCGCACGCGCGGCGCTGCACCGTGACCGTGCCGGACTCCGGCGGCGTGACCGAATTCGTGCAGGACGGCGTGACGGGCCTCGTCGCCGAGCCGGAACCCAGGGCTCTGGCCGAGGCCTTCGACCGGCTCCACAGCGACCGCGCCCTCGCGCGCCGCTTGGGCGCCAACGCCGCCGAGCGCGTTTCGGAGCTGGGGATCGACTGGGGCGCCGTGGTGGGAAAGCTGCTCGCGTGAAGGTCCTCGTCCTCAGCACCATGGTGCCGTTCGTGCGCGGCGGGGCGGAGGAGCTGTGCGACCACCTGGTCCGCAACCTGCGGCTCCGGCGCGGCGTGGAGGCGGAAGCGATGCGCATCCCCTTCACGTGGGACCCGGCCGAAGGGCTGGTCGAAGAGATGCTGATCGCGCGGTCGCTGGGCATCTTCAACGTGGACCGCCTGATCCCGCTGAAGTTCCCGGCCTACCTGGCGCCGCACCCGAACAAGGTGCTCTGGCTCCTGCACCAGTACCGCCAGGCCTACGACCTGTTCGACGCCGGCCAGTCGAACATCGGGACCGATGCGCGCGGCGACGCCTTGCGGGCGATGATCCGGACCGCGGACGACCGGGCCTTCCGCGAAGCGCGGCGCATCTTCACCCTCTCGCCCACGGGCGCGGACCGGCTGCGGCGGTACAACGGCTTCGGGGCCGAGATCCTCCCGCAACCGCTCAACGACCCGGAACTCTTCCCCGGCGGCGAGGCGGGAGGCTACGTGCTCGCCAGCGGGCGGGTGGGGCTCGGCAAGCGGCAGCACCTGCTGGTCCGGGCGATGCGGCACGCCCCCGGGCTGCGGCTGGTCGTCGCCGGACCGCCGGACCGGCCGGAGGACGCCGACGACCTCCGCCGCCTCGCCGCCGAAGAAGGCGTGGAGGACCGCTTGACGCTCGACCTACGGTTCCTGCCCCGCGCGGACCTGGCGCGCCTGGTCAACGGCGCCACGGCCGTGGCCTACCTGCCGTTCGACGAGGACTCCGTCGGCTACGTCACCATGGAGGCCTTCCACGCCGGCAAGCCGGTCCTGACCACGAGCGACGCCGGCGGCGTGCTGGAGATCGTGCGCGACGGCGAGACCGGCGTGGTGTGCGAGCCGACGCCCGAGGCGCTCGGGGCCGCGCTCTCCGCGCTGGCGGCGGAGCCCGCGCGCGCCGCCCGCCTCGGCCGCGACGCCCGCGCGCTGCTGGCCTCGCGCGGCATCACTTGGCCCGCCACGATCGAGAAGCTGCTGGCGTGACGGCGCCGCGGCGCATCGCCTGGGCCGGGCCGTGGAACGCCCGCTCCGCCATCGCGGCGTTCGGCGGGCTCGTCGTCGCCGAGCTGGCCGCCCGCGGGCACGAGGTGGAGGTGTTCCGCACGGAAACGGGCGAACTCCTCGACCTCCCCCCGCGCCCGGCGCCCGGCCCGGTGTCGCCCCTCGCCGGCGCCCCGCCCGAAACGCTGGCCCGCGACTACGACGCGTTCGTCGTGAACCTCGGCGACCACTACGGCCACCACGGCGCGGCGATCCCGGTGCTCCTCCGGACGCCGGCGCTGCTGGTCTTCCACGACGCGTTCCTGGCCAACCTGTTCAACGGGTGGATCGTGGCCGGCGGCGGGGGCGCGGCCGCCGGCCCCGCGCTGTCCGCCGTGTACGGCGCCGGGGAAACCCCCGACCCGTTCCTTTTGCCGTTGGAAGAGATGGCCGCCCGCCGCCCGATGCTCGAATGGTTCGCCGCCCTCGCGGGCGGCGCCGTGGCGCACGCGAACCATTACGCGAGGCGCCTGCGGTCGGTCTGCCCCGGGCCTGTCGAGGTCATCCCGCTCGCCTTCGGAGGCGGCGCGGCCGTGCCGCCGCCGCGGGAGGTCGGGCCGGAGGTGGTGGTCGCGACCATCGGCCACATCAACCGGAACAAGCGCGTGGCGGACATGCTCCGCGCCATGGCCGACTCGGAGCCGCTGCGGGAGCGGGTGCGCTACCGCCTGATCGGGCCGGTGGAGCCGGCGGAGCGGGCGGCGCTCGGCGACCTCGCCCGCTCGCTCGGGGTGCCGGAGCCCGAATTCACCGGCTGGGTGGACGACGCCGACATGCCTCGGCACCTGGCCGCGGTCGACGTGATGTGCTGCCTCCGCAACCCGGTGCTGGAAGGCGCCTCGGCCTCGCTGATCCTGGCCATGCGGTCGGGCCGGCCCGTGCTGGTGTCGGACCACGGGCCTTACGCCGAGGTGCCCGACGGGCTCGTGCTGAAGTGCCGCCCGGGCCACGAAGCGACCGACGTGCGGCTGCACCTGGAGGCGCTGCTGGCCGACCCGGCCCCGGCCCGCGCCACGGCGGAGCAGGCCCGCGCCTACGCGGAGGAAACCTTCACGGCGGGACGGTACGTCGACGGCCTCCTCGCCCATATCGACCGCGTCACGGAACACCTCCCCGCCGTGCGCGCCGCGATGGATCTGGGGCGGACTCTGGCCGGCTTCGGCATGCCGCCGGACGACCCGGCGGGCCGTCGCGTCGCCGACGCGCTGGACGACCTGCTTGACCGGCGGGGTTGAGGGCGGAAAGAAGGCACCCATGACACCGCTCCGCGCCGCGGCCCCCGGCCCCCTGCCGAACATACCCGTGTACCGACCGGACCTGTCGGGCAACGAGCGGCGCTACGTGCTCGAATGCCTGGACACCACTTGGATCTCCTCGCTCGGCGGCTTCATCGAGCGGTTCGAAGGCGCCGTCCGCGCCGCCACCGGCGCCGAACACGCGACCGGCCTGTGCAACGGCACCGTGGCGCTCCACCTCGCGCTGCACTGCCTCGGCGTCGGCCCGGGCGACGAGGTGATCGTCCCGACCTTCACCTACATCGCCTCCGTCAACACCATCGCGCAGTGCGGCGCCACGCCGGTCTTCGCCGACTGCCGCGAGGGCGATTGGCTGCTCGACCCCGCCGACGCCGCGGCCCGGATCACGCCTCGGACCAAGGCCATCCTCCCCGTCCACCTCTACGGCGCCGCCTGCGACATGCGGGCGCTCGGGGCCTTGGCGAAGGAGCGCGGCCTCGGCGTGGTGGAGGATTGCGCCGAGGCGTTCGGCACCACGCTCGACGGCCGGCACGTGGGCACCTTCGGCGACGTCGGCACCTTCAGCTTCTTCGGCAACAAGACCATCACCACCGGCGAAGGCGGCATGGTCATCAGCCGGGACGGGGCGCTGGCGGAGCGGATGCGCATCGTCCGCGGCCAGGGCCAGTCCCCGACGCGCCGCTACTGGCACGAGGTGCTCGGCTTCAACTACCGGATGACCAACATCGTCGCCGCGATCGGCCTCGCGCAGATAGAGCGGCTGGACGCCATCCTGGCCCGCAAGCGCGCCCTCGCCGCCCGGTACGAGGCGCTGCTCCGCGGCCTGCCCGTCGCGTTCCAGCGGCCGATGGACGGCGTCGAAAGCTCGCACTGGCTGGTCAGCGTCCTGCTGCCGCCGGGCGCCGACCGCGACGCGGTCCAGAAGGAGATGGCGGCCCGCGGCGTGGACACGCGCCCCGTCTTCTTCTGCGCCCACGAGATGCCGATGTACGCCAAGGGCGAGCGCTTCCCCGTCGCGGAAGACATCGCCGCCCGCGGCCTGTCGCTGCCCAGCTACCCGACGCTCTCCGACTCGGACATGGACCGGGTGGCGGACGCGCTCGGCGCGGCCCTCCGGGGGCAAGGCTTGGCGTGACGGTCCTCCGCCGGAGGCCGTGAGCCGTCGCCGCCGGGTACACGCCCATGAGGACGCTGCTGGTCGTCTTCCATTCCATGACCGGCGGCACGCGCCAGATGGCTTCGGCGGCGGCGCGGGCGGCGGAAGCCGAGCCGGAGGTCGGGGTGCGCCTGCTGCACGCCACGGACGCCGGGCCCGCGGACGTGCTCTCGGCCGACGGCTACGTCTTCGCCACGCCCGAGAACCTCGCGGCCGTGTCCGGGCTGATGAAGGACTTCTTCGACCGCACCTACTACGCGGCGCTGGGCCGCATCGAAGGCCGGCCCTACGCCGCGATGGTCTGCGCCGGCAGCGACGGCCGCAACGCCGCGCGCCAGATCGAGCGCATTTGCACCGGCTGGCGGCTGCGCGCCGTCGCCGGGCCGCTCATCGTCTGCACCCACGCCCAAACGCCCGAGGCCATCCTGGCGACCAAGACGATCGGCGCCGGCGACTTGGCCCGCTGCGAAGAACTCGGGGCGACGCTCGCGGCCGGGATGGCGATGGGCATCTTCTAGGACCGCGGCGCCTACCCCGCCCGGACGACGCTCAACCCAGCGCCAGCGCGCCGGCGACGAAGACCAACAGCGCCAAGCTCGCGCCGCCGAACACGGCCAAGTGCCGCCAGCCCACGCCGAGGACGGCGCGCACCGACGTGCCCAGCCCGAGCGCCGCGATGGCGACCAGCAGGCCGAGCGAGGAGGCTTCGACCAGCGCCGCGCGCAGCGGCACCCAGGCCGCGCCGACCGCGCCCGTGGCGGGCAGGACCGAGTTCAGGGCGCAGAGCAGCAGGAAGCCGACCGCGAAGCCCGGCACGGCCGGCGTGGGCGCCCCGCCCGTCGCCGGCCCGCGCGCCGCGAACCACCACCCCAGCGCCAGCACCGCCGGCAGCAGCAGGAGCACGCGGAACAGCTTCACCACCACCGCCGCGTCGCCCGCCCCCGGCGACACCGCGTAGGCCGCGCCGACCACCTGCGCCATGTCGTGGATGGTCGCCCCCAGCAGCACGCCCGTCTCCCGCGCGTCGAAGCCGAGGGCCGCCGCGACCGGCGGGTAGGCCAGCATGGCGAGCGTGGAGGCGGCGTTCGCCGCGACCACCGTGAACGCGACGTCCCGCCCCTTGTCCCGCCAGGCCGGCAGCGCGGCCGCCGCGGCCAGGGTGGCCGAGGCGCCGCAAATGGCGGTCGCGGCGCCGGCGAGCGCGCCCGCGCCGGCCTCCTGCCCCAGCCGGCGCCCCATCCAGACCGCGAAGGCGAGCGTCCCCGCCATCGCCGCCACGACCAGCAAGGCCGTGCCGGCGCCGAGCGCGAAGACGTCGCCGACCGCGATGCGCAGCCCCAGCAGCGCCACGGCGACGCGCAGCAGGCGCTTGGCGCAGAAGCCGAGCCCCTCCGCGAAGGCCGGCCGCGCCGCGACCCTGCCCAAAGCCATGCCGAGCACGAGGGCGAGCACCATCGCCGGCACCGCCGGCGCCTGCGGGCCGAAGGCCGCGCGCACCAGCGCACCGGAAGCCGGCGCCAAGGCCAGGGAGGCCGCGGCGACCGCGGCCGCGAGCAGCAGGCCGGGCGCGACGCGGCGCGCGGCCTCCAGCGTCACGCCGCTTCGGCGGGCAAGTCGAAGGCGTCCGGGTAGCCGAACAGGCCGACCGCGCCGCCGGTGTGCAGGAACACGACGCTCGAATCCTCCGGGAAGGAGCCTTTCCGCACGAGGTCGATCAGCCCCGCCATGCCCTTGCCAGAGTACACCGGGTCGAGCAGCACGCCCTCCGTCTCGGCCACCAGCCGCACCGCGTCCACCATGCCCCGCGTCGGGATGCCGTAGCCCTGGCCGACGTAGTCGCAATTGGCCACCACGTGCTCCGCCCGCACCGTGCCGGGAGGCAGCCCGAGGTGATCGGCGGTGCGTTGCGCCAGCGCCAGCACGTTCGCCTCCTGCTTCTCCCGCGGCGCGCGCACGCCGATGCCGAGCACGGGGATGCCGCTGTTCAGCCCGACCAAGCCGGCCACCAGCCCCGCCTGCGTGCCGGCGCTGCCGGTGGCGTGGACGAGGTGGTCTATCTTGAGGCCCATCTCCGCCGCTTGGTTCACCAACTCCAGCGCCGCCGTCACGTAGCCCAGCGCGCCGATGGGGTTGGAGCCGCCGCCCGGGATGACGTAGGGGCGCTTGCCCTCCCCGCGCATCCGCTCCGCGACCGCCTCCATCTCCGCCTGCATGTCGGCGCCGCCGGGACGCCGCTCCACGCTGGCGCCGTGCAGCTTGTCCAGCAGCACGTTGCCGGACATGCGGTAGGCGTCGTCGGTGTAGCCGGTGCGGTCTTCCAGCAGGATGTGGCAGCGGAAGCCGAGCTTGGCGCAAGCCGCCGCCGTCTGCCGCGCGTGGTTGGATTGGGTCGCGCCCTGGGTGATGACGGTGTCCGCGCCCTGCGCCCGCGCGTCGGCCATCAGGTACTCCAGCTTGCGCGTCTTGTTGCCGCCGGTGGACAGGCCGGTGCAGTCGTCGCGCTTGATCCAGAGCCGCGGCCCGCCGAGGCGCTTGGTCAGGTTCTCCATCGGCTCCAGCGGCGTCGGGCCGTGGCCGAGGCGGATGCGCGGGAAGCGGGCCAGGTTCATGGGCGTCGTCCTCTCGTGGGTCTGGTCAGGCGGCGGGCACGATACCCGCGGGCGCTGGCGGACGCGATTTCCCGGGGAGTCATCGGACCCGTATCCCGCCCGCCCGGCCGCCGCTATGGGATGGACGGCACGGACGGCGCAATCTTCTCCGGCGCCGGATGCGGGAGGAACGACGGATGGCCACCTCGCGCGAGATGGGGGCAGCCGCGGCGGACGCGGCGCCGGCCTTGGACCACGACGCCATCATCATCGGCGCCGGCATGTCGGGCCTGTACCAGCTCCACCGCCTGCGCGGACTCGGCCTGCGGGTGCGCGTGTTCGAGGCCGGCTCCGGCGTCGGCGGCACTTGGTACTGGAACCGCTACCCCGGGGCGCGCTTCGACTCGGAAAGCTACTCCTACGGCTACTCCTTCTCGCAGGAGTTGCTGGAGGAGTGGAGTTGGTCCGAGCACTTCGCGCCCCAGCCCGAGACGCTGCGCTACCTCAACCACGTCGCCGACAAGTTCGACCTGCGCCGCGACATCCGCTTCGGCAGCCGGGTGGCCGCCGCCCACTGGCGGGAGGACTTCCGGGGCTGGGACGTGGCGCTGGAAGACGGCAGCCGCCACACCGCGCGCTTCCTGATCACCGCCGTCGGCCCGCTTTCGGCGCCGACCCTGCCGCGCATCGAAGGGGTCGAGACCTTCCGGGGCGAGGCCTTCCACACCTACCATTGGCCGCACCATCCGGTGAGCTTCGCGGGCAAGCGCGTGGCGGTGATCGGCACCGGCGCCACCGGCGTGCAGACCATCCAGGAGGTGGCCAAGACCGCCGCGCACCTGACCGTGTTCCAGCGCACGCCGAACTGGTGCGCGCCGCTGCACAACCGCCCGATCACCGAAGAGGAGCAGCGCCGGATCAAGGCCGGCTACCCGGGGATCTTCGCGCGCTGCCGCGAGTCCTTCGCCTGCTTCCTGCACACGCCCGACCCGCGCGGCGCCTTCGAGGTGACGCCGGAGGAGCGCGAAGCGTTCTTCGAGGAGCTGTACGCCTCGCCCGGCTTCGGCATCTGGCAAGGCAACTTCCGCGACGTCCTCACCGACCGGGAGGCGAACGCGGCCATCACCGAATTCGTCGCGCGCAAGATCCGCCAACGGGTGAAGGACCCCGCGGTGGCCGAGAAGCTGATCCCGAAGAACCACGGCTTCGGCACCCGCCGCGTGCCGCTGGAGACGCGGTACTACGAGGTCTACAACCAGCCCAACGTCCGGCTGGTGGACCTCCGGGAAACGCCGATCGAGCGCATCACGCCGCAAGGCATCCGGACCACCGACGCCGAGCACGAATTCGACATGATCGTCTACGCGACGGGGTTCGACGCCATCACCGGCAGCTTCGACCGCATCGACATCAGGGGCGCGGGCGGGCAGCGGCTGAAGGACCGGTGGGCGGGCGGGCCGCAGACCTTCATGGGCGTCCTGGTCGAAGGCTTCCCCAACATGCTGATGCTGATGGGGCCGCACACCGCCCTCGGCAACATCCCGCGCAGCATCGAGTACAACGTCGACTGGGTGACGGGCCTGCTCCGCCACATGTGGGAGCGGGGCCTCACCCGCGTCGACGCCCGGCCGGAGGCGGTCGCGGCCTGGACCGACCACGTCAAGGCGGTGGGCTCGGGCCTCCTGTCCAACGAGGTCGATTCCTGGTTCACCGGCGTCAACACCAACGTGGAAGGCAAGCAGACCCGCATCGTCGCGCGCTACAGCGGGAGCGCGCCCGCGTACCGCGCGTGGTGCGACGAGGTGGCGGCGAAGGGGTACCGGGAACTCGAACTGGCCTAGGCCGGACCGCGGGGCCGGCCCGCGGCGCCTCGGCGGCCCCGGCGCGGGAGGCCCGATTCCCGCCCGGGGCACGGAACGGAGGACGCGATTTGGCCGGCAAGGCCGCCAACCTGGCCCTGATCATCGCCGCGCAGGTGCTGGCGTTGTCGTTGTGGTTCTCGGGCACCGCCGCCGGTCCCGGGATGGCGCGGGAAGCCGCGGCGGCGGCCGGCGCCGGCTTCCAATCGTTGCTGACGGGGGCCGTTCAGGCGGGCTTCGTGGCCGGCACGCTGTTCAGCGCCGCCCTGTCCCTGCCCGACCGCTACGACCCGAGGCGGGTGCTCGCCGCCGCCGCGCTGCTCGGCGCGGCCGCGAACGCCGCGATGCTGGCGGTGCCGGCGGGCGCCGACGCCGCCATCGCGGCGCGCTTCGCCACGGGGGCGGCGCTGGCGGGAGTCTACCCGGTGGGGATGAAGCTGGCGGCCGGCTGGGCCGACCGCGGCGACACGGGCTTGGTGGTGGCCCTGCTGGTGGGCGGGCTCACCTTGGGCTCGGCCTCGCCGCACCTGGTCAACGCCCTGGGCGGGCTGGACTGGCGGCTGACGGTGGGCGCGGCCTCGCTCGCGGCCGTCGCCGGGGCGGCGCTGGTCGGGCTGGCCGAACTCGGCCCGCGCCACGCGCCCGCCCCGTTCGGCTTCCGGCCCGGCGACGCGCTGCGGCTGTGGCGCAACCGCGGCACGCGGTTGGCGACCCTCGGCTACCTCGGGCACATGTGGGAGCTGTACGCCCTGTGGGCCTGGGTCGGGCCCTACCTCGCCGCCAGCTTCGCCGCCGGGCGTGGCGGCGAAGCTGGCGGCGGNGGGTGCCGGCGGCGACGCGGGAGGCGGTGCCGCGGCGGGCGTGGCGGCGCTGGCCGCCTTCGCCGTGATCGCGGCGGGCGCGGTCGGTTGCGTCGCGGCCGGGCTGCTGGCGGACCGGGTGGGGAGGGTGCGGGTGACGGTGTGGGCCATGGCGACCTCCGGCGCCTGCTGCCTGCTCGCCGGGCCGGCCTTCGGCTCGCACCCGTCGCTCACGGTCGGGCTCTGCTTGGTTTGGGGCGCGGCGGCCGTCGCCGACTCCGCGCAGTTCTCCGCGAGCGTGGCGGAGCTTTCCGAACCCGGCCTGACCGGCACCATGCTCACGGTGCAGACCTGCCTCGGCTTCGCGTTGACGCTGGTAACGATCCACCTGATGCCCGTGCTGGTGGCCCGCCTGGGCTGGGGCGGGGCCTTCGCCGCGCTGGCGATCGGCCCGGCGCTGGGCTGCGTGGCGATGCTGCGCCTCGGCCGCAGCCCGGCGGCGGCGCGGCTGGCCGGCGGGCGCGGGTGACGACCGCCCGCCGCCGGCGTTGCGGTCTCATGCCGCGCCTCGAGCTTCCACGAAGCGATTCACCGGTGCAGTCTGTGACGATTGAGGAAAACCGTCAGACCATGTCGGCCACGACCAGCCCGAAGAACCGCGCCGAAGCCACCCGAGCCCGCATCGAGGAAACGGCCGAGCGGCTGTTCCGGACCATGGGCTACCAGAAAACCGCAGTGGCCGACATCGCCCGCGAACTCGGCATGTCGCCGGCCAACGTCTACCGCTTCTTCCCCTCCAAGAGCGCCATCAACGAGGCCATAGCGGAACGCCTGCTGGGAGGGCTGGTGGACGCCGCCTGGGCCATCGCGCGCGGCCCGGAACCGGCGCCGGAGCGCTTGGCCGCCCTGCTCCGGCACATCCACACCCAACACGTGGCCCTGTTCTTCAGCGAAAAGCGCATGCACGACATGGTCACCGCCGCCATGGCCGAGCACTGGGGCGTGATCGAACGCTTCATCCACAGCGTCCAAGGGGCGATCCGGCACGTGCTGATGGACGGCATGGCGGCCGGCGACTTCGCCAAGCTGGACCCGGAACAAACCGCGCGCACGGTCAAGCAGGCGGTGCTGGCCTTCAACCACCCGGTGCTGGTCGAGGAGTGCATGTCCCGGCTGATGCCGGAGGCGGAGATGGCGGCGCAGGCGGAGCAGATGACGGCGTTCGTCCTCCGCGCCCTCCGGCCCGATGCTTCCTGATGTGACGACTATTGACAATCATCAGTCATTAGCTAATCTGCGCTCAGGCCCATGCCGGAGAGCGCCATGCGTCCCGTCCAGCACCTAGCCCTCGCCGCCCTCGCGTCCGCCGCCCTCGCCGGGTGCAAGGCCGAAGGCACCCCGACGCCGCAAGCCGAAGCGCCCAAGCCCGTGCAGGTGGCCGAGGTCCGGCTCGCCCCGGCCGGCGCCGCCCAGGCCTACACCGGCTTCGTCCGGGCGCGGCGGGAGGCCGACATCGGCTTCCGCGTCGGCGGCAGGATCGCCGCGCGGCTGGTGGAGGTCGGCGGCCGCGTCACGGCCGGGCAGGAACTCGCCCGCCTCGACCCCGCCGACCTGGCCTTGTCGGTACGCGCCGCCGAGGCCGACCTGTCGGCGGCCGAAGCGCAATCGCGCCAAGCGGCGGCGGACGCCGCCCGTTCGCGGACCCTGCTCGCCGCCGGCCACGTCTCGGCCGCCTTTGACGACCAGCGCGTCGCCGCCGCCCGCAGCGCCGCCGAGCGCGCGGCCTCCGCCCGCGCGCAACTCGATCTGGCCAAGCGCCGCCTGGACTACGCGGTCCTGCGCGCGCCGACGGACGGCGTGGTGACGGCCCTGCTCGCCGAAGCCGGGCAGGTCGTGGCGGAAGGCCAAGCCGTGCTCCGCGTCGCCAACCCGGAAGAACGGGAATTGGTCGTGCAGGTGCCGGAAGCGGCGATGGCCGAGGCCGCCGGGGGGCGCGCCGAAGCCGCCTTTTGGGCCCGCCCCAACGAGGTGCTCCCAGCGCGGCTGCGCGAGCTGGCGCCGCAGGCCGAAACCGCGCTCCGCACCTACACCGCCCGCTTCTCCCTGCCCGGCGCCCCCGACTGGGTCGCGCTCGGCATGACGGGGACGGTGCGCCTCGCCGCGGCCGATGGCGGCGGCGAGGCGGCCGCCACCCTGCCGCTCTCCGCGCTGCACGACCGCGGGCGAGGCCCGATGGTGTGGCGCGTGGAGGGCGCCAAGGTCTCCGCCGTGCCGGTGGAGGTGGTCTCGCTCGGCGAGGTCACGGCGACGCTCCGCGGCCCGCTCGCGGACGGCGACCGGGTCGTCGCGGTCGGCCCGCAGGTGCTGGACCCGGACTCGCGGGTGCGGGTCGCCGGCACCCGCCTGTCCGCCACCCTGCGCTGACCGCCACGGGAGGGCCGCCGCGATGAAGCTCAACCTCTCCGACTGGGCGGTGCGGAACGGCGCGCTGACCCTGTTCCTCATCCTGATCCTGGCCGCCGCCGGCGCCTTCTCCTACCTCCGGCTCGGCCGCGCCGAGGACCCGGGCTTCACCCTCAAGCTGATAGTCGTCTCCGCCCAGTGGCCCGGCGCCACGGCGGAGGAGATGCAGTCCCAGGTCGCCGACCGGATCGAGAGCAAGCTCCAGGACCTGCCCCACCTCGACTACCTGCAAACCTACACCCGGCCCGGCGCCGCCGTGACGACGGTGGTGCTGCGCGACACCACGCCGCCGCGCGAGGTGCAGGGCCTCTGGTACCAGGTGCGCAAGAAGGTCGGCGACATGCGCCACTTCCTGCCCGCCGGCGTGCAGGGGCCGTTCTTCGACGACGAGTACTCGGACGTCTACGCTTCCGTGCTCGCCGTCACCGGCGCCGACAACGCCGAGCTGGTGCGGCAAGCGGAGGCGATCCGGCTGCGGCTGCTGGCGCTCCCCGGCGCCGGCAAGGTCGCCATCTTCGGCGAGCAGGCGCAGAAGGTCTTCGTGGACGTGAGCCACGCCCGGCTGGCGACCCTCGCGGTGCAGCCCGCGGCGGTGGTCGAGGCGCTCGCGCGCCAGAACGCCGTTTCGCCCGCCGGCGTGGCGGAAACCGGCTCCTCCCGCGTCTTCCTCCGCGCGGAGGAGGGCTTCGACGGCCTGGCCGCGATCCGCGCCATCCCCATCGAGAGCGGCGGCCGCACGCTCCGCCTCGGCGACATCGCCACGGTGGGCCGCGGCACCGCCGATCCCCCGACGAACGCCATCCGGCACGAAGGCAAGCCCGCGGTGCTGGTGGGCGTCGCCAAGCGCGCCGGCGCCGACGTGCTGGCACTCGGCCGCGACCTCGACGCCGCCGTGGCGGCCGCCCGCGCCGAGCTGCCCGCCGGCCTGGAGATCGAGAAGATCGCCGACCAGCCGCGCGTCGTGCAGGAGAGCGTGTCCGAGTTCCTGCTGAAGTTCGCCGCGGCGCTGGCCGTGGTGATGCTCGTCTCCTTCCTGTCGCTCGGCTTCCGCGCCGGGATCATCGTCGCGCTCTCCGTGCCGCTGACCCTGGCGGTCGTCTTCCTCGTCATGCTCGCCTGGGGGATGGAGCTGGAGCGCATCACGCTCGGCGCGCTCATCCTCTCCCTCGGCCTCCTGGTGGACGACGCGATCATCGCCATCGAGGCCATGGCGGTGAAGCTGGAGGGGGGCTGGGACCGGGTGCGCGCGGCCACCTTCGCCTGGTCCTCCACCGCCTTCCCCATGCTCTCCGGGACGCTGGTGACGGTGGCGGGCTTCCTGCCGGTGGGCTTCGCCGCCTCCACCGCGGGCGAGTACGCGGGCGGCATCTTCTGGGTGGTGGGCGCGGCGCTGGTCGCGTCCTGGCTCGTCGCCGTGGTGTTCACGCCCTACCTCGGCGTGAAGCTGCTGCCGATGCCCAAGCGCGCGGCGGGCCACCACGAGGCCTACGACACGCGCGGCTACCGCGCCCTCCGGCGCGCGGTGTCGTGGTGCGTGGACCACCGCGCCGCCGTGCTCCTCGCCACGCTCGCGGTGATGGCCGCGGGCTTCGCCGGCATGGCGGCCACGCGCAAGCAGTTCTTCCCCACCTCCGCGCGGCTCGAACTGCTGGTGGACATCAACCTGCGCCAGGGCGCCGGGGTGCGCGCGACGCAGAAGGCCGCGGAGGCCGTCGAGGCCGCGCTGCGCGGCGACCCGGACGCGCGCACCTTCACCACCTACCTCGGCGCCGGCGCCCCGCGCTTCTTCCTGGCGCTCAACCCGGACCTGCCCAACGAGGCCTTCGCCAAGGTGGTGATCCAGAGCGCCGACCTGCCCGCGCGCGAGCGGCTGCTGGCGAAGCTCCGGGCCTTGGCCGACGACGGCACGATTCCGGAGGCCCGCGTCCGCGTGTCCCGCCTGGAATTCGGCCCGCCCGTCGGCTTCCCGGTGCAGTTCCGCGTCCACGGCCCGGACGCGGAGGCGCTCCGCCGCGCGGCCGACGACGTGATGGGCGCGCTGCGCGCCACGCCGGGGACGCGCGACGTGCAGTTCTCCTGGGGCGAGCGCGCGCCTGCGATGCGGATCGCGTTGGACCGCGAACGGCTGGCGCAACTCGGCCTTTCGCCCGCCTCGGTCGCGCAGTCCCTGCAAGCGCTCCTGTCCGGCACGACCGCGACCCAGCTCCGCGAAGGCAACCGGCTGGTGGACGTGGTGGTGCGCGCCCCCGCGGCCGAACGGCTCGGCCTCGGCGCCATAGGCGACCTGACGGTCTCGACGCCGGCGGGCGCGGTCCCCCTGTCCCAGCTCGCGCGGCTGGAGCCGGTGATGGAGGAGCCGATCCTCTGGCGCCGCAACCGCGAGCCCTTCCTGACCGTGCGCGCCGACGTGGCGGAGGGCCTGCAAGGGCCGGACGTGACGATGGCGGCCCTGCAGCGCATCGAGGCCCTGCGCGCCGCCCTGCCGCCCGGCGTCCGCATCGTCACCGGCGGCGCGGTGGAGGAGAGCGCCAAGGCCAACGCCGCGCTCTACGCCCTCTTCCCGGTGATGGTCGGCGCCATGCTCCTGCTGCTGATGTGGCAGCTCCGCCACTTCGGACGCACGGCGCTGGTGCTGGCCACCGCGCCCCTCGGCATCCCGGGCGCGGCGGCGGCGCTGCTGCTCATGGACAAGCCCTTCGGCTTCGTGGCGCTGCTCGGCGTCATCGCGCTGGCCGGCATGGTGATGCGCAACACGCTGATCCTGGTGGACCAGGTGCGCCAGGACCTGGAGGCCGGGGCGGAGCTGCGCGAGGCCATCGTGGAGAGCACGGTGCGCCGCGCCCGGCCGGTGCTGCTGACCGCGCTCGCCGCCGTGCTGGCCTTCGTGCCGCTGACGCTCTCCGTGTTCTGGGGGCCGATGGCGGTGGCGATGATCGGCGGCCTGACCCTGGCGACCTTCGCCACGCTGCTGGTCGCCCCGGCGCTCTACGCCCTGGCGCTGCCCAAGGCGGCGCCCGGCCCCGTCCGGCGCTTCCTCGGCCGCGCCGCCCCGGGCGCCCGCCGCGCGCCGGACGCGGGAGCCTTCCCGGAGCGGGCGCTGCCGCTGGCCTCGGCGGGGGCCGACTGACGGCGGCCGCGTCCTCCCTCGCTCCCTCGCGGCCACCGCGATCGCCCTGGCTGCCGGCGCCAGGCGCCATCTGCCGCGCGGGGCCGCCCGCCTCGTGCCGGTCGGGCTCGCGCTCTGGCTGGCCTGCGTCGGGCTGGTCAGCGGGTCGGGTCTCGCGCGGAACGCGCGGCTGTCCGCCCGGTAGGCACCCAGTTCGAAATCCTGCTGGATTGCTTGAGCGGAAAGGCATCCTTGACGGGCCACGACTGGCTGGTGCAGGGTCCGGCCATGCCAAACCGCTCAAGCAAACGCCCGCGTGACCTTAACCAACTTGCGAAGCTCCTGGTGGACATAGCCACGGGCGAGCAAGAAGACCCACTCCTGACCCCGGACGGCAAGAACGCTGCCGCCGTCGCACTCGGCCGGCGCGGCGGGCTCAAAGGCGGTGCTGCACGGGCAGAGAAGCTCACGCAGGAACAGAGGCGGGAGATCGCGCGCGTTGCGGCCGCAGCGCGGTGGAAGCGCGATGACCGCTGAGGTCGCCATCATCAACCGGTCTGCCGTGACACTCGCAGCGGACAGCGCAGTGACCATGACGATCGGCGGTGCAGAGAAGATTTATCCTTCAGCGGACAAGCTGTTCGAACTCTCCACTTCCGACCCGCTAGGCGTGATGATCTTCAATAACTTGGAGTTCATGGGGGTTCCGCTCGACCTGGCGATCAAACAGTTTCGAACCTCAAAGCATTGCTGCCGCTTCGCTCGCGCGGTTGATGCCCCTGCGGCGTTCTTCGACTACCTGGCCCAGGTCTGGTGCCCATCCGAAGAACTTCAGATTAAGCATGTGCAGCAGCTTGTCAGGCCGGTTTTGAGGAAAGTTCGTGGCGAGTTCATGCGCCGGGTTTCGGAAACAACGTTCACAAAAAAATCACCTAATCCTTATACCTTCTTTTTGGAGGTTCTGACGTACGAAGCGGAGAGCTATAGACGGGAGAACCCTGCGGAGTGCTTCGCTGATCTCGGACCGGAAGCTCTCGCCGATCGGTATCGCGAG